>CAMDRJ010000251.1 GCA_945906755.1 Klebsiella pneumoniae | reverse complement strand
TGGACTCCGCGCGCAACGACTTCACTTCCAAGCGCAACCTCGCGCTCGATGATTTCTTCGCCGATTCGTTTACCACCACCGCCGATGTACTCGCGGCGCAGAACAAATCCTAGAAAGGTTTGTTGGTCAACGCATTACCAAATCCGCGCCACGCTCAGCGATCATGATCGTCGTTGCGTAGGTATTGCCCGAAATCATGGTGGGCATCACCGATGCATCGATGACGCGAAGGGCTTCGACGCCACGTACCTTTAGCGACGTATCGACCGGCAGCGTTTCCTCTGCACCCATGCGGCAAGTCCCCACTGGGTGATAGACGGTCGAGCCGGTACGCCGCGCGAAATCGACGAGTTCATCGTCGCTCGATACGTCGGGACCAGGCCAGGTTTCCGACGCAATAAATGAGGCAAGCGGATTCGCGGCGAAGAGCCGCCGCACGAAGCGAAGGCCAGCGAGCAAGGTGTCGCTATCGCGCGGATCGGCCAGATAGTTGGGCTGGATTTCTGGCGCCGTAAATGGATGGCGATCGACGATTCGCACATGTCCGCGACTATAGGGCCGCAATTGCAGCACACCGCAGGTCATGCCGGGCTCGCGTTCAAGCTTGGCCTGCCCCACCACTTGACCGACCGCCGAACTCGCTGGCGTAAAGAGTAGCTGTGTGTCCGGCCGTGCCGCCCCTTCGACTGCTCGCACGAATCCATACGCATTCGAGGGCGCCATGGTCAGCAAGCCGCGGCGCTGAAAAAGATACTTGAGCACTTCGGCGACGAGCGGGACGCCATGCGATCGTTCATTGAGCGTCGGTGCGCCATGCACGCGAACCGCGATGCGCGCGGCATAGTGATCGACGAGGTTGCGACCCACGCCCGCCGACGGTGCGACCACCGGGATTTGCATCTTATCGAGCAGTGCCGGATCGCCGATCCCGGACAACTGCAAGAGTTGTGGCGAGTTGATCGCGCCGGCGGCGAGGATGACTTCGCGTGCCGCACGCGCTGAATAGGATTCGCCTGCAACCTGAAACCGCACACCCACTGCACGACGACCCTCGAATTCAATACGCGTTGCCTGGGCATGCGTGCGGACCGCAAGATTCGGGCGCTGCATGGCCGGTCGAAGGTAAGCGTCGGCGGCGCTCCACCGTCGACCTTGCTGCATCAAGTGCTGATAGAAACCGCAACCTTCCTGATCACCGCTGTTGTAGTCCGGATTCAACCGCTCGCCGAGCGCCTGCATCGTTTGCAGATAAGTCTCTGACAGCGGATGCATGAGGCGCGGATCATTGACGATGAGCGGACCGCTCGTCCCTCGCACCGATGGATCGCAGTCGCCGACGCGCGTTTCGGCGCGCTTGAAATAGGGCAGCACGTCCGACCAGCCCCAGCCGTTGGCGCCGAGCGCCACCCAATCTTCATAGTCCCCGGCTTGGCCGCGCACATAGGCGTGGCCATTGATGGAGCTGGAGCCACCCAGCACTTTGCCGCGCGGACAAGGGATCTTACGATTGCCGATGGCCGGACCCGGTGCATTGTGATAGCCCCAGGAAATTCGCTTGTCGAACATGGTTCGCGTGAAGCCGGCCGGTACGCGAATCCACAGTTTGTTGTCGTTACCGCCCGCCTCCAATAGCAACACACGAAAGCGGCCCGATTCGGTCAGCCGATTCGCCAGAACACAGCCGGCCGCACCTGCTCCGACGATGATGTAGTCCCATGTTTCCACGGCAGCGGTGCTCATTGTTGCCTCGCCGTCCTAACTGTCATGAATCGCATACCACTCCTATTGCATCAATCAAAGTTTCTTCGCGACCAGCATTTCATGCAGCTCGTAGGTCATGAAGCCAAGAAACGCGCACAGCCCCAGATACCATATGCCATAGACAATGCGTGTCCGCATTGGCGTATCGAAGTAGCGCGGCGGCACATCGTCATCGCGTTTGCCGCGGAATGCCCGCCAGGCATGGGGTGCAGCAAGCAGCGCGACGAGAATCAGCATCGGACTGGGCCGCACCCAAAACAACGCGACCAGGACTGGAATGCCAAGCCACCAGATATGCGGTGATAGAACATTGGTAATACGCCCGCCATCGAGTGGTAAGAGCGGAATCAAATTGAAGAGATTCAGCATGAAGCCGGTATAGGCAAGCGCCAGCCAGAGCTTTGAGTCGGTCATTTCCGCGACCCAGTAACAGAGCATCGCCGCAGCGGTGCCCGCGATCGGTCCAGCGATACCGATGTACGCCTCGGTCTCGGCATTCATCGGCTGGTCCTTCAAATCAATCCACGCACCGACAAACGGAATAAATGTTGGCGCCCCGACCGCAAGCCCGCGCTGCCGGGCGGACGCAAAGTGACCCATTTCATGCACAAAGATAAGGAGCACGATGCCCACCGCATACCACCAGCCGAAGACGAACGCATACACACCTACTGAGATAATCATCGTGCCGCCTGTCTTCAGCACGAAGCCGAGCTTGCCAAGGGTCAGCAAGGTGAGGAGCGTCTTGATCATTGTGGTTCTTTGGGGTCGACCGGCAGGGGACTGATACTACCGCGCCGCCCCATCAGCTACTCACCAAGATAAGCAGCCCGCACCTTGGGGTCGGCGAGAAGATCGGCGGATTTGCCCGCGATGGTAATAAGCCCGCTCTCCAATACATAGGCGCGATCGCTCGCTCTAAGCGCGAGATTGGCGTTCTGTTCAACGAGCAAAATGGTGACGCCCTCGCGCGCGATCGATTCGATCACTTCAAAGACTTTTTGCACGATCACCGGCGCAAGCCCCATGGAGGGCTCATCGAGCAGCAGCAACTTTGGCCGCGACATCAACGCCCGGCCGATCGCGAGCATCTGTTGCTCGCCACCTGAAAGCGTGCCTGCGGACTGTTGACTGCGCTCCCGCAAACGCGGAAACAAGCTGAACACACGCTCCACGTCATTGGCAATCGCCGCTTTGTCGTTACGAACATACGCTCCCATTGCGATGTTCTCAGACACGGTGAGCTGAGGGAATACGCCGCGCCCTTCGGGCACCATGGCCAACCCCTGCTGCACCAGGCTAAATGACGTTGCGCTGGTGCTGTCATGGCCGTTGAAGCGAATCGATCCGGCAGCTGGCGGGACGAGTCCGGTAATCGCGCGTAGCGTTGTCGTCTTGCCCGCGCCATTGGCACCAATCAGCGTGACGGTTTCGCCGGCATAAATCTCGAAATCGATCCCTTTGATGGCGCGAATGCCGCCATAGGCAACCGCCAAACCGGCCACGCGCAACAACGGCTCATTAGTCACGTCGCCACCTTGGCGCCGTCATCGCGCACGGTGCCGAGGTACGCTTCGATCACGCGCGGATCACGTCGCACGTGTTCGGGAACACCCTCTGCAATCGGTTTGCCATAGTCGAGTACCAGGATGCGCTCACAAATCCCCATCACCAGCTTCACATCATGCTCGATGAGGAGCACGGTAATGCCATCAGTCCGGATCCGCTTGATGAGTTCGCCAAGCGCGGACTTCTCGGTGGAATTCATGCCGGCGGCAGGTTCATCAAGAGCAAGAAGCTTGGGTTCGGTTGCCAATGCGCGCGCGATTTCGAGGCGGCGCTGCTCGCCATAGGGCAGACTCTTGGCGATGTCGTTGGCGCGATCCGCGAGACCAACATAGCCAAGCAGTTCGTTCGCACGGCGTTCGATCGCGGCTTCCTCGACGCGCGTCGATCGGGTGCGGAACACCGCGCCGAACACGCCTGACTTGGTGCGCACATGGCGCCCGATCATGACGTTTTCCAACACACTGAGGTTGGCAAAGAGGCGAATATTCTGAAACGTTCGCGCGATGCCCCGTTCGCAAACACGATCGGGGGACAGCCCCGCCATGGCGCTGCCTGCGAATTGGATCTTGCCGCCATCTGGCGTGTAGATGCCAGTCAAGAGATTGAAAAGCGTCGTTTTACCGGCCCCATTTGGGCCGATCAGACCATAGATCGCGTTGCGGTCAATCTGGAACGACACACCATCCAACGCCTGCACACCGCCAAAGCGTTTCGCAAGATCGGTGCAAACCAATAGGCGTTCGGTCACGCGGGCAACCTTGTGGTGTCCGGCTTGGCCAATTCACGTTTGCGCACCGCGGAGGGGAAGAGCCCGGCCGGCCGATACAGCATCACCGCGACCAGCGCGAGACCGAAGAGCAGCATGCGAATGACTTCCGGTTCGACGATCGCCTTGCCAAATAAAGCGTTCTGCACCGGCAGCACCGTATAGCGAAGGATCTCCGGCACGAACGACAGCAGCACCGCCCCGGCCACGACGCCCCAGATATTGCCCATGCCGCCCAGCACCACCATCGATAACACCATGATCGATTCGACCAGCACAAAGCTTTCCGGGCTGATGAACTGCTGAATCGCGGCGAAGATGCCACCGGCGATGCCGCCGAAACTAGCCCCCATCGCAAATGCGAGCAGCTTGATCTGGGTCGTATTGATACCCATCGCGCGTGCCGCGATCTCGTCTTCGCGAATCGCTTCCCACGCACGACCGATCCTGGAATTCTGCAGACGAATGTTGATGACGATCGCGATAATCAAAACGAAAAGCAACAAGTAGTAGTACTTCATCGGACCAGAGATGGTCAGATCGAACACTTTATCGGTCGTGTTGAACTTGATGCCACCGATCGAAACCGGATCGATGCGGGAGATGCCCTGCGGTCCGTTGGTGATGTTGATCGGTCTGGCCAGATTATTGAGGAATACGCGAATGATCTCGCCGAATCCGAGCGTGACGATCGCAAGATAGTCGCCGCGCAATTTCAAGGTTGGCGCACCGAGCAGGACGCCGAAAAAGCAAGCCACCAGCGCGCCGATCGGGAGAATGATCCAGAACGGCAGATGCAGCCCAAAGTGCGGCGAGGCAAGCAGCGCATAGCAGTAGGCGCCCACCGCAAAAAATGCGATGTAACCAAGATCAAGGAGACCCGCAAACCCGACGACGATATTGAGTCCGAGCGCGAGCAACGCAAACAGAATCGCGAGATTGGCGATCCGCACCCACGCCGTGCCGATCTGCGCGAGCGCAAACGGCAGCGCAATCAGCGCAACCGCGATCAACGCAATGCCGATCCACGCCAGCACCGGCGATCGAGCGCGCGTTAGCAATTCACTTTTCACTTTTCACCTTTCACCTTTCACTTGTCGCTAGGCACGATCACCAACCCGCTCCCCCAACAGGCCTGAAGGCCGAAAAACCAGCACTGCGATCAACACCAGGAACGCGAACACATCTTGATAGTTACTGCCAAACAGGCTGATGTGCTCACCGGCCGCGCACCGCTCGGCAAGGCCTGAAAACAACCAGGTCACGGCACACAGGTCGGTGAGATCGCCGATGTAGCCTGCACCCAACGCCTCGATGACGCCAAGCAACAGCCCCCCCACCATGGCGCCTGGCACATTGCCGATGCCGCCAAGCACGGCCGCGCAGAAGGCCTTCAGTCCAAGCAGAGCACCCATCTGGTAATGCGCGATGCCGTAATACGAACCCACCATGACACCAGCCACCGCACCAAGGGCCGCACCAATGGCAAATGTGATGGCGATTTCGCGATTGATATTCACGCCCATTAGCCCCGCCACTTTGGGATTCTGCGCGGTAGCACGCATCGAGATGCCAAGTCGCGTGCGATGCACGAGCCACAAGAGCCCGCCCATCAGCACAAAGCACATGATGACGATGACAATCTGCACATTGGTAATGGATGCGCCGGCAAGATGGTAGGTCTCGGTCTTGATAATCTGCGGAAACGCGAGGTTGTTCGGCGTCCACACCATCATCGCGATGTGTTGCAAGACAATCGACATGCCAATCGCGGTAATAAGCGGTGCCAAGCGCGGGGCATTCCGTAGCGGTCGATACGCGATGCGCTCCAACAAATAGCCAACGATCATGCACACTGGAATCGCACACGCCGCGCCGATGAACACGATTACGACGGGCGGAAGTCCGGATGCGGCAAGCATCGTGATCACCGTGAACGCGACCATCGCACCGATCATCACGACTTCGCCATGCGCGAAATTGATGAGCTGAATGATCCCGTAGACCATCGTGTAGCCGAGCGCGACGACGGCGTACACAGCCCCAAGCGTGAGCCCGTTGATGAGCTGCTGGAGAAACGTCTCCATGCGCGCTGCCTCCTCCTATGCACCAAAAAAAACGGCACCCTAGGGCGCCGTTTTCTTCCACGTGAGCGGAATCAATGCCTTACCTGATTAGCAATGAAACTCCGCCGGCTCACGTGGCGAGCTAGCGGGTAGTTGAAGATGGGG
>CAMDRJ010000250.1 GCA_945906755.1 Klebsiella pneumoniae | reverse complement strand
AGCCATCGATAGATTTCCGGCAAGTAAGGGCGAGGGCCGCGTTGGGTAGAAGGAAGGAGGGCTGGCCGTGCGCGGTCGCCTAGAGCAGCGCGCATCCAGCAGAACCACAGGGCCGCCTTCCAGCGACTAGCCATTGTGATAGCTCTGTTACGACTGTCAATGATTCGGGCGGTGCAGCCGCCAAATGGTGGCTTTTTTGACCCGAAGAGCCTTAGCCGGCAACGCTCTGATCAAACTGCCGATTGCGGGCATCGCACATAGGATTTGCGGACGACCAAACGCCGCGAGCAGGCGCGGCGACGAAATCGTGAGGGGCGCGATCGATTGATCGCGCTTGATAGGCAGGCAGCGTGCGGGGAAGCCCGCGGCACGCTGCGCGAACGGCTAGCGCTTCGAGAACTGCTTGCGACGGCGCGCCTTGTGGAGACCGACTTTCTTACGCTCGACTTCGCGTGCATCGCGGGTCACGAGACCAGCGCGCGACAGCATCGGCTTAAGCGTTGCGTCGTAGTCGATCAAAGCGCGCGTGATGCCATGGCGAACCGCACCGGCTTGGCCGGACTCACCACCGCCATCGACGTTCACTTGAATATCGAAGGTCATCAAGTTATCAGTCAGCACGAGCGGCTGGCGCACAATCATCCGACCTGTTTCGCGACCGAAGTACTGGTCAACCGGCTTCTCGTTGACGATGAACACGCCCTTACCGCGCTTCATAAACACACGGGCTACCGCGCTTTTGCGACGCCCCGTTCCGTAGTTGTAATTGCCGATCATTGCGTAAGCTCCAAGGTCTTCGGCATCTGAGCGGTGTGGGGATGCTCGGCGCCTCGATAGACTTTCAATTTTTTCAGCATGGCGTAACCAAGCGGGCCTTTCGGCAGCATGCCCTTCACTGCTTTCTCAAGGACGCGCTCGGGAAATCGCGCATGCACTTTCGCGAAATTGGATTCCTTGAGCCCACCCGGATAGCCGCTGAAGCTGTAATACATTTTCTGCTGGGCTTTGTCGCCGGTGACGCGCAGCTTGTCCGCATTGACCACGACGATGTAATCGCCCGTATCAACATGCGGCGTGAACTCTGGCTTATGCTTGCCGCGCAGGCGCCGGGCGCACTCGACAGCGAGGTGCCCGAGAACTTTGTCGGTCGCGTCGATGATGAGCCACTCGCGACGGACTTCGTGGGATTTTGCGAAGAAGGTTGACATAGGTGCGGAAGGCTTTGAACAGAAAGGGATGCAGGATTGGGCGAGACGGCCCTCCCACATTCCTTAGGGATCGGGGGAACCCGCGAGTCTAGTTCGACTCAAGACCGGCGTCAACGAGCTTGATGAGGCCGCTGGAAAATCGCGTTGGGTCCGCCGCGATCCGCAAACTGCAGTGCGGTCCGCTTTTTCGGACCCAGAAAAGAAAAACGCGGCTCTTGCGAGCCGCGTTCAATTCCACCAAAGGAGGAGGGTGGAGGAGACAACCTTGTGGGCCAAGGATCAATCGAAGCATCGAACCCATTCATTCGACTGATGCTTGCCCAACCATGGGACGGACTATAGCAATAAAAATTGTGCACTGCAAGAATTAAGTTTGAACGTGCTTTTGTATTGAGCACATCGATCCATCAACCACTTTCAATCGCGAGCAACCACCTGCCGCGCGTCGATTAATTTAGCCATTTAAGAACGATCGTATTTAAAAAGACTCGCAACGTTCACCTTGGCTGTTCTTCGATTCAACGTGGGTTAGAGTCGCCCTATTGATGACAACACGCACCCGCATGCGGAGGAGACCTAATGAAAGCGAAAGTGAGCTGGTTCGATGGCATGTCGTTCGTCGGTGAAACCGAGAGCGGACATGCGATCGTGATGGACGGCGCTCCGGACGCCGGCGGCCGCAATCTGGGGCCACGCCCGATGGAAACCGTGCTGGTCGGCACCGGCGGCTGCACCGCATTCGATGTCGTGTTGATCCTAAAACGGAGCCGGCAAGAAGTAACGGGCTGCCATATCGAACTGGACGCCGATCGCGCCGAAACCGACCCCAAGGTCTTCACCCGCATTCACATGCACTTCGTCGTACGCGGGCGCAATCTGAAGCCTTCGATGGTTGAAAACGCCATCAAGCTTTCACATCAGAAATACTGTTCAGCGTCGATCATGCTCGCCAAGACGGCGGAGATCACGCACGACTATGAGATCGTTGAGGAAGGCGGCGCGCGATAACGCGTCGCTACACGTAGTAGGTGATGCCCGTCATTACCTTCGACGACGCCCGCATTGCCGCCCGCACCGGCAACGGCAAATCGCTCGCGCCGAGTTGCTCGGCCGCATGGGCATGGCCTGCCTCCTCAGAACGCATACGCTCGATGACCGCCCGTGTCTTGTCATCGCGCGGGCTCAGGCGATCAAGATGCTCGGTCAAGTGCGCTTCGACCTGACGCTCGGTTTCCTTCAGGAATCCCAAGTTCCATCGATCACCGAGTCGGCCGGCCGCAAACCCAATTGCGAATGACCCGGCATACCAAAGCGGATTCAACAGGCTCGTTCGCCCACCCAGTTCCTTGATACGCGCTTCGCTCCAGGCAAGATGATCTTCTTCTTCGCGCGCGGCCAAAGCGAGCGTGGTGCGCAACGATTCGTTCGTCGAAGCAAGTGCCTGCCCCTGATACAGCGCCTGCGCACACACCTCCCCGCAGTGATTCACGCGCATGAGCGCTGCGGCGTGGCGGCGCTCGACGTCGGTCAAATCATGTTCGGCAGCGGCCTCCGCCGGGCTCACACGTCGTGCCGGCGCGCCGCCCGTCAAGGTGCGAAGCGCGCGATCGAAAGCATTGATCAGACGATCGAGATCAGCCACGGCAGGACCTCGCAGATTTGCCGCATCTCATATCAATAGATCATCCAGAAGGCCAACGTCATGCGCGGAAAATCGTAGAACGAATTGGTAGGATGGTACGCGGCATGAAAATACTGAGACGGAAAAATAAGCAGGCGACCTGGCACCATATCGACCGCGCCGATCATGTCCCACTGGCCGGCCACTTGATCGGGCCAGTAGTCGCGCCCGTCTTCAACCAAACGCGCGTCCTTCACCACCGCCTGATCAAACGTCGCATCGGTCGCGAGCGTACCGGTCGGCCGGAATCGAAAGAAGCCGGTGCCGCCAGAACTTTCATTTTCCGTATTGAGATAAACAAGGCACGTGAAGGAGCGCACCCCGGGATTACGCACATCGTGATGCGGAAACGCAAAGTCGGCACGCTTGGCGTTGATTTGCATGAACCAGTTGACGTCGATATGCGGATCCTGCGGCTGCGTTTTGGCGCCATACACGCTCTCGATCGCCTGATGTGCGATCGCGACCATATTGTTGGGGAACCAGACCGGAAACCTGAGACGGCAGTCGTAGTAATCGGCGAAGTTGCGACCGCCTGCGACATGCTTCCAGTTGGCGGCCGGTGCAGTGCCGAGCACCTCTCGTGCCTGGCCGGGATGCTTGAGGAACTTATCGATGACGATGCCCTGCACACCGTCGATCCCAGCCTTCTTAATCGAAAGGTCGAGATTGACGTCGAAGACTTCGTTGAGGAGGAACGGTTTCATGCGCACGTAGTCGAGCGGTAATGCGGGGAGCGTACCACCACAGTTGGATGGAACGCTGATGCGCGATCGCCCCCTTTCACTCGCGGACGCTGTGTCTGGAACGCCGGGAAAAATCTCTGCCCACGTTCAGCACAACGGGGCAGCGGCAATACGCGTGGGCGTACTCCTGCGCGATGTCACAATGCAAGACGCGACCCTATTCCTCCGACCCTATTCCTCCTAGCGCACCGCCTAGGTCTCCGAATACGCAACGCGCAGGCCAAGATGCGCCGCGAATGGATCGAAGTCTCGGTCGCAGTGAAGCAGCGTCAACCCGTCTTCGATGCAGCGAGTGGCTATTACCAAATCAATGGTCTTGCGAACCGTGATCCCCATTCCCCGAAGCGTTCTGAAGTTCCGAGCCGCCTTGAGCGCCACCTCATGACCTACAAGATCAACTTTAGTGAAGGCATCGAACGTCGCGCGAACCCGGTTGTACTCCCGTTCATCGCGTACACCCTGCAACACTTCGACTGCGATCAGGTCTCCCACGGCCAGTGGGCGCCTGCCAAACAGCCCGTCTAGCAATTCGACCTCGGGAATCGCGGTGCCGCGGAAGTACTCGATCCAAACGCTGGAATCAACGAGAATCACTTGTCGGTCCGCATCGAATCCAGGTCGCCTTCCCACGTAACCTTGCCGCGGAGCCGCCGGGCCTGTTCCTGCCGTCGTAAATCGACCAGTGTCCGCAGCCCGAGCTCAACCGCCTCGCGTTTGGTCTTTGCGCCGGAAGCCCGCAGCGCGTCCTTCATCAGCTTGTCGTCTATTTCAATGTTGGTGCGCATGATGTGTACGTCCTCTAGTGCCGGTACACATAATATAGCAGAGTCCTGGAGGCGCGAGCGAGCCGGCTGCTCTCTTATTGCCGATGCGTCACCGGCCTGCGTCTGGCACGAGTTTGTGCTTTCCTCGATGTCACAATGCCAAACGCGACCCCAATTTTTCACGGGCCGCGGAAATTAATCATGGTCTGCCCCTGAGGTCCGGTTTCGCTATGCGATTTGCAGAACCAAGCGCTTGCCGCATGCTTTAACGTACTTGCGCAATGTTGCGACGGAGGGCGAGTGCTTCCCGGTTGCAAGTGCCCTCTCTAGGCGTGCTACCGACGGGGCTTGGGTTCCCATTCGCTCGGCCACTTCTGCTTGAGTAAGCCCAGCATCTTGACGCGCCTTGAGCAGCGCGTCGAGCAAAGCGAACTCTTCGCGCTCCAAGCGCCCCACTTCAGCGCGCACTCCGGGGCGGCGCATTAGCTTTCTTACGACTTGGTCATGCGTTTTCATGCTTCACCTCCTTCATCCGGGCTTCGTCGATTCGGCGTTCACGCAGCGGCGTCTTGTCGGTCTTCTTGATAAAGCTGCGCAGCATGACGATACGTCTACCGACAAGGGTGCAAAAGAACACCCGCGCAATTCCCTCGGCCCCTTTCAATCGAAGCTCGAACAGCCCCTCCCCAAACGCTTTGGTGTGCGGCTCCCCGAGGTTGGGGCCGAGCCCAACCATACGACGAGTCAACACGATGTACCGTGCAGCGAGGGTATCGGGCAAGTTCAGGATGTCCGCCTGAACAGTTTCACTGTAATAGGTGATCGTAAAGTCCACAACGCAAAAATAACAAATATGTTACTTAGAAGCAAGCGCGACCGAGCAATCGAAGGAAGGCACGTACGGCAGTGACGTGGGATCGGAGACCCACACGTTTGAGGCGAGCCGCCACTCGCGGGCGTAACCCGGAAGCGGTCCGCCCGACCGACGGGTAATGGGTCGCAGGCTTGGAAATGGAGTCATCGCGATTTCATCGCCTGAACCGTTCTCCGTCCCTGATGTATCGCAATCATGCATTTCGTCGGACGACACCACGACGCACGGACGTGACTTTCTGATTTCGCCGCCGATAGTGGGATCAAGATTTACGCGCCAAATCTCCCCACGCGTCACCAAGAGAGCTCCGCGTCGGCCGCGTTGCCAAACTCGCCCATCACCAATGCGTCGTCGCGGGCTTCGGCGATCTCTTTGGCCGCCGCCACCCAACCAGTGCGCGCGGCGCTCGCCGGTCTGCGCAACACGAGGGCGCCCCTCTCGATGGTCATCTCCACACCCTGCTCGCCGTTGAGGCCCAGTCGCGCCAGAATCGGCTTCGGGATGACCACACCTTGGGAATTGCCGATGCGTCGAATGGTGACGTGAACCGCTTTCATGATGACAACCGTGTTATTCCATTGGACGAGGGGCGTCAACCAGAATTACTTGTCCGTCCGCATCGCATCGAGGTCACCTTGCCGCGAAGCCGCCGCCTTTCTCCGCGCCGGTGCATGACCCCGTTTAGCGTTTGCCGATGACGGAATAATTCCCATTTCCCAATTGGTTATTCCCAATATAATATGGCGATATGAACACGAAATTGACCCTTGATCAGGCAGGCCGCGTCGTCCTGCCAAAGGCCCTACGGGACGCTATGCATCTATCTCCGGGCGACACGCTCGAACTCACGTTCCAAGGTGACGAATTGACCTTGCGTCCCGCGCGCGGCGCCACGCCACTACAAAAGGAGCGCGGCGTCTGGGTGTTCCGTACCGGCAAGCCGCTTACGGCCGAGGCAACGGAGGAAGCAATTCGTACCATCCGCGCCGAACGCCACCGCAAGAACGCCGGCACGACCAAGTGAAAGCGTTTCTCGATACCTCGGTGCTGGTTGCT
>CAMDRJ010000249.1 GCA_945906755.1 Klebsiella pneumoniae | reverse complement strand
CGCCAAAGGGTCGGTATTCATTGCGGTCGTAACCCCGTCCGGCAGCGAAATCGACGCGGCCACCCGACAGAAGATCGAGGGTGGCCCAGGTTTCGGCGACATGCACCGGATGATGCAGAGGTAATACTGAAACGGCTGGCGCGAGCCGCACATGCTTGGTGAGCGGAATGATGCTGGCAAGCAAAAGATCAGGTCGCGAGTTGACGCCAAGGGAGTCGAAATGATGTTCGCCGATCCAGCATGAGTGCATGCCGAGTTGATCGGCGAGAATGGCCTGTTCGCGGATTTCGAGCACGAAGTCGTTCGGCGTGCGCGGACTGTTCGGATAGTGGTTGTCGCTCAACGTGAAATAGCCGAATTCCATGACCTATAACTCCATCGATAGAAAATCTGTATCCGCCGATCTTACTTCCATTGCGAAGGTTCAGACGGAAAGCCATCCAAGTACATTCACCCGCCGCCGCTGGATGCTAAAGGCGCTGGCCGCCGCGCCGCTTATATCGCTTGCTTCACCACGCGACCTGATTGCGCAGGACCAACCGACCACCAGCGACGGTGGGCCCTTCGTGCCGACACCGTGGGTCATCGTCGATGAGATGTTGAAGCTCGCCGAAATCAAACCCAACGATGTTGTCTATGACCTGGGTTCCGGGGACGGGCGACTGGTGATCGAAGCGGCAAAACGCTACGGCGCGCGTGGTGTCGGCCTGGAGCGCGATGCGAGTCTCGTCGCGCATTCGCAGAAGCAAGCGGCCAGCCAGAATCTGTCGGACCGCGTGAAGTTCGTTGCGGGCGATCTGTTCGATGCATCGTTGCAGGACGCCTCGGTTATCACGATGTATCTGCTGCCCCGCTTGATGCCACGGCTGGTGCCGAAGCTGCGCGCCGAATTGCCGGTGGGCGCCCGCATTGTGTCGCACGACTATGCGCTCACCCCATGGCCCGCCGACAAGACGGTGACTTTCGACACCGAAGAAAAGCTCATGATCAACGGCATGACCCACACGACCCTGCTCTACTACGTCGTCCCCGCGCGGGTGGGCGGAACGTGGTCGCTCATGGCACCGCCAGGCCTCGCGAGGGAGCGGATTATTCTTGTCATTGACCAGGCGCCTGATCGACTGACCGGCACCGCGATCATCGGTGAACATGACACGCCGTTGCGCGACGTAACGGTACGAAGCGACGCAATCCGATTTTCGATCTTGTACAACGGTCAGCTCACAGAGTTTCGCGGCAAGATCGATCCGTCGGGCATGCAAGGCGAGACGCGATCGCGGGCGGAGGCTGGGAGTTGGACGGCCAGACGGCGCTCCTGATAACAACGATTGGCAAGGACACCGCTACAATGAAGGATTGAAACGCTAGAGAATTTTATGACCTCCACGACTACCGCCAGCGGACTCATCATCGACGAAGTTTCGTTGGGGACCGGCGACACCGCTACAAGCGGTCAAGATGTCACCGTTCACTATACGGGCTGGCTGACCGATGGCAAAAAATTTGATTCGAGCAAGGACCGTGATGATCCTTTCGAGTTTGCATTAGGGGCACGGCAGGTCATCGCCGGATGGGATGAAGGCGTGCAAGGCATGAAGGTGGGCGGCGTACGCAAGCTCACCATTCCGCCGGCGCTTGGCTATGGGGCACGCGGTGCCGGCGGCGTGATTCCACCTAACGCGACGTTGGTGTTCGAGGTCGAGCTGCTCGGCGTCAGCTAGCGCTGGGCACGTCTCAATCGGCCTTGGCGGGGATGACAATCTGCGTTTGAACCGTCATCGACACGAGCCGCCCAGTGTCGTCGGTTACGCGCGTCTGCCAGACCATCGTCCGCGAGCCGATATGGAGCGGCAGTGATTCCGCATGCAATGTGCCACGGCGTCCGGCCGCAAAAAAATTGGTTTTGGATTCAATCGTCGCAGTGCTGGCGCCATCGGGGAGGTTCATGATCGTACCGACCGCACCTACCGTGTCGGCGAACGCCATCAGCGTCCCACCATGCACCACACCCGATAGGTTGAGTAGAAGATCGTGAATGGTCAACTCGGCGGTCACCCGCTCCTTCGACAACTCGACGAAGCGGATGCCAAGATGGGCTCCGAGTGTGCCCTGCATGCCCTGCGTATACTTTTCAGCGTCCATATGCGCCAGTTTCGCATACCTATCGCGATTCAAGTTGATCGCAAGGCTATCTTGGCTCACTGCGCACCGGGCAGAGCAGCCAAACCAGTGCGATCAATTGCAAGATCCCAAGCACGGCAAAGGCGGTGACATACGTCTGAGCGGTATAGCGTCCGTCGATGAATGGAAAAAAGCGCAGCATCGCACCGACGCCCCATTGCGCGGCGAATACGGCGGCAAACATCGTCATGTTCACCGCAGTGGTCACACGCCCGGACATTTCCGGAGGGAAACGTTGGGTCAGCAGCGCGTAGGCGAGGGTCGGTGCGATTGCGCCGAATGCGTAGACGATAAGAATCGGCAGACGCCAAGGCAGCTCGATGAGCGAGGCAAAATAACCGACGACGGCAATCGACGCACCTATGCGATAGATCGCTAATCGTGAAATACCGCGTTTGGCGAATTGATCGGCGCCACTGCCGTAGACGATTGAACCAATCGTCGAGGCAAGCGCCATCCAAAAGAGCCACTGCGCGGCGGTGGCGCGATCGAGTCCATTGGTATCCATGAGCCAGGGCACCAGCCATAGTCCAAAGTTGGCCTGATAGACAGCCTGCACGGTTGCCATCGGCAGCCCGATCTGCCAGAACGTTTTGGTAGAGAGAATGGTGCCGACCTTGTGGATCTGCTCCATCCAACTTTCCGGATTGCCCGCAGCCGATTTCTCCGGGACGACCATGAGAATCCACAACGCGATCGCAATAGCCACGGCGGCGAGGCCCACAAACATCATTCGCCACCCAATTTGCTGCGTGACGACTTCGAGCGGGATGGTGGCAGTGAGGGCGCCTAGGCCGCCTGCGGCAATCACCCAACCGTTCGCAGTGGCAATGCGATCGTGCGGAAACCATAGTGCGAACGCTTTGAACGCACCCATCAGGCATGCGGACACGCCGACGCCAATCAGGGCGCGGGCCATCGTCAATGTCGTGAGTGAATCGGCTGCGGCAAATGCCAAAGACCCTAATGCCGCGACTGCGAGCAAAGACACCACCACCTTGCGGGGGCCATACCGATCCAGAAAAACGCCAACCGGAATCTGCATCAACGCAAACGCAAGAAAGTACGCGCTCGTCAACAGGCCGAGATCCGCGGCCGTCAGGTTCAGCTCGAGTCTGAGATCCTTCGAGATGACCGCGTTGGTATTGCGAAAGATGAACGACAGGAAGAATCCGGCGGCAAATGGCAAGAAGAGCGTCGACAGATACTGCGTCCGAAAAACGCGCTGCACGGAAACGGCATCGTTGCTCAATCCAGCTTGACCTTCTCAGCCAACGCACGCCATTTCTTGAAGTCGGCCTCAACGCGCGCACGGAATTCCTGGCCGCTGGTACCAAAGGGCTCAGCTCCCATGTTTAGGAGCCGCGCCTTCACATCCTCCTGAGCAAGAACAGCGCGAATCTCATTCGATAAGCGCTCAACAACTGCTGCGCTCGTTCCGGCCGGCGCGGCAAGACCCAACCAGGAGGTGACTTCGTATCCGGGCAATACTTCGCCAACCGCTTCGGCGTCCGGAAAATCTCTTGAGCGGGCGGCCGAGGTCACTGCCAACGCGCGGATCTTTCCCGATCTCAGGAACGGCATCGATGACGTCGAGACGCCTACGCTCATATCAAGCCGCCCGGCTGCCAATTCCTGGGCTTGCGTGCCCTTGGTCGGAATATGCAACATATCGACCCCGGCCATTTCCTTGATCAGCTCGCCGACCAAATGAAGCGTCGTGCCCGTCCCCGAATGCCCATAACTCAATTTTCCTGGCCGTCGCCTGGCATCGTCGATCAAATCGCGCAGTGTTCGATAGGGCGAATTCGACTGGACAAGGATGAGGAAGGGAAACTGGGTCGTGGCCGAGATGAATACGAAATCCCGCAGCAGATCGTATGGAAGATCTTTGAGTGTTGCCGCGAGAACGGAATCGCCGCCCGTCAACATGATTAGGGAATGGCCGTCCGGCGGTTGCCGTGCCACATGGAGTGTCGCGATCCGCCCGCCGGCACCGGGTCTTGGTTCCACGACGATCGGTTGGCCAAGGCGCTCGCTCAAACTTGGAGCGATGAGCCGCGCGACAATGTCGGGATTGCCACCCGCAGCGAACCCATGAAAGATCTGGATCGGCTTGGCAGGCCAGCCTTGCCCGATCGCAGCCATCGGAAGCGTCAGAAGCACACACCAACACCACATGCGGGCGAAGCCCATCGTTTCCCCCTTTCAGTCGGCGATCAACCATTTCGAAGGCTGGGATCGCTCACTCGAACTATAAGCCACCAGCGCAGAGTACGATGATTCGCAGTGAGGCGCTGCACCGACGGGTGTACGAAGCATTGGGGCGGCACTTGGTATGATTCCGAAGCTAGCCCACACGCGCCATCGATCGCGATCGATGCGACTAAGCGGCGCTGCGATTCACTTGAATAAGTCGAACAGGAGATAACGATGATTGACTGCTACACATGGAAAACCGGAAACGGACGCAAAGCGATTCTGATGCTCGCTGAATCAGGCCTTCCTCATCGAATTGTTCCGGTCGATATCTCAAAGGGGCAGCACAAGACGCCCGAATACACGAAGATGAATCCGAATCAGGTGATTCCGACCATCATCGATCACGATGCGCCAGGCGGGCCGGTTACGATTTTTGAATCCGGCGCGATCCTGCTGTATCTGGCTGAAAAGAGCGGCAAGTTGCTACCCACCAGCGTCGCCGAGCGCGCTGCGTGCTATCAGTGGATGTTTTGGCATTCTGCAACGTTCGTGCCTGGGGTAATCCCCTTGCATATGATGGCGCAAGGGCGCATTCCAAAAGAGCCTGCCGCAGAACAGGCTGCCTTGGCGCGATCGAAAACTCTTTACACCATGCTTGAGAACCGGCTTGGTCAAAGCGCGTATTTGGCGGGGCCACAGTATTCGGTGGCCGACGTGATGATGTCGCCGATGCTCACGCGGCGCGCTTGGCACGGCATCGACCTGGCAAGCTTCCCCAATCTCAAACGTTGGTTTGAAGCAATCACCGCGCGGCCAGCTGCGAAGGAAGCGTTCTCGGATACGCCCCTTGCATAATGGGTGAGTCTGCTTGATCGGTACCTTGAGGAAGGGTGTTTTAGACGATCAAGCAGCTTGTTTAAGATAGGTGACCGAGGAGACAGCCCGATCAATAATCGATGTTTGATCGGACTGCGGCGCCACGCGGCCAATACGGATATCAGATAAAGACGCGGATCGCGCCTAGGTTCGATCGGAGGGGACCATGCAAAGCCTCAACATCTCCTGCGAACAAGATTCTGTTTCGCCCGTCACTTCGCGGTTGCGCAGGCCTGTTGCCCGAGCCGCATTGCAACCATGTGACGATATTTGTCATAACTTAACGTTCTTCGGGCGCCAAGGCCAATCACAATGTTAATGCGTTGTTAAATTGTGACGGTCTTGGTCGCAACACGCCCGGCCGCGTCACCTGCAAAAGAATTCGGCGACTTGCAACGAGGATGTTGCATGCCGCCTATCGGCCCTTCCCGCCCACTCCCGACGCTCAATCTGCATCGGATCTGCGCCGCAACAGCGGATCCGTTGTTGTCACGCGCGTGAAGTCGGTGACCGCCTGGGTTCTCCAAAGCCAAACGCCCCGATGCATTGAGCATCGAGGCGTGTGGGGTGTAGATAAGCCTGGCGGTGACCTACTTTCACGCGGGCAATCCGCACTATCATCGGCGCGGCGCCGTTTCACGGTCCTGTTCGGGATGGGAAGGCGTGGTTCCAGCGCGCTGTTGCCACCAGGCTGTTCTTGCTCACCGTGCCGCTATCCTCTTGGAGGGCAGCCACACAGCGATGTCGGGGAAGAAGTTTTTTGTTGATCACCACCGCTCAAGTGAGCCAGCGCCGATCGGGTTGCGATTGTATGCATTGTCGCGTTGTTACGGTGCGACGAGTCCATTCACTACAACGCCCTTCGTTTGGGGTTATAGGATCAAGCCTCACGGGCAATTAGTACTGGTTAGCTCAACGCATTACTGCGCTTCCACACCCAGCCTATCAACGTCCTGGTCTAGGACGACCCTTCAGGGACCTTACGGTCCGGGAGGTCTCATCTTGAGGCAAGTTTCCCGCTTAGATGCTTTCAGCGGTTATCTCTTCCACACTTAGCTACTCGGCGATGCCACTGGCGT
>CAMDRJ010000248.1 GCA_945906755.1 Klebsiella pneumoniae | reverse complement strand
TTTCCCGTCGCGGTACTGATCGGCACGCTTTACGCGCTCTCATTGCTGGCATCGAATTCGGAATACACGGTCATGCGCACATCCGGATTTTCCCCGGCACACGCCGGCTGGACGCTGTTTCGGATGGGCGCGGTATTCATCGTCATCATTGTTATCGTCGGTGAGTTTGTCACGCCGTATGCCGAGCGGGCGGGCCAACGGCTGCGGCTTGCTGCACTTGGATCCACCGTCGCGCAGGAATTTCGTTCCGGATTGTGGGTCCGCTCGCTGCAATCGTTTGTAAACGTACGACAGGTCGAGGCCGACGCGACGCTCACCAGCGTGACCATGTACGAATTTGATGATGACATGCGATTAACGGCGATCAGCGAAGCGCGCACCGGACGCTATGCCGACGAGAATCGATGGGAATTGTTGGATGTCACGCAGACGCGCTTTACCGACAAAGGCGCAGTCGTCGTGTCAATGCCGTCAATGCAATGGGCGTCGGTCCTGACACCGGAAGTGCTGGCCGTTCTCACGATCGATCCCAGGAAGATGACGGCCTGGAATCTGTGGCAATACGTGCAACACCTGAGTGCCAACAAACAGCGGACGGAACGCTACGAAATTGCGCTTTGGACAAAGGTGGTTTATCCGATCGCGGCCTGGGTCATGATGGCGCTTGCCCTGCCATTCGCCTATGTGCATGCCCGACATGGCGGACTGGGATGGAAGGTTTTTTCCGGGATCATGCTAGGCATTCTGTTTCACGGCTTGAACAGCCTGATCGCGCATTTGGGCGTTCTGCAGCAATGGCCACCGGCAATGGCCGCGGCTTTGCCAAGCGCCATGTTCCTGCTAGCCGCCGTGGTCATGATGTGGTGGGTCGAACGGCGTTAGCGCCCAGCGCGACGCGCCGGTGCTTCAAGAATCAGCTCGGTGCCGGCCAGCTTGTCGTACAAGGTTTGGTGATTGCGATCGAATAGCGCCCATCCGCAGGCAATTACCACCGGCGCCAAGCATGCCCAGCCAATGAATGAGTCGGTATGTTCGCGAATCCACATGAGGGCGAAGATCGCGGTGCACCAAGCGGCCGAACCCATCGCAAATCGCGCCAGAACGTTGCGTACCGGCACGGGCGCACCGCTTGGGGTTGCTAAGCGCAAGCGCCAAGCGCGCATCGGAAGGGTCTGACCACGTCGCCAACAAAATATGAAGTACGCCCCGATCGCCGCATACCAACAGATAAAGAGGGCGACGCGATGTGCCTTCGGAAGCCGCCCGGCATTGCCAAACACGAGTTCGGCTAAGCCGATAAAAAGAAAGCCGACGCCAATGATAATGGCAAGAACCGGCAAGGACTCATAGGCGATGGCTGCCAAGCGTCGCCAAAACGGGGGGAAAACTTTCTCGACGGACATCACACTGCTAGAAAGGAAGGCGTCAAACCTTCGGCCCTCAGCGCCGTCGCAAGGAAAGCACTAACGGTTGGCCGGCGCGGATTCGGGAGCGAATTGTCGCCGCTCATCATCGGGGAGCTTGCGGTACTCCTCCCACTTTTGGCGAACCTCTTGGCGCTGTGCCGGCGGCAACTGAGATAAATCACGATAGCTCTCGCGCGCCACTTGGCGCTGTTCCTTGGTGAGCGTTGCCCATGTTTTCATGCGGCGCTGGATTCGTTCTTGCTCCTCTTGCCCCATTTTTGGGTACTGATTCGCGATCGATATCCATCTGGCCCGACGCTGCGCGTCAAAATTGACCCACTCGGACTCGAGCGGGCTAAGAATTTGTTTTTGCTCTTTTTTCAGAGCCGACCAAGCGGGCCCGTTCCGATCCGCCGCCCAGACCGAAGTCGCAAGGCAAAGGGCGATCAGAAGGATTATTCGGTGGATTTTTTGAGCCATGCCTGGAACCCCGAATCTAAGTAGGCATCGATCGGCAATTCCCCTTTGAGAACGGCCGCATCGAGTTCGACCAATTCATCCACGATTTGATTCGATTGAAAGTATTGGAAAGCAATGAGCGCGAGAACGCCGAACACGAGCGGTACCAAGAGCCACCCGGCATTGCTGTGCGAACCGAATACCCGACCAGCCCACTGGGGGATGAGCACCCAGGACACCTGTCGTTGACGGCTAAGGGCCTGCTCGCGTGCCGCGCGCAACTGGGTGATTTTGGTCGCATCAAGCGTAAGCCCCTGGTTCAACAGGTTTCTCGCCTTTGCACCGAAGAGATCTTCATTCATGATTGCAGGTCAATACCTTTAGCCTTGAGCGCTGCGGCTAGCGCATGGGTTGCCCTTGAACAGTGCGTTTTGACGCTCCCTTCGGAGCATCCCATCGCCGCTGCGGTCTCGGCAACATCAAGTTCCTCCCAGTAACGTAGCAGAAAGGCCTCCCGTTGACGTGCCGGTAAATTTCGAATCTCCGTTTCGAGAAGTGTCAACATTTCGGCTTGCTGGAACCTTGCGGCCGGATCCTGGGGAATTACGCCATCGTCCGACGCTTCGACCGAATCGAGCGGATCTCGTTCCTCATCATCGGACTTTCCGAAGAGGGTTGATAGGGGAGTCGTCCAAATAGATCGAACTTTCTGCCGCCGAAAGTGATCCCTGATCGCGTTCTGCAGGATGCGCTGAAAGAGCATGGGTAGCTCTTCAATCGGATGATGGCCGTACTTTTCGGCCAGCCTCATCATGCTGTCTTGGACGATGTCGAGCGCCGCTTCCTCATCGCGGACGGCAAACACCGCGTGCTTATAGGCACGTCGTTCAACGGAGGCGAGAAACTCGGAAAGCTCGGATCTGGAGGACAGCGGACGGTCCTTTCGTCGTTCTTAGTCGTTCTTATTGGATAGCGGGAGAATCAGCGACTGCTTGGCCGTTCAATCATCATCCTCTAGGGTAGCAGGGCGGGGGATCTTAGGCGAATTCCGCCCCGCTTCTCAAGGGGGGCATTGAAATTGACATCCGCGCGATTGGCGTTGGGCTTCCTCTCAGTACGTGTTTTGCCTTAAAATTCAAACTCTTTTGTCCGTCCTGGCCGGTTCTCGCAAAACTATCGGTCGTCGTTAGCTAGGGAATACCTCATCAAGGGGGCGTGCCTCCTCGTAACTCCCTATCTATATATGTGCACGCTGATTGCGCAAGAAAGCTCAATCAGCGTTTCCTTAGGAATTCACTGTGGATTGTTCATGGAATTGACCGGTGCAGAGATCATCGTAAAAAGCCTTGAGGCCGAAGGGGTCGACTGCGTGTTCGGGTATCCGGGTGGTGCGGTCTTGTTCATTTATGACGCGATTTTCAAACAAGACAAGGTCAAACACGTTCTGGTCAGGCATGAACAGGGCGCCGCGCATGCGGCCGACGGCTATTCGCGCGCCAGCAAACGGGTCGGCGTATGTCTCGTCACTTCCGGTCCGGGTGTCACGAATGCGGTCACCGGTATTGCTACGGCATACATGGATTCGATCCCGATGGTCATCCTCAGCGGTCAGGTGCCCACCGCTGCGATTGGTCTTGATGCCTTTCAAGAGGTCGATGCAATCGGTATTACCCGGCCTTGCGTCAAACACAATTTCCTGGTGAAAGATGTGCGCGATCTCGCCACCACCTTGCGCAAGGCCTTCTATATCGCAACCACCGGCCGACCGGGGCCGGTCCTTGTCGATATTCCAAAGGACGTGACGGCCGCGAAATGCGAGTTCGTGTACCCGCAGGAAGTGTCGCTGCGCTCGTACAACCCGGTGACCAAGGGGCATGTCGGGCAGATCAAAAAGGCGGCGCAATTGCTGCTCGAGGCAAAGCGTCCGATGGTGTACACCGGTGGCGGCGTCATTCTTTCCGATGCGTCAGACAATCTGACCAATCTGGTACGAAAGCTTGGCTTCCCGTGCACCAATACGCTGATGGGGCTTGGCGGATTTCCGGGCACCGATCCGCAATTCATGGGAATGTTGGGCATGCATGGCACCTACGAAGCCAACATGGCGATGCAGCACTGCGATGTGTTGCTTGCGATCGGCGCGCGGTTCGATGATCGCGTGATCGGCGACCCGAAAGACTTCGAGTCGTTCGCGCGAAAAATTATCCATATCGATATCGATCCGTCATCGATCTCCAAGCGGGTGAAGGTGGACATCCCGATCGTGGGGCATGTGCCAGAGGTTCTGGAAGAATTGACTCGCCAACTTGAGCCGCGTGTCGCCGAATTGGACAAGGCCGCAATCGCTGCATGGTGGGCGCAAATCGAATTGTGGCGCTCCAAGGACTGCCTGCGCTATGACCGCACGTCCGCGCAGATCAAGCCGCAGTTCGTGGTCGAGAAACTGTATGAAGTGACCGGCGGCGACGCATTCGTGACCTCGGATGTCGGACAGCACCAGATGTTCGCCGCGCAGTTCTACAAATTTGACAAGCCGCGTCGTTGGATCAACTCAGGCGGTCTTGGCACCATGGGGTTCGGGCTGCCCTCCGCGATGGGTGTGCAGCAAGCCAATCCGGGGGCGCAGGTTGCCTGTGTCACCGGCGAAGCCTCGATCATCATGTGCATTCAGGAACTGTCGACCTGCAAGCAATACCGTCTACCGATCAAAGTGATCAACCTCAACAACAGGTATATGGGCATGGTCCGCCAGTGGCAGCAATTCTTCCATGGCAATCGCTATGCCGAGTCGTATATGAATGCATTGCCTGATTTTGTGAAGTTGGCCGAGAGCTTCGGGCATGTCGGCATGCGCATCGACAAGCCCGGGGATGTGGAGCCTGCGCTGCGCGAAGCGTTCAAGCGTAAGGATGATCTGGTGTTCATGGACTTTGTCACCGACCAGACGGAGAACGTTTATCCGATGGTGGCCGGCGGGAAAGGCCTCACAGAAATGATCCTCGCCGAAGACCTCTGACATTCAAACCCGTACCACCGATTACATTTGATTGAGGGTCGCGAGGTCCGTTGCTTCATCACCGGGCTATCTGCCGTTAGCGGCAAGTAGACCGCCCATTGTGTTGCTGTCCATTCGCTGTCCTTTTGCTGCCTTTCTCCCATGAGACATATAATTTCTGTTCTTCTCGAAAACGAGTCCGGCGCGCTATCGAGAGTCGCCGGACTGTTTTCCGCGCGCGCCTATAACATCGAGTCGCTGACGGTTGCACCGACTGAAGATGCGTCGCTCTCGCGGATGACGATCGTGACGAGCGGATCGTCCGATGTGATCGAGCAGATCACCAAACAACTGAACAAATTGATTGAGGTCGTCAAGCTCGTCGATCTTTCCGAGGATAAGCACATCGAGCGCGAATTGATGCTGGTCAAAGTCCGCGCCACCGACACCTATCGGGACGAAATGATGCGCATGACCGAGATTTTTCGCGGTCGTATTCTGGATGTCACGGAAACGACCTATGTCATCGAGCTTACCGGGACCGGACAAAAGCTCGATGCCTTTATCGAAGCGCTTGATCGCGGCGCGATTCTCGAAACCGTTCGTACCGGTGCTTCGGGCATTTCGCGGGGCGAGCGGGTGCTGCGGGCGTAACGCCGAACGCCTGGTAATCGGAATGTCATCGGTTGCGCCGGCGGCCTGCCTTGGCCAAAGCGCGTTGTCATCACCAATATTTTTCAAACCATAAAGAGGGGAATTCATGAAGGTCTACTACGAGAAAGACGCCGATCTGTCTCTCATCAAGGGCAAGAAGGTCTCGATCATTGGTTACGGTTCGCAGGGCCATGCGCATGCGCTAAACCTGAATGAATCGGGCGTGAAAGTGATCGTTGGGTTGAGGAAGGGCGGCGCCTCCTGGGACAAGGCCAAGAAGGCGGGCCTCAAGGTTGCCGAAGTAAGCGATGCAGTCAAGGGCGCCGACGTCGTCATGATGCTGATGCCAGATGAAAGCATTGGCGCGGTGTATCACGACGAAGTCGAACCGAACATGAAAAAAGGGGCGTCACTCGCATTCGCCCACGGCTTCAATATTCATTACGGACAGGTCAAGCCGCGTGCCGATATTGATGTCTGGATGGTTGCGCCCAAAGCGCCCGGACACACGGTACGTTCGACCTATGCAGCCGGCGGCGGCGTGCCGATGTTGATCGCGGTTCACCAGGATCCATCCGGCAAAGCACACGATATGGCGCTGTCCTATGCCGCGTCGATCGGCGGCGGTAAGGCCGGTGTCATCGCCACGAATTTCAAGGAAGAGACCGAGACCGATCTATTCGGCGAGCAGACGGTCTTGTGCGGCGGTTGCGTTGAACTGGTGAAAGCGGGATTCGAAATTCTCGTTGAAGCCGGCTACGCGCCCGAGATGGCTTATTTCGAATGTCTTCACGAGCTCAAGTTGATCGTCGATCTGATGTACGAAGGC
>CAMDRJ010000247.1 GCA_945906755.1 Klebsiella pneumoniae | reverse complement strand
ACGCTGATTAAGCTATCTCGCGCAATCAGCGTGACCATATTTTTCAGGGAGTTACGAGGGGGCGAGCCCCCTTGTTCAATGAATCCCTAGCTAGTGCGTTGCTTGCAGTCAGGGTTTGGTATCACATCTTGGATTTTGTGAGCCCTGCAAACGCGGTTGCAGTGGCGCATGCATCGACTGCGTGAATTGCATCCATCACCGCTGCCATCTCGGCGCATCGCGCGAACGGCGGTTCGGGTACCGTGGTACCGTCTTTCCTCTTTCTGGTTTATCGATGCGATCGCATGCGGTGCACCGCAAAGTCTGCAATCGACGGCATTGATCCATGCGCTCGCACCTTTTTCTCGTCTTCGTCTCTTCTCTGCTCGCCGGCGCAATGCCGGCTAAGGCCAATGATGTGGAGTCCGTCCCGCTCAGGTATAGGACGGTAGAACAAATTCTGACGGTGCTGCAGCCGCTGGTCGATCCAGGCGGTGCGGTAAGCGGGATGGCGAACCAGCTGATCATTCGCAGCAATCCGCGCAATCGCGAGCAAATCAAGGCGGCGTTACGGTCGATCGATGTGCCCTATCGTCGTTTGATGATTTCCGTGCAGCGGGCGGAACCGGGCGAACATCCGAGTGCTGGTCGTGCAACGGGCAACGATCGAGTCTATTCGAGCCGCGCCGCCGCCGGTGATGGAACCGTTCAGCAAGTGCAAACCATCGAAGGGGTCGCTGCGTTCATCGTCACCGAACAATCGGTGCCGGTTCAGCAGGAATCTGTCGTGCCGACGCCAAGCGGTTACGGCGTGGTGCCATCGACGACCTTGCGCAGCGCGGCGAACGGTTTCAGTGTCATGCCGCGCATGGTCGGTGATCGCGTGATCGTCGAGATTCAATCAAAACGTGAGCATATGAACGACAAGTCATTGGGCGCGATCGATGCCGATCGGATCAGTGCGACCGTGACCGGGCGCCTCGGTGAATGGATCCAGTTGGGAGGCGGTGCAATCGGCCATGGTCGCGTACTATCGAGCGCTTCGGCATCGCGCACTCTGCAGCGCGTTATTTGGGTGAAGGTAGACGAAATACCGTGACGGTTGAACGAGGTACAGCAGCAGTCGATGGCGGCGGCACGCCGCCTGGAGGAGGGGCTCCTTACGTGGACCAGACGGTGGCCGCGGTGTTCGCACCAAGCGGTCCGCTGGCCAGTGCGCTCGCGTCGTATCGCCATCGCCCGCAGCAGATCGAGCTGGCCAGTTCGATTGCGCAAGCCGTTCGCGATCGTTCAGTCCTGATTGCCGAAGCGGGAACCGGCACCGGCAAGACGGTCGCATATCTGGTTCCCGCGTTGCTCTATGGCGGGAAGGTGCTGATATCAACCGGGACCAAGACATTACAGGATCAGTTGTTCCATCGGGATTTGCCTACCGTGCGGGATGCTTTGGGGCTCCCGGCACAGATCGCTCTCTTGAAGGGGCGTGCGAACTACGTGTGCGGCTACCATCTGGAGCGGCATGTGCATGATGGGCGTTTGCAATCGCGCGATGTCGCCAGTCATTTGCAATCGATCGCGCGCTTTGCCGCACGTAGCGCGACCGGCGACCGGGCCGAGCTGCCGGATATTCCAGAGACGTCGCCCGCCTGGGCGCTAGCGACCTCAACCCGCGAAAACTGCCTTGGCCAGGAGTGCCCGACGTTCAAGCAGTGCTACGTCATGAAGGCGCGTCGTGAGGCGCTGATGGCCGATATCGTGGTCGTCAACCATCATCTCTTTTTTGCTGACGCGATGCTGCGCGACGAGGGGATGGCAGAGCTCTTGCCGTCCTGCGATACGGTCATCTTGGATGAGGCCCATCAGTTGCCAGAGGCGGCGACGCAGTTTTTCGGAGAAAGTGTCAGTACCGGGCAGGTGCTGGATTTGTGTCGCGACGGCTTGGTTGAAGCGCGCGTGTCGGCGCCTGAGGAACGCACCCTTACCGACCGTGTGCGAAGTGCCGACAAGGCCGCGCGCGATCTGCGCCTTGCCATCCCACTCAAAGAAACGCGCATCGCAGAACAAGGTCTCGATCGTTTCGAGGGTTTCAAGGACGCGCTCAATTTCCTTGGCAGTTCGATCCATGCGCTCGCCAAGGTGCTGGAATCGCATGCCGAACGGTCCGAGGGACTCGCTGCCTGCCATGGGCGGGCCACCGATCTGGCGCGCCGTATCGTGCACTGGACCGATGCTGAAGATGAGGGAATGGTTCGCTGGGTGGAACTAAGGAGCCAGGCGCTCATCCTGCATCGCTCGCCGCTGGATGTCGCCGTGCCGTTTCGCCGGCAAATCGACGCGCGCAAGCGCAGTTGGATTCTTACTTCTGCGACCCTTGCGGTGGGCGGCAGCTTTGCGCTCTATCAGCAGCGGCTCGGACTGGACGATGCGCAGACCGCGATTTGGCCAAGTCCATTTGACTATTCGAACAATGCGCTGTTGTATTTGCCGGAGGGCATTCCTGATCCTGCGGCGACTGATTTCACCGATGCCGTGGTCGACGCTTGTATTCCAGTGTTGCGCGCGAGTCGCGGCCGGGCTTTTCTGCTCTTTACCTCATTGCGTGCGATGCGACGCGCGCATGAAATCTTGAGCGAGCGACTGCCGCGTGAAGGCATCGACTATCCTTTGCTCCTACAAGGGCAGGGCACCAAGACCCATCTTCTTGAGAGCTTTCGCGCCCACGGAAACGCGGTGCTGATCGCCAGCGCCAGCTTCTGGGAGGGCGTCGATGTGCGGGGCGATGCATTGTCGCTGGTGGTCATCGATAAGTTGCCCTTTGCTTCGCCCGATGATCCGGTCCTGGCCGCACGCCTTGCCTGGTTGAATCGGATGGGACGCAACGGCTTTATCGATTACCAGGTGCCCGCTGCCGCGATTGCCTTGAAACAAGGCGCCGGACGCCTGATCCGTGACGAGAGCGATCGAGGCGTCCTCATGATTTGCGATCGGCGCATCATTGCCCGCGGATATGGCAAGGCGATCTTGGATAGTCTGCCGCCGATGCGCCGCACGCGATCGCTCACCGATGTGGCTGCGTTCTTTGCCAGTCTTGATGCGAAGGCAGCGACCGCGGACGAGCGCGTCAAGTAGAATCGGCATGACTGGTAAGCGAGCGGAGAGAGCAAATGAAGGTATTCATTACCGGTGGCGGCGGCATGCTGGGCCATCGTTTAGCGCGTGCATTGGCCACTCGCGGCAAGCTGACAGATGCATCCGGGACGCTGCAATCGATCAACCAGATCAAGGTATTCGACACCGCGTTTCCGACTGAGCGCGATGCGCGGTTGACCTATGTGCAGGGTGATCTGGCGGCACCCGGTGTCCTTGCCAAGGCGATCGATGCCGATACAAATACCGTCTTTCATCTGGCTGCGGTGGTGAGCGCGGGTGCCGAAGCGGATTTCGATCTTGGCATGCGGGTGAATGTGGAGGGCACGCGCACCGTCCTCGATATCTGCCGCAAGCTCGATGCGCCGCCGCGCGTCCTCTTCTCGAGTTCGGTAGCCGCGTTTGGCGGTGGGATGCCCGATGTGCTCGATGATGCCACCACGCCAACGCCGCAATCGTCGTACGGCACGCAAAAGGTCGTCGGCGAATATCTGGTGAATGACTACACGCGTAAGGGCTTCATCGATGGTCGTTCGATGCGATTACCGACGATCGTCATTCGTCCGGGGCGCCCGAATCTGGCGGCCTCATCGTTTGCGTCGAGCGTGCTGCGTGAGCCGCTGAATGGTGAAATCTCGAAATGCCCGGTGGCTGATTCAACCGGCGTCTGGTTGCTATCGCCATCTCGTGCGATCGATGCGTTCATCCATGCGCATGAATTGCCCGCGGCAGCATGGGAAGGTTTTCGCGTGGTTAATCTTGCGGGCATTACGGCCACGGTCCGCGAGATGGTCGATGCCTTAGGCCGTATCGCCGGGCGGGAACGCGCAGCGCTCGTTCAATATGTTCCCGATGAGCGGATTCGCGCCATCGTGAGGACATGGCCGACCAAGTTTCGTACGCCGCGCGCGAATGCAATGGGCTTCAAAGCCGATCCGGATATTGAAGCAGTGATCCGCGCACATATCGCCGATCACAAAATCAAGCTGTAACGGTCGCCAGCACCGCTAGGTGCTACTCCCAGTGTTTCCACCATCCCGAGCGTTCCTTCCGGAGCGCCTCTGCAAATTTGCTGTTCGGGTAATTTTTTTCCAGGATGCGCCGCGCATCATCGCTTAATTCCGTGATACCCAAGGCGCCGTAGCCACCCACCATGATTGCAAGTGCTTCCTCGGTGGCAGGTGCTTCGGGGTAGGTTTTCAGGGCGTACTGCGCGCGATTGACCGCCGCAATGTACGCCGAGCGGCGCATATACCAACGCGCGACATGCACCTCATGCTGCGCCAGCGCGTTGACGAGAAATTTCATGCGCGCGGTTGCATCCGCCGCGTACTTGCTGGTCGGAAAACGGGTCACGAGCTCCTTGAAGGCATCGAATGATTCCCGCGTGCCCTTTGGATCCCGTGCAGACGGGTCTTCCCGCGTGAGGCCGGCAAACAGGCCCTGCGTTTCGTTGAAATTGGTGAGGCCTTTCAAATAGTAGGCATAGTCGACATTGGCGTGATTGGGATGCAACTTGATGAAACGATCGGCCGCGGCCACTGCTTGGGCGACTTCCCCCTCCTTGTAGTAGGCATACGCCACTTCGAGCTGCGCCTGTTGGGCATATCGTCCATAGGGATAGCGCGCTTCGAGCTTCTCGAAATACTTGACCGCGAGCGTGTAGTTGCCGCTGTTGAGCGAGTCCTTGGCCTCGTCGTACAGCTTTTGCGCCGACCAGCCGATGGTTTCGTCGTATTCCTTGCCGCCAAGGCCGCAGCCGGCGATGAGGCCGGCGAACAGGATGAAAAGCAGCCGCATTGTGATTGCAGTTACACTACGGCCGGTCGAGTTGGACGCCAACGCATTCTGCATAGCAGAGTTTTTCGCCTGGTAAGAATCTTGCCGGGGACGCGCCGAGATTCCAAGAATCGTGACATGCAGCTGGTGCCGCGCGCGCTTCAAGAGAAAATTATAGCCGCATATCCGTAGTGTCCCACTTGCTCTCGCCTATCCTGTCGCCACAACACCCGAAAGCGCGCCCGAAATTGGACGATCCCAGCGTCCCGCTCGAAGGTATCGTGCCCCCAACGCTGGCCGGAATCCGGGGCGACGCCGCGCTCGCGCGCATGTTTCCCGAGCATTCCCGTAGCCGCATTCAGCAGTGGGCACGGGCCGGGCATGTGACGGTGAACGGTCGTGCGGTGGCTCTCGATAAGCCGGTATGGGGTGGGGAGCAGGTGCGGATCGCACCGCAACCATCAGCGGAAGCATCCGCCTTTAAGGCGGAGGCAATCGGGCTCAAGGTGGTCCACGAGGACGATGCAATCTTGGTCATCGACAAGCCGGCCGGACTGGTCGTGCATCCGGGTAGCGGCAACTGGCAAGGCACGATGCTCAATGCCTTGTTGCATCACGCGCCGGGTGCCGCAGTGCTCCCGCGGGCGGGAATCGTCCATCGTCTCGATAAAGATACCAGTGGGCTGCTCGTGGTCGCCAAGACCGATATCGCGCAGACGAGTCTGGTCAGGCAATTACAGTCGCGCACTGTGAAGCGTATTTACTTTGCGCTCGTGCATGGGCATGTCGCGGCCGACGGTGAAGTGGATGCACCGATCGGGCGCGACCCGCATGCGAGGACGCGTATGGCTATCGTGGCCACCGGCAAACCGGCCCGCACGCGCTATCGAGTCATCAAGCGATTTAGCGAGGAGGGCGCCTTTACCGCGGTCGAGTGTTCGCTCGACACCGGGCGCACCCATCAGATTCGCGTGCATCTGCGTTCGATTGGGCATGCATTGGTCGGTGATCCGACCTACGGGGCCAAGCGCGTTGATCTGCCTCTTTGCCTGCGTGAACTGCGTCGGCAGGCCTTGCATGCGGCGCGCCTTGGACTCATTCATCCGACGACGCAACAAGCTTGCGAGTGGGAAGCGCCGCTGCCCGCCGATTTGGCCAAGTCGATCGCAAGGCTCAAGTGATCATGCTTGGCTCCGATGCTCTCATCGAACCGCAATGGCGCGTGCCGGCCAATGTGCGCGCATTGTGTACGACTCGGTTGGGCGGGGTGAGTGAAGGTGTCATGGCCGCACTGAACCTTGGCGTGCATGTCGGCGATGCGCCGGCCAAGGTTGCGCACAACCGCGCGTTGGTACGCGCCCATCTGCCGAACGAGCCGGTTTGGATGGAACAAGTGCATGGCGCAGAGGTGATCGATGCCGCCGTGACGCCGACCAATCCACGCGCC
>CAMDRJ010000246.1 GCA_945906755.1 Klebsiella pneumoniae | reverse complement strand
TCTCCGCAGTGGTAAGCGGAATTGGTGGCGGGTTGATCCATACATCGTGGTCGCCATGCCTTTGCACCAGCGCGCGCGCATTACCCGGGTTGGATTCAACATGCAAAATGCGCGAGGCATGCGCATACAACACAGCGTCATCGACGACTTGTTCGAACGCCGGCATGCGGACCACGCTGCGCGCGCGATCTTCATTCTTCACTTGGCGCACGAAATGGACGACATTCGTTGCCGGACTTACCGCGCGCGCACCCGCAGCCGGCGCCATCGCATAGGGATCGACCGGTGGCGCGAGCGGACCCGGTGTATCAATGGTCGTGGAATCGAGTTCGATCCAGTCGGCTGGTGTCCGGTCGCGCAGAAACGCAGTACCACGCACATCGGTGATCGCATCAATCGATTCACCATTGCCAAGGCGGTGGGCAATTTCGACGATCGCGCGTTCGGCATTGCCATAGAGCAGCAGATCCGCTTTGGCATCGACGAGGATCGAGCGACGGACCTTCTCCGACCAGTAATCGAAATGCGCGATGCGTCTGAGGCTCGCTTCAATGCCGCCGACAATGATCGGCACGTTCTTGTAGGCCTCACGCGCGCGTTGCGCGTAGACGATCACCGATCGATCGGGGCGCTTACCGCCCTCACCACCCGGCGTGTAGGCATCATCGCTTCGTATGCGGCGATCGGCGGTATAGCGGTTCACCATGGAATCCATGTTGCCCGCGGTGATGCCGAAAAACAGATTCGGTTTGCCAAGTGCACGGAATGCCGCCGGACTTTGCCAAGGCGGTTGGGCGATGATGCCGACGCGAAACCCCTGCGCCTCCAGCACGCGGCCCACGATTGCCATGCCAAAACTCGGATGATCGACATAGGCATCGCCCGTGACGATCACGATATCGCAGGCGTCCCAGCCGAGCGCTTCCATTTCGGCGCGCGAAGTGGGCAGAAATGGTGCGATCCCAAAGCGATGCGCCCAGTACTTCCGCCAGGAATTGAGCTCACGCGGCGCCTCTGCCGCGACCAAACCGCGTGAGGTCATGATCTAGTGTGCGGCCTTGAGATTCCAGGCTGCCCAGCAGCAACCCACATACCACTCCGGAATCGAACGATAGAGAATGTTCTCGAACCCCGCATCCCCTGCGACCGCATGCGCGACCAGCCAATTGCGGACTTCGGCGGCGCCGTTGCCGGCCGCTTCGACTTTCCGATCGACAAACGAGACAAGCTGTTCGCGATCGCCCGCCTTGAAACGCTCGATGCATTCATAGTCGAAGGGCTCATCGATGCGGCCCATATCGGGTTCACCGATCGAGTGGCTCAGTCCGCCGGTGGCGAGTAATGCGATCCGCACATCTCCTGGGTAACTGGCGATCGATTTCCGAATGAGATCGCCCCAGGCCATACAACGCCTAATCGATAGCATCGGTGGCTCGACGGTATTCAAAATGACCGGCACCAAGGCCGGCATCGGATTGATTTCGCCTTTCCAAAGCGGAATGCAGATACCGTGATCGAGCTCCATGCGATAGGTGAGCGATGGCTCGAAATCATTCGAAAATGCGGACTGCGCAAGATGCTGCGCAAACGCCGGATGTCCCGGCAAATTGGCATGCGGAAACGCTTTCATCCACGGCTCGGGCGGGCCCACATGCTCTTCGCCCACCGCGATCGCCACCGCCGGCATATTGTTGATGAAGAAATTTACCCAATGGTCAGGCGAGACGACGATCAGAATATCGGGCTTCGCTGCATTGATACGTTTGCCGATTTCGCGGTACGCGACCATCGCCGCTTCACGATCGGCCGGCTTGGCTGCTTCAAAGGCCCGCACTGCCAGTGGCGCATGACTGGCGGCAAACACGCCAACAAGCTTAGCCATGCGCGGGCTCCTTCGGCGCCACTGCGCGCAATCGCTTCAGAAATTCCGCCTCACTCATCCCGGCCACGACGAAATAAAAGCGCAGCAGATACGGATTGACCCGCTTTGACAGCTCGCCGACGTCATCATTCATGATGGCTGTTTTCGCTTCAGGCGAAATCTGATAGCGAGCAAGCACCTTGTTGCGGTCCGCGCGGTATTCGGCGCCGGTCGCAGGCGTCTGCAGATCAAAGAACAGCTTGCTCAACCAGTAGTCGCGCATGGTTGTGTGACTCCAATGTTTGAAAGTGCCTTGGTGCGTAGACAGCTCCCCTGGGCGGGGAAATAGCCCCTATTGTAGGGCTATGCGCGGGCAACGGCCGCTGAATCGCTCGTCGGCTTATTCGATCGGCTGCGCTCAGCGTCGGATTTGATCGCCGCACGTCTGGGATCTTCGATCCGTGTCGCCAGCTGGACGATTGACTCGCGCAGCCATCGCTGTGCGGGATCCCGATGGGTTCGTTCATGCCAAACCAAGGCAATCGTGAATTCTCGAATCGGGAACGGTGGCTCAATCGACCGCACGCGATCCGCATAGGCAAGCGCAAGCCGCTCGGGGAGCGCCGCCATCATATTGGTCCGCACCACCACTTCCGGAACCAAAAGATAATGCGGCACCGAGAGTTTCACCCGACGCTTTTGGCCTGCCTGCGCCAGGGCCTCGTCGATCGCGCCGGTAAAACCACCGCCACGTGGAGAGACCATCACATGGTCTAGCGAGCAATAGGTATCGATATCGATGGAATTGCCAACCGTTGGATGGTCGCGACGGGCGATCAGGACGAATCGTTCCGAATAGAGCGGGCGCGAACGCACATCGGGAGGCGCGTTGGCAGTGCTCATCAACGCGATATCGGATTCGCCCGCTTCGAGTTGACGGCCGATCGCCTCGAAGTCCATCGGGCGCACAGCCAATCTCGAACTTGGCGAATTGGCCTCGAGAAAATCGATGAGGCGAGGCAGGATGGTGTATTCGACATAGTCGGAGGCGGAGATCGTGAAGGTCGCCGCCGTCGTACGCGGATGAAACTCCTGGCCGGCAAGGACCATGCGCTCAATATCGCCAAGCAGCGACCGGACCGGCAGCTCCAACTCGGTACCGCGACTGGTCGGCAACATGCCACCGGCGGTTCGCAGCAGGAGCGGATCGTCAAACACTTGCCGCAATCGAGACAGCGCGGCGCTGGTCGCGGACTGCGAGAGATGAAGACGCTGAGATGCCCGGGTCACGCTGCGTTCGGCCAGCAGTGCATCCAACACCACCAGCAGGTTGAGATCGACGCTTCTAATATCCATGGCATGAATAGTCTAGATCTAATTATTCAATTAGACAAATATAACATCGGATTCTAAAATCATCCACTAGTTGATGCGCTCAGGCAAGCACCACTGGGTAACGCGGTCTTAACGATCGGTTACCGCAGACATTGCTGAGGGCGTAACGTCTCCTCTGTGGAACACCTCGGGGCTACTCTCCCATCCTCCTCTTCGGCCCCGAGGTTTATTTTTGGCTGGCTCCCGGCCTAAATATCGACGACGAAGTCCTGCCTAAACGTCGACGACGAAGTCCCAACTGAACGCGCCGTTTTCGCAGTTCGTGCCGTCCTTCGCACAATACCCGCGCGGGTTGCACACCACGCGAGTCGAGCCCACCACGTAATCGAACGATGTATGCGTGTGGCCGTGGATCCACAATGCCGCTCTACCGAGTAGGGGGCCAAGATTGGAGATGAATCCGGCGGAAGTCAGATCGTCAGCGAACTGCGGGGCGAGGCTTTTTCGGTGGGGTCCGTGATGCGTCACGACGATCGTTTCGCGCTGCGCGCCCGAAGCGAGACACAAACCAAGAAACTGGCGGGACCGTCGATGCCAAAGCAGCGTGTCGTCCGGCTCAATCAGGCGTGCGACGCCATCGGCTCCGCGTGTCCGGATGTGGCGATAATCGAGCAAGGTGCGATGACAAACCTCCTTCGCACGCGCAATCGCTGCTGGGGAATCGCCATACAGCTGAAAGTCGGTCCACAGCGTCGAACCGACAAAACGCATCGGACCAAGGGTGATCGCATGGTCGTCGAGAAGGTGCAACCGGCCTGGCGCGATGGTATCGGCGACATCGCGCATCGCGGCGCGAAACGAGCCATATTCCAGCCCGTAGAACTCATGATTGCCCAGAACATAAATGATGGGCGTATCCGGGAATACGCGCGCGGCCCAATGCAAGCCGCCGTCGCCTTCACAAGCATCGCCGGCGATAACGACGACATCTTCGCCTGCCGGACGCGGGACGAAGTCGCCCCCAAAATCAATATGAAGATCGGATAGGACTCGAACGCGCATCCGCCATTGTCGCAGATCGGACTTGCCGCGCCGACGATACAGCGCCCGCGACCACTTGGCCGAACTCGCAAATGAGTTCGACGGACACGGCCCGTCCCAAGGGGACAGTGAGTCAACAAAATTGCGTGCCGCGGTTCAACGCGGCACGCAATGCGGGACGATCAGGCTTGCGGAACTTGAATTGACGTCATCGAATGACCAACGTCATCAGCATCCGCTTGCAACTCCTCCGGGATCCATTCGCCAAGCGTGGCGACTTTCACCGATGGAGAGTAGCGGTGTGATCCTTGGTCGTACGACAAGTAACCCAAGGTAAACAGACTTTTCAACAAGACCGAGGTGCTCGATTGAGGATATCCCAATGCATTGCAAACCTCGCCAACTGTTGCGGGGGTGCGGCGACCCGCGAAGTACTCGAAAACTTCGAGCACGCGAGCCGCGGATTTCACGACGTTTTCGCTCACGTTAAATTCCTTAAGTGACTATTCAGGGCCAGATGGAGCAGTCGGACGCGTTCCCAACATAGTGGGTGGGATCACGAAGCGCTCCTATTCAGGAACGTTCCAACTGATATTTATCTTTCAACGCTTGGTCTGGTACTTCCAATCCTGGGAGCGATGAGTGTGCCACAGATTCAACACATCCATCACTGCCGGATCACAAGTACGTCAACGGAGTGAAAAGTACCAGTCGAGCACCCAATCATGTTTAAGAACATGCGGATGTTACAACATTTTTTCACGCTTTCTAGCAGAAGATCGTTTTTGCCACAGAATCAACCCCGTACAGCCGCCACCTCGAAGGCAAATCAACTAATCGATGTGGGTCCTAGCGCCTACCGGGTTTCATCCAATCACGCACGCAGTTAGTTTCACAATCTATGACATTCGTCAAATCGCTGCACATCTACCCGCTGAAATCTTGCCGAGGGATCGATGTTCGTGCCGCCCAACTGACCCAAACCGGACTTGCGTGGGATCGCAACTGGATGTTGGTCGATCGCGACGGCGTCTTCATCAGCCAGCGAGAACACCCGAACATGGCGCTGATATCGATCGCGCTCGATGCCAACACGCTGCAATGCGTCGCCGCGCGCATGCCATCGATGAGCATCGCGTTGCAAGACGCCGGACGCAGCCGTCGTCGCGTGTATGTTTGGGAATACGAGGGCCACGCGTTCGATGAGGGTGACGCGGCCGCAGAGTGGTTCTCCGATTTTCTCGGCACGCACTGTCGTCTGGTGGCCTTCGATCCTGCCGAGCAACGCAAGAGCGACACCAATTGGACCGGCGCGAACGAAGCTCTCAATCGATTTTCCGATGGCTTTCCGATTCTCATCGCCAATACCGCATCCCTTGCAGAACTCAACGCGCGGCTCGATGCACCGATTCCGATGAACCGCTTTCGACCCAACATCGTCATTGAAGGCCTAGCGCCCTATGATGAGGATCACATCGATACGCTCAGCACGCAGTCGATCGTGCTCCGTATCGTCAAGCCGTGTACCCGGTGCGAGATAACCACCACCGATCAAGAGACCGGCGCGCGCGGCGTTGAACCCCTGCAAACGCTATCGACCTACCGCGCGAATCCGCGCGTACAAGGCGGCATCACCTTTGGACAAAACGCGATTGTGACCACGGGCTTTGGCGAGCAGATCGCGATCGGCATGCCACTTGCAACCGGCTGGACCTTTTAACGAGAAACCAAGCTGTTTCAGGCGGCCTTGGGCAAAGCCGTCCCGACCAGACAATCACGGCTCACGACGTCAGCCAGCCTCTCTTCGCTCCAACCTTCGGTACCGGTCGGCCGCATGGGCAGTACAAGGTAGCGCATGTCTGCACTCGAATCGTGGACGCGAATCTTCACATCAGCCGGCAACGTGGTGCCGAATTCCTCTAGGACCTTGCGCGGCTCGCGCACGACGCGGCTGCGGTACTCACGGCTCTTGTACCACTCAGGCGGCAGCCCAAGCAGCATGCGCGGATAACACGAGCAGAGCGTGCAGACGATCACGTTATGCACTGACTGCGTATTCTCTACCACGATGAGATGCAAGGGGCCGACTTTGAGTCCCAACTCCTCGCAGGCGGCGCGACCGTTTTCGAGCAAGCGCGCGCGATAAGCAGGATCCACCCACGCCCGCGCCACCACGACCGCGCCGCGCCGGTAGTCGCGTGCCTCCATCTCGGCCACCGTGCGGTCAACGTCTTCA
>CAMDRJ010000245.1 GCA_945906755.1 Klebsiella pneumoniae | reverse complement strand
CTCGATCAAAGGAGACGGTGCCATAAGCCGTTGGCTCACCGATCAGGCGCTGGAAGGCGATGCGGATCGCCTGTTGTTGAGGCGCGTGATTGAGCGGTCCGGTCGCGGGCGCGCATTCATCAATGGCCGCAATGCAACGCTCACCCAGTTGCGTGAGATCGGCGAGCAACTGGTCGATGTGCATGGCCAGCATGCGCATCAATCGCTGGTGCGGGGTGACACACAGCGTGCGATTCTCGATTCGCTTGGCGAACTGGACGCGCGTTGCAAGGCGGCGGGCGATGCCTATCGCGAATGGCAGCGGTTGCGTCGTCTACGTGAAGAGTTCGCGACCCAGGCGGCGACGCGTGAAGCGGAGCGTTCGCGCTTGGCGTGGGTGGTCGAAGAATTACAGCGTCTGGCACCCCGCACCGGTGAGTGGGATGCCTTGCAGGATGAGCATTCGCGCTTGGCCCATGCCGCGAGTCTGCTTGAAGGATCGTCGGCCGTCCTCGATACCCTCGCTGAATCCGATGGCGCGATCGTGGAGACGATCGGCGCATTGGCCGGGCGCCTCGAAAGCCTCAAGGCCTACGATGCGCGTCTTGGTGAAACGATCGATCTCATCGAAGCGGCGCAGGCGCAGATCCAGGAGGCCGCCTCGATGTTGCGCAATTATCGCGATCGGGTCGACCTCGATCCGGCGCGCCTGCAAACGCTCGATCAGCGTATTGAAGCGATTCATACTGCCGCGCGAAAGTTAAGGGTGCGGCCAGAGGAATTGCCGGAATTATTGGAAAAATCGGCGGCGCGGCTGGCCGAACTCGATGCGATCTCAGACGCCGCGGCAATCGAGCGCGAAGAAGCCGCTGCCCAGGCCGCGTATCGCGAGGTGGCCGCCTTGCTCACGCGTGATCGCAAGCGTGCTGCGACCAAGGTTGCGCGCGATGTTTCGGCCATCATGCGCGAACTCGCGCTTGGCGTGGCCAAGTTCGAGATCACCTTCGAGCCGATCGAAGCCGGCAGCGCGCAAGGCGATGAGCGCGTCGAGTTCGTGGTGGCGACCAATGCGGGCAGTGCGCCTAAACCGATTGCGAAGGTGGCCTCCGGTGGCGAGTTGTCGCGCATCGGACTTGCTATCCAAGTTGTCGCGAGCAAGGCCTCGGCCGTCCCGACCATGATCTTCGATGAAGTGGATGCCGGGATTGGTGGTGCAATCGCTGAGATCGTCGGGCGCAAGCTCGCCGCGCTTGGCACCAATCGCCAGATTCTGTGCGTGACCCATCTGCCGCAGGTCGCCGCGCAAGCCGCCCACCAATGGTCGGTGGCCAAGGCCGATGTGAAGGGACGTACGCGCACCGAAGTCCATCCGCTTGATAACAAAGGGCGTATCGAAGAGGTCGCCCGCATGCTGGGCGGCACGGAAATCACGCCGGTGACACGCAAGCATGCCGCCGAGATGCTCAAGTCCCGTGCGGTTTGAGCCGCATTCGCGGCAATTTACACAACGCGTTTGCCGTGCCTCCCCGAGTCCGATAGAATCGCGGGCTTGCTTTTTAGGCGCGTAGCTCAGCTGGTTAGAGCACCACCTTGACATGGTGGGGGTCGTTGGTTCGAGTCCAATCGCGCCTACCAGATTTCTCGATTGAAGCGGGTGTGGGCCCTTGTCAGGCCTTCTTCCCACGCTTCCCCAGGTGCCAACCATGCCCGTAGTGCGTCTTCCCGACGGATCGGAACGCCGATTCGATGCTCCGGTGTCGGTTGCGGCGATCGCCCAATCGATCGGTGCGGGCTTGGCGCGCGCGGCATTGGCGGGGAAGGTCAACGGGGAACTGGTAGACCTTTCGCACATAGTGGCCGAGGATGCATCGCTTGCGATCATCACCGAGCGGGACGCTGACGGCATCGAGGTCATTCGGCATTCTTCAGCCCACTTGCTCGCGCAGGCGGTCAAAGAACTCTTCCCCGATGCGCAGGTGACGATCGGACCGGTGATCGAGAACGGTTTTTACTACGACTTTTCATACAAGCGGCCCTTCACGCCGGAAGACCTCGTAGCGATCGAGACGCGCATGGCAGAGATTGCCAAACGCGATCTGCCGGTGAGTCGCGAAGTCTGGAAGCGCGACGATGCGGTGAGCTTCTTCAAGGGCATCGGCGAGGCTTACAAGGCCGAAATCATCGCCGGCATCCCGGCCGACCAGAACATCTCGCTCTATCGGCAAGGCGATTTCATCGATCTTTGCCGTGGCCCGCATGTACCGGCGACCGGCAAGCTGAAGATCTTCAAATTGATGAAGGTCGCAGGCGCCTATTGGCGTGGCGATTCGAAGAACGAAATGCTTCAGCGCATCTACGGCACCGCCTGGGCGCGCAAGGAAGATCAGGACGCCTACCTGCATATGATCGAGGAGGCGGAAAAGCGCGATCACCGTCGCCTTGGCCGACAGCTCGATCTGTTCCATGTGCAGGAAGAAGCGCCGGGGCTGGTGTTCTGGCATCCGCGCGGCTGGACGCTTTGGCAGCAGGTTGAGGCCTACATGCGCCGCGTGTACCGTGACAACGGCTACATGGAGATCCGCTGTCCGCAGATCCTTGATCGCACGCTTTGGGAGCGTTCCGGGCACTGGGAAAACTACAAAGACAACATGTTCACCACGGCTTCCGAGAATCGCGACTACGCGCTGAAGCCGATGAATTGTCCGGGGCATATCCAGGTCTATAAATCGGGCCTCCGGAGCTATCGCGACCTTCCGATGCGCTATGGCGAATTCGGCGCCTGTCATCGCAATGAGCCCTCCGGTTCCTTGCACGGGATCATGCGGGTGCGCGGTTTCACGCAAGACGACGGCCATATCTTCTGCACCGAAGATCAGATCCTTGAGGAATGCGTCGCCTACACCACCTTGCTGCAACGGGTGTACCGCGACTTTGGCTTCGATAGCATCATCTATAAGATTGCAACGCGTCCGGCGAAACGGGTTGGTGCCGATGCTCTGTGGGATAAGGCCGAGCACGCGCTGATTGAATCGCTCAAGCGCTCCGGTTGCGAATTCGAGATTTCGGCGGGCGATGGCGCGTTCTACGGCCCGAAAATCGAATACACGCTCAAAGACGCGATCGGCAGGCCCTGGCAATGCGGCACGATGCAGGTCGATTTCAATATGCCAGGGCGGCTCGGGGCGGAATACGTTGCCGAAGACAATGCCCGGCATGTGCCAGTGATGTTACATCGGGCGATTATTGGCTCGTTTGAGCGGTTTATCGGCATCTTGACCGAGAATTTCGCCGGTGCGTACCCGGTATGGCTTGCCCCAGTGCAGGCGGTGGTCATGAGCATCACCGACGCCCAGGCCGAATACGCGCTATCGGTGGCGGCAAAGCTTCGCGGCGCCGGCTTTCGCGTCGAGACCGATTTGCGGAATGAGAAAATTAACTATAAAATTCGCGAACATAGCATGCAGAAGCTGCCTTATCTCTTAGTCGTCGGCGACAAGGAAAAGGCGGCCGGTAAGGTGGCGGTGCGGGCCCGTGGTGGTGTGGATCTTGGCCCGATCCCGATCGAGGAATTTCTGGGGCGTTTGCAACATGAGTCCGTGCCCGGTGTCGCCGATCCCTCCCACGTCTGATCACTCGTCTTTGATTCACGAACGCAAGGAGCTCAAACATCAATCAGGATAGGGCGCAGCGCCTCAATGGCGAAATCACCGCACCGGAAATTCGGTTGGTCGGTGAAGATGGTGAACAACTTGGAGTGGTGTCGATTCGCGACGCGATCCAATTGGCAGAGTCGAAGGAAGTTGATCTCGTGGAGATCGCCCCCCTTGCTCAGCCGCCCGTCTGCAAGCTCATGGACTTTGGCAAGTTCAAGTACCGTGAGCAGAAGAAGGCCCATGAGGCCAAGCTCAAGCAGAAGCAGATCCAGGTCAAGGAAATCAAATTCCGACCGGGCACTGACGAGGGCGACTACCAGATCAAACTGCGCAACCTGATCAAGTTTCTCGAAGAAGGCGACAAAACCAAGGTGACGCTCCGTTACCGCGGTCGTGAGATGGCGCATCAGGAATTCGGTTTTCGGTTGATCGAGCGCGTCAAAACCGATCTGGAACCGTACGGCGTCGTCGAGCAATTTCCGAAGTTGGAAGGCAGGCAGTTGGTGATGGTGTTGGGGCCGAAGAAAGTGCTGCCGCCAGTGGCGAAGAAAGCGTCTGGTGGTGCAGCCGAGGCAGCGCCGGCAGCGGTTAGCAAACCGCCAGAGCGTCCGAAGCCACCGGCACCGGCGCAAGCGTAGTAATTTTTTGAGGTTCGCGCGGATTCGACCTAAACCGTCATTCCCGCGCAGGCGGGAATCCAGTCGATGCTTGATTCCACGTGCCGCCAAAATTCTGGACTCCCGCCTGCGCGGGAGCGACGGATGTTGTTGAGCAAGTTGTTCGTAGCGGTAATAAGCAGAATTCGAGTGGTGGGCGAGAGCCCGCCCCGAGCAAGCGGGTGATGCACGGGTCTCTGGGTCTTTGGGTCTATGGCTCAATTGATTCGGTAATCGCCCTATGACAAGTCGTTCCGGGTTCATCAAGTGCCGTGGCCACCTGGCGCGAATCTATAAGGAAGTAGCAATGCCTAAGATGAAAACGAAGCGTAGTGCTTCGAAGCGGTTTCTCGTCGCCAGTTCGGGGCGAATCAAGCGAGCGCGAGCCAATCTGCGCCACATCCTGACCAAGAAATCGACCAAGCGGAAACGTCATTTGCGCGGTACCACGGGCGTGGCCAAGAGCGACGCCAAGTCGGTGCGCGCGATGATGCCGTACGCATAACGCGTACCCCAAAAAGCCGGTCGTCAATTCTTAGATAAGGGATGAGTCATGCCGCGAGTTAAACGTGGAGTCACGGCGCATGCGCGCCACAAGAAAGTCATTGCCCAGGCCAAAGGTTATCGAGGCCGCCGCGGTAATGTTTATCGCATCGCCAAAGAAGCGGTCATGCGCGCCGGGCAATACGCCTATCGCGATCGCCGTACCCGTAAGCGTGAGTTTCGTGTGCTCTGGATCGCGCGGATCAACGCCGCGGTTCGCGAGCACGGCATGAGCTATAGCGTGTTCATGAACGGTATCAAAAAGGCCGCGATTGAAATCGATCGCAAGGTGCTGGCTGATCTGGCGGTTGCCGATAAAGCCGCCTTTGCGAAGATCGTCGGGGATGTGAAGGCGACACTCGGGGTCGCCTGACGAGTGCGGTCGTAGCAGCCCGTTTCAATTTGATCATTGCAAATCGCGATGCAGGATCTTGAGCGAATCGTCCGTGACGCGCTTGCGCAATTTGCGCAAGCGGCCGACTCGGCCGAACTCGAACGCATCAAGGCCGGATACCTTGGGCGGGAAGGTGTCCTAACCATTCAGTTGAAGGGGCTCGGCAAGCTCCCGGCCGAAGAACGCCGCGAAGTCGGCGCCCGCATCAACGTCGCGAAAGTCGCGATCGAGACGGCGCTCAATGAACGCCGTGAAGGCATCGAACGCGCGCAGCTCGAAGCGCGCCTGGCCGAAGAGTCGATCGACGTCACCTTACCCGGCCGCGGTCGCGAGCGCGGCGGCATTCATCCGGTCATCCGCACCTGGCAGCGCATCGAGGGCATTTTTCGTTCGATCGGTTTCGATGTGGCCGATGGCCCGGAGATCGAGACCGATTGGTACAACTTCACTGCGCTCAACAATCCTCTGAATCATCCGGCCCGTTCGATGCAGGATACGTTCTACATCGAAGACAAAGATACAAACGGCCTCAACTTGTTGTTGCGTACGCATACGAGTCCCATGCAGGTGCGTTATGCGCGCACCCATAAGCCGCCGATCAAGGTGATTGCACCTGGGCGCACCTATCGCGTCGATTCCGATGCCACCCATTCGCCGATGTTTCATCAGGTCGAGGGCTTGTGGATCGACGAGCACATCAGCTTTGCCGATCTGAAAGGCGTCTACACCGATTTTCTGCGCCGGTTCTTTGAAACCGATGCGCTGGAAGTGCGCTTTCGGCCATCGTATTTTCCGTTCACCGAGCCTTCGGCTGAAATCGACATGGCGTTTCAAACCGGCCCCTCGCAAGGACGCTGGTTGGAGATTTCCGGTTCCGGTCAGGTGCATCCGCAGGTTATTCGGAATTTCGGGCTCGACCCCGAGCGCTATGTCGGCTTTGCATTCGGTTCGGGCCTGGAGCGCCTGACCATGCTGCGCTACGGCATCGACGATCTGCGACTATTCTTCGAGGGCGATCTGCGGTTCCTGCGCCAGTTTGCGTAACGCCCATCTGAATTGATCGAGACTTCCAATGCAGTTTTCCGAACAATGGCTTCGTGCACTGATTGATCCGCCGCTAGATACGGCTGCGCTCAATCATCTGCTCACGATGTCCGGGCTTGAAGTGGAATCCTGCGAACCGGTCGCACCGGCGTTCGACAAAGTCGTAGTGGGCTTGGTTACTTCTGTGGCGCCGCATCCGAATGCAGACCGTCTGC
>CAMDRJ010000244.1 GCA_945906755.1 Klebsiella pneumoniae | reverse complement strand
GATCGATTCAATGAAAATACGATCGTCTTCGCCGACCGCCTCGCAATTGGGCGTGCATGAGTGATTGAGCCAGCGTGCTGAATTGCCACCGACATTGGCATCAATGACCCGCTTGTCGTCGACCTCAAACAGAAACGTATGGTTCTGTCCGGGCCCCTCGTCATCGGGATAGCGTCGATTGACGGTCGCCCATGTAATGATTTCACCCTTGTATTCGATCAGGCGCGTGCCCTTTGGAATCGATTGGACGGCAAACCCGCCCTTGCCGTGAATGCCCGAGCGCTTGACGACAAAGAGTCGTCCGGTAGTTTTTTTCAAAGTCGTTATGGATTTAGTTTGATCGGATCGGGACCGCGATCCGGCGGCGGCGGAACGCTCCACCATGCCGTGATGCTAGCGTGCTCCGTGCGAAAGTGAAATAACCGATTAAGGCTTACCCACCAACGCGCGCACCTGATCGAGCGCACCCGGATCTTCGATGGTGGTGAGATCACCGGGATCGCGCCCCTCGCAGAGCGCCTGGATCGAGCGTCGCAGGACTTTTCCGGAACGCGTTTTCGGCAGCAAAGAAACGAAATGGATGCGCGCCGGACGCGCAATCGCGCCAAGCTGCGTATCGACGACTTTCATCAAGACGCCTTCCAATTGCATCCGCTGCGCGGACGTTTCGATTTGCTTGGCGTCCTTCACCACCGCGAAGCCGACCGGCACTTGCCCTTTCAGTTGATCGGCCACCCCGATGACCGCCACCTCGGCAATCGATGCATGCGAGCTGATCGACTCTTCGATTTCGCGCGTGCCGAGACGATGCCCCGCGACGTTAATCACATCGTCAGTGCGGCCGAGGATGAAGTAGTAACCGTCCTTGTCACGAATCCCCCAGTCAAACGTCGAATAGGCAAGCTGGCCGGGAATGGTCTTGAAATAGGTTGCAACGAATCGATCGTCATCGCCCCATACCGTGCTCATGCAACCAGGTGGCAAGGGCGGCATGATCGCCACGACCCCTTTTTCGCCGGCACCCACCTCTATCCCGGTCTGTTCATGCAGTAATCGCACGTCATAGCCATACACCGGGATCGATGGACTGCCGAACTTGGTGGGTATCGCCTCCACGCCCGGCTGCGCGGACAGGATCGGCCAGCCGGTTTCGGTCTGCCAGAAATTGTCGATGACCGGACGACCCAGCCCTTCTTGAATCCATTGTGCGGTTGACTCATCAAGCGGCTCCCCGGCCAAGAACAGATGCCGAAGCGAGGAAAGATCGTATTGCTTGAGATAGGCCGGGTCTTGTTTCTTGAGTACGCGAATCGCGGTGGGCGCACTGAACATCACGCTCACCTGGTACTGCTCAACGAGTTTCCACAGGATGCCACCGTCCGGGCGAATCGGCGTGCCTTCGTACAGGATGGTTGCCATGCCGGCAATCAACGGCCCATAAATGATGTATGAGTGCCCTACCACCCAACCGATATCGGAGGTCGAAAAATACGTTTCCCCTGCCTTGCCGCAGAAGATGTATTTCATCGATGCCGCGAGTGCCACCGCATGGCCACCGGTATCGCGCTGCACGCCCTTTGGTTTGCCGGTGGTACCCGAGGTATAGAGAATATAGGAGGGTTCGTTCGATTCGAGCCAGGTCACCGGCACTTGCGCATTGCCGTGCGCTGCGCCAAAGCTCGTCCAATCCAGGTCGCGCTCGGCCACCTTATCCATCGGCGCCAAGCCACGATCGACCAAAAGAACCTTCCCGGGCTTGTGTTGGGCGAGCCGGATCGCTTCATCGAGCAATGGTTTGTAGGCCACCACCTTGCCGGCACGTGATCCACCATCGGCCGAAACAATCAACTTCGGCTTCGCATCATCGATCCGTGTGGCCAGGCTATGCGATGCGAAACCACCGAAGACGACCGAATGAATCGCGCCGAGCCGCGCACACGCGAGCATTGCAAAAGCCGCCTCGGGAATCATCGGCATATAGATGAGAACGCGATCGCCTTTGCCAACACCGCATGCCTTCATCATCGCCGCGGCACGATTGACTTCACGCGCCAGGTCGCCGAAGGTGTAGGTGCGCTCTTGATTGACCTCGGTCGAGACCCAAATCAACGCCGGCTGGTCGGCCTGTGTGGCAAGCCAGCGGTCGAGCGCGTTGTAGCAAAGATTGGTCTGTCCACCGACGAACCATTTCGCGAAGGGCGGCCGGCTGTAGTCAAGCACCGCATCGAACGGCCGCTGCCAATGGACGAGCGCACTTTGCTCCCGCCAAAACGCTTCCCGTTCATGGATGGAGCGGGCGTGAAATTGCCGATACTGCTCACCTTGCATGGGACCCTCGCGCGGACCTGTCGATGGCCGGAATGATACGCGTGTCGCTCCGAACGCTGCGTCTACCGCGTCGCCTCGGCCACCCCGGCATCGAGATCACGGCCGACCCGACGCGCTTCGGCCAGATATTCGAGCGATTGCATTTCCATGAGGCGACTGGCGGTCCGATCGAACTCGAATTGCATCGCCCGCAAGCGCGCATCAAGGACTTCACCTTCCACCGCGAGCAGCCCCTCTGGTGGGGCCTCCGCCGACACAATGAGATTCACGCGATTGTCGTAGAAGACATCCACCATCAATGTGAATCGGCGCGCCTCATCCGCACGTGAGAGCCCCATTCTCGGCACACCTGCGACGATCACGGTATGAAAACGCTTGGACAGATCCAGGTAGTCGTGCTGCGAGCGACCCCAACCGCAGATCACCGCAAAATCGAACCAGACCACGCCGCCCGCGCGGTGCTGGTAAGGAATCACCCGCCCTTCCACGTCCAACTCGTGGGTTTCCTCCTCCACTTCGGCGATCCGCTCGAACGCATCTCTTAGCGCATGATCAGTGGCCGCGCCAAGCGGGCAATGGTAGGCACGCACCTGTTCCAAGGCGCGTCGTCGATAATCAATCCCGCTATCGACGTTGATCACATCGAGGCTTTCCTTGATAAGACGAATCGCCGGTAGGAAGTCCTCGCGCTTCAAGCCGTCGCGATACAGCTCGTCTGGATGATAGTTCGACGTCATGCAATAGACGACGCCGCTTCGTACCGTACGTTCGAAGAGCCGGCCAATAATCAGCGCATCGGCGACATCGTTGACATGAAACTCATCGAAGCAAATCAACCAGTAACGCTTGGCCAGGCGAAACGCCAGTTCATTAAGGGGATTGGGGACGCTTTTCAACTCGGCCAGTTCGCGGTGCACATCGCGCATGAAGTGATGGAAATGCACGCGGCGTTTGCGCACCAGCGGCACAGCTCGATAAAAACTGTCCATCAGGAAGGTCTTGCCGCGGCCAACGCCACCCCAAAGATAGACCCCGCGTGGCAGCGGCGGCTTCACCAGCACGCGCAGCAATGCGTTGCGGCGACGCTCCTTATAAGTCGTCCATTCCTCGAACAGCTGCTGCAGGCGCCCCACTGCGGCTTGTTGCGAGGCATCGGCGATGAATCCGCGTTTTTTTAGCGCGCGTTCATACAATTCGAGGACCGACAGGCCGTCCGGTTCGCCATCCGCTTCACCCGCAGCGCCATCACTCATTGCGCATCGTTCCGCATGCTAGATATGCAAGGCGCGCCCAAGCGTGCCAAGCGCCGCCTCATGCATGACTTCAGAAAGCGTCGGATGCGCATGCACGATGCGGGCAATGTCTTCGGCCGAGGCACGAAATTCCATCGCGACAACCGCCTCGGCGATCAATTCCGATGCATGCGAATTGACGATATGCACGCCCAGGATCTCATCGGTGTCGGCATGCGCGAGCATCTTGATGAAGCCATCGGTTTCGTCCTGTCCTTGCGCGCGGCCATTGGCGGCAAATGGAAACACGCCTGCCCGGTAAGGAACGCCCGCCTCCTTCAACTCGCGTTCACTCTTGCCTACCCAGGCGATCTCCGGTGATGTGTAGATCACCCAAGGAATGGTATTCAAATTGACATGGCCTTTTTGCCCCGCAATCGCTTCGGCGACCATCACACCCTCTTCGCTTCCCTTGTGGGCAAGCATCGGACCGCGCACCACATCGCCAACCGCATAGACATTCGGCAGATTGGTCCGGCAATGTTCATCGACATCGATAAAACCGCGACCATCGATCTTTAGGCCGACTGCTTCGGCGCCAATGCCATCGATATTGGGAATCCGCCCAACCGACACGATCAATCGATCACATTCGAGGCGCTGCTCGGTTCCCTCATGCGTATAGGTGACGGTCACGCCGGATGCGCCGACCGTTACCTCATTGATCTTGGCGCTCAATTTGATCGCCAGGTCAGCATGTTGGGTGAAGAGCTTCCAGGCCTCTTTCGCAATCGATTCATCGGCGGCGGCAAGAAAGGTCGGCAGCGCTTCAAGAATGGTGACCTTGGCGCCAAGCCTTCGCCACACACTGCCTAACTCCAGTCCGATCACGCCGGCCCCAATTACGCCCAAGCGTTCCGGCACAGTGCTGAAGGCAAGCGCGCCGATGTTGTCACAGACCAGCTTCTGATCGACCGTTATGCCGGGTAGATGGCGTGCCTTGGAACCGGTGGCAATGATCACAAAACGTGCGGCAACCGCTTCCTCGCCAACCGTGACTTGCCAGCCATGTTCGTTGCGAGCGCCAAGTCGACCATGGCCTTTTAGCCAAGTGACCTTGTTCTTTCGAAACAGATAATCGATGCCCTTGGTCATCTTGCCGACGATTGCGTCTTTGCGCGCCAGCATCTTGCCAAGATCAAATGAAGCACCGGTAATCGTGATGCCATGATCGACCATCTTCGAGGTGACGGCCTCGAAATGCTCAGAGGATTCGAGCATCGCTTTCGACGGAATACAACCCACGTTGAGGCAGGTCCCACCGAGCACGTACTCACCTTTAGGCGTCTGCCATTCCTCGACGCATGCGGTTTTCAGCCCGAGTTGCGCCGCACGGATGGCGGCCACATACCCGGCTGGCCCCGCGCCGATCACGACCACATCAAATTGTGCGGACATGGATTGGCCGCTATAGATCGAGCAAAAGACGCGCCGGATCTTCGAGCGCATCCTTCATCGCAACCAGTGCGAGCACCGCCTCGCGACCATCGATGATCCGATGATCATACGAAAGCGCAAGATAGTTCATCGGCCGCACGACGATCTGACCGTTTTCAACGACCGCGCGATCTTTGGTCGCATGCACGCCAAGAATGGCGCTTTGCGGCGGATTGATGATCGGGGTGGAGAGCATCGATCCGAACACGCCGCCATTGGAAATCGAGAAGGTTCCACCGGTCAGCTCCTCAATGGTGAGCTTGCCGTCCTTCGCCTTGGTACCGAATTCGGCAATCCTCTTTTCGATGTCGGCGATCGATGATTGATCGACGTCGCGGAGGATCGGTACCACCAATCCACGCGGGCTCGCCACCGCGATGCCGATGTCGAAGAATCCGTGATAGACGATGTCCGTACCATCCACCGAGGCGTTGACCACTGGATACTTCTTCAAGGCATGGACCGCCGCCTTGACGAAGAAGGACATGAAGCCCAATCGAACCCCATGCTCCTTTTCAAAGCGCTCGCCGTATTTCTTCCGCATCTCGATGACCGGCGCCATATTGACCTCATTGAAGGTCGTAAGAATCGCGGCGTTCGATTGCGACTGGAGCAGACGCTCCGCAACCCGCGCGCGCAGACGAGACATCGGCACTCGCTGCTCCGGGCGATTCGCAAGTAAGGCATCCAAGTTCATCGGTGCCGGCGCCGGGGAAAGCTGCGGGCGGGCGGTGGGACTGGCAGGCTGACTCCGCGCAGGCGGCGCACTCGGCACCGCGGCACGAGCGACTTGTTCCAGTACATCACCTTTGGTCACGCGGCCATCGCGACCGGTGCCGGCGATTTTGCTGATATCCACGCCCTGCTCTTCGGCGATTTTCCGCGCCGCCGGCATCATGCGTGTGTCGAGCGCGGCGGGCGCGGCATGTTGCGTAGGGAGCACAGCGGCGGGCGATGGCTTGACGGCCGAGGCAGTGGCAGCCACCGCACTCGCGTTTGGCCGTGCTTCGGTATCGATGGTGGCGATGATTTCACCGCTTACGACCGACCCGCCATCTGCCTTGGCGATCTTGATGAGCACGCCGTCAATTGGGGATGGCAGTTCGAGCACGACCTTATCGGTCTCGATATCGATCAGATTCTCATCGCGTTTGACCGCATCGCCGATCTGTTTATGCCAACTAAGCAGCGTGGCTTCGGCAACCGATTCCGACAGCTGCGGAACTTTTACTTCAACCAACATAATCAAGCTCTCCGTTCGGTTTCTTGCATCGTACCGGGTTCAACCCGCGAACGATGAACAGCAGAAAACACCGCGCGTAACGCGCCGGACGAGGGGTCGGCCTCGCACTTCGTCTCCAACCCTTTTGAAGAGAAGGCAACCCTCCCCTCACGTTTCTTTGTACTGGTCATGCGACAGCCAACCACTTTACTGCGAAAGCCCTCGGCTATCGAAGTTTTCCTAGCGCCGTGTCCACT
>CAMDRJ010000243.1 GCA_945906755.1 Klebsiella pneumoniae | reverse complement strand
CTTCGCAGCTTCCCACGCGCAAGTACATCGACCGAAAAGGAGATCAACCACCACCGACTCGTCCTATACTTATCCACAATTGGCCGCGCCGACCGCGGCCTCCCTTCCCTGGTCAATATTCAATCGGCACAGGTGGTCAATATTCGGTCGGCCGGGACATTTCATTCATCCCATTTGATCGCCCAGGTGCCGAACGTCGACTGGTGGTAAATGCCGTCTGCATTCATTTCGAACCCGCCGGCGGCAAGTGCCATATAGAGACCCGCCAGTCCAAACAGCGCAAACAGCGCAGCCGCCCAATAGACTTCCGCCGACCCGGCTCCCACGATGCAAAGCGCGCAAAGGACGAACATTGCCCAACCGATATTTCGGTAGGAGCGCATTCCGAATTGGTGCTGACTGATTTCATTGGATGGCATGGGCATGCGGTGACTGTCAAAGGCAATTGCAGGACGCGCCGAGGCTACCCGATTGCGCGCCGGTCAGCGAAGGTTCGTTCTCGTGTATATGCTTTCACCAACAGATTGAACGATCGTCCGATCTTTTCGATCGCATCCACGAGGAGAAGCGCCCATGAATAGCCGCATCAAAGCCAACGGCATCGAGATCAGCTATCAGTTTGACGGCCCAGCGAACGCACCGGTACTGATGTTGAGCAATTCGCTCCTTACCGATTACGGCATGTGGGACCTGCAAGTGCCGGCCTTTACTGCGAAGTATCGGCTGCTTCGCTACGACACGCGGGGTCATGGCGGTACGCAAGCGACGCCCGGTCCGTACACCATCGATCTGCTTGCTGCGGATGTCATTGCTCTGCTCGATGCATTGCGGATCGATCGCGTGGACTTCCTAGGCTTATCGATGGGCGGCATGATTGCGCAATGCCTGGCCGCCAAGCATCCGGCGCGGCTGCGCAGCGTCTTCTTGTGCGATACCGCGTGCCACCTGCCGCCCGAATCGGCATGGGACGATCGCATCGCGCTCGCGCAAAGCAAGGGGACTTCCGCTTTTGTGAAGGGGATGACCGAGCGCTGGCTCACGCAAGCCTACCGGGATAGCCACCCCGCGCAGATGGAGAAAATGGCCACGATGATTTCGCGCACCGCGGTCGATGGCCTGGTGGGTTGCGCGCATGCGATCAAGAAAATGAATCAGGCATCGATCCTTGCCGACATCAAGATGCCGACCTTGATCATCGTGGGTGAACAGGATGTCGGCACGCCGGTCAGCGCCGCTGAATTCCTGCAGCGCGGCATTCAAGGCTCGAAGCTCGTGGTGATCAAAGATGCGGGGCATTTACCGAACATCGAACAGACGGACATGTTCAATCGCGCGGTGCTGGAGTTTCTGGGTGGGAATTAGGCCCATCCTTCCACGCAGCATAACGAAAAGGATCTCCATGATTGCGGTTGCTCAGGCTTTACCTATTCTTCGTTTCATCGTGGCGTTCGCGCTCGCCGTCCTGGCGATACCGCAGTCCATCGCCCAGGACTATCCCAACCGCCCGATCCGCCTCCTCATCGGTTTCGCAGGCGGCAGCACCGCCGATATCGTCGCGCGCCTGATCGGCCAGCATCTTGGCGAACGGCTCGGCCAACCGATCGTGGTCGAAGCTCGCCCAGGCGGCACCGGCCTCATCGCCAACGATGCGGTGGTGAAATCGCCGCCGGACGGTTACACGCTTGGGCTGTTGAGTGGCGGCCATGCGAGTACCGCCGCGATTATGAAGAAGTTGCCCTACGATCCGGTCAATGACTTCGCGTGGATCAGCACGGTCATTGCTTATCCGATGGTGATCGGCGTGGTGCCGGATTCGCCGATCAAATCCTTTGCCGATTTGATTGCCCGCGCGAAGGCGGCGCCCGGTCGGATCAGCTACGGGTCGCCGGGTATCGGCAGCATTCATCATCTGCTCGGCGAGTGGCTGAACATGGAGGCCGGTACCAACATGATTCACGTGCCCTTCAAGGGCGAGGCGCTGGCGTTTGTCGAAGTCATTGCCGGGCGTGTCGATGTGATGCTCGCCACCACCACGTTTGCCGGCAATCCGATTCGCAGCGGGAAGCTGCGGCCGCTTGGCATCACCGCAGCGAGCCGCTATGCGCTATTGCCAGAGATTCCGCCGGTGGCCGAGACGTTACGCGAGATCGAGCTCACATCGTGGCAAGGGCTCATGGCATCACCAGCAACGCCGCCTGCCATCATCGATCGCATCAGCCGCGATCTGCAAGCCGTGTTGGCCCTGCCTGAAATAGGGCGGCGATTCGCGGAGTTCGGTGGCGTTCCTGCGCATATCTCACCGGCCGAGATGCGGGCTCGCGTCGAACGCGATATCGTGCGCTGGAAACGCATTGTGGAAGTAAAGAACATCGAACGGCAATAGATCCGTGAAAGGAGGCGTGATGAAAGATATTTATACCCCGACCCGCGAAGAACTCGACCGGCGCGTGAGTCGCTTCAGTCAACTCAAGCAGCAGACGACCGTAACCAAGGATCTTGCATGGGTACCGCAAGAGGCGGTCGATATTATTTTCGCGCGCCAGCTCATGCCGGTGATCCTGGACGATACGAAAAATCCGTTCGGTACCGAGGCACCGATTTTCGGGGCGGCACGGAGCACGATGTTTATTTCGATCCTGCCGCCGGGGCAGGGTCCATGTCTGCATTCGCACAACGATACGTTCGAGACTTTCATGGTGCTGCAAGGGCGGATCGAATATCACATCGGCGAGCCGATCGCGCATCACATCACGCTCGATAAGTGGGATGTGTTCTCCTGCCCGCCGCGTGTCTATCGTGGCTTTCGCAATGTGGGGACCACCGACGCCGTGCAACTCACGGTGTTGACCGGCCTCAATGAGGGCCGCGATGATGTGTCAATGCCGCACTCGATCGCCGAGCGCGTTGAGCGTGAACACGGCGCCAAGGTGCGCGAAGCATTCGGCAAGGTGTTTCACTTCGATCCGCCGCGGCGATAAACACGAGCGCCGTCACGGCTTCTTCTGCCGGTGAAGAACGCACTCATCAGGCCATTCACTGGGTAATTTGAATCATCAATGATTGGGACGTTGAGCATCCGTTGAATGGCACCGGCGTCGCGCATAGCGATATCTTTAGCAAAGCGTCCGTCGATCTCGCGCTGAAAGACGCACTCCGCAAGGCGAGCCGCTTCCTCATGGAAACGAAGGGCCTCACCGAAGACGAAGCGATCTCACTGCTATCGGTGGGTGTCGACTTCGGCGTCACGCAAGTGGTCGACGGCAACTGGGGCGTACATGCCGTGATCAAGTAGGCGCTGTTCTCGGGTGTGGCGATGTAGAGGGGTTAAAACGGCGCAGGGGGGTGGAGAACAGCCGCCCTTGCCCAGCTACAAGACGGTGAAAGTTGGCACCTTTACGGCCTTTGCATCGAACGTCATTGTCGTGCGGCATCCGAGTCGGCGATTGCGCGAACCGATGAGACAGTCGGCAAATTCGGCTGGGCCGTCCTTCCAGAAATGCAGCGCCTCTTCAATGGCCGCTTCGTCTTCGAAGTGAAGCTGTTCCGACTCCAGCAGTCCAGAAATCGCCGCGCAGATCTCAGCCTTTGCCAGACCGTATCGGCTACGCAACACCCATTCCGTTTCCAGGAGAACGATCAAGCTCACCAGCAGGCCTTCGTTTGCAATGACTCCGCGCTTTATCAGTCTGTTGGCTTTTTCAAATTGAGACTCGTCGTCCCGAACCAAAAACCGCACCAGAATGTTCGTATCAATGCCAAGCATTAGCGGGACAACTCTTCGATCGGGATCGCCTTGCGGCCCTTCTTGCGAAGAATGCCGGCCAGCTGCAAGATACTTTTGTTTTTCACCCTCATGACAACCGTGCGATCGGGCATTAACGTGAAAGTAATCCGGTCGCCGGATCTAAGACCGAGACTATCCCTGATGTCCTTGGGAATCGTTGTCTGGCCTTTGCTGGTCAAGGTTGCTTCGGTCGTCATGATGGCGCTCCTTATTCCTTACTGACGTCAGTATAGTAAGGATACAATTTTCCGGCAACTAGGCCAAGGAATACGCTCGCGCCACCCGCCTTGACCACCCGCCCCGACCGGCGTACGGTGCTCCCGTGCCGTCGCCGCAGATGACGGCCCCAAGAGATGGGAGAGACTCATGTGGAAGCTTTGCATTGAATTGCGAGCGCCGGTGCTGTCGTGTCTATTCGTCGGCTTGGCACTCGCCAGCGGCATAGTCAATGCCCAAGGCAGGTATCCGGAGAAACCGGTGCGGATCATCGTGTCGTTCTCCGCCGGTGGCCCGACCGATATCGTCGCGCGGATCATGAGCGCCAAGCTTTCGGAATTGATGGGCCAGACCTTCGTCGTCGAGAACAGGGTAGGGGCCGGCGGTAACACTGGTGCGGCGATGGTCGCGGAAGCACCGCCCGATGGCTACACATTGTTGATGGCGACTGTCTCGACGCATGCGATCAATCCTGGTCTGTACAAGAAGATTCCCTATGACCCGGTGCGCGATTTCGCGCCGATTGGCCAGATCGGCGTCACGCCGACGGTGCTGGCGGTGCATCCCTCTATTCCCGCGAAAGACGTGCAATCGTTGGTCGCCTTAATGAAGGCCAATCCCGGCAAGTACAGCTACGGATCCTCGGGGATGGGCTCGATCCTTCATTTGTGTGGAGAGCAATTCAAGACGACGGCGGGTGGGCTCGATGCCACGCACATTCCCTACAAGGGCTCGGCGCCGATGATTGCCGACTTGGTCGGCGGGCAGCTCACGTTCGGCTTCGATGCGTTGCCGACGGTGCTGCCGCAGCTCAAGGCGGGCAAGATTCGCGCGCTTGGTGCCGGCATGGCGAACCGTGCGCGTGCGCTACCGGAACTGCCGACGATGCAAGAGCAAGGTATTGCTGGATTTGAGTGCTACACATGGAACGCGATCTTCGCTCCCGCCAGGACATCGCCCGCGATCGTGCAGGCATTGAGCCAAGCGATCGACAAGGCGATGGCTGATCCGAACGTAATCAAACGGATCGAGGACGCCGGCGTTGATCCGACCCCGGGCAGCACACCGGAGAAGCTCGCCGAATTCGTAAAGCGCGAAATCGCGAAATGGGCGCCGATCATCAAAGCGTCAGGTGCGTCGATCGACTAGTGAACCGGATCGCACAAAGATCACTTGTTCACGGCGCGATGTATGCGTACCCCTGCTGCTGGTAGGCACCGAGCGCGATCCAGCCATTTGGGACAAGCTTCACTTCCCGCATGAGGTCGGTGGGCTTCAACTTGCGGTCCGCGAGTGGCAGGTTGCACTGCTCGATCCCTTGTACGCCCGGGGCACTCTTCAATTCCCGCAATTTCGCGGCGACTCTGAGTGCGTCGGCCCGCTCCGGCTCCTTGACCGCCGAGAGATCCGTCTGCGTAAAGAACGACGCGTTGCCGCGGAAGGTCATGACGATTTTCGGCGTAACGCCGCTCTCGATCAGTTGCTTGCGCGTGACGTCCACGTTGTTGAGCTTGTTCAATAGCACGACGGGATTGGCATCGGTGAAGTCAAAGGCGAGCTTCATCTCTTTTGCCCCGCCCGGAGTCTCGGTGGCGGTCGTTGCGCAGCCGGTGAGGGCTAGGGCGATGATGGTGGCTACAATGATGCTGGTTCGCATGCGGTTTCCTTGGTATCTTGTTGAGGGCGGGGCGAGGTTCGATTGCCTGCGTCGAATGAGGATGGCCGTACCGATAGTGGCCGACGCCCACGATTGTAGGGCAAGCACGACCCGTCGAGGTCATTTCGAGTGGGCGAATTCAAACAGGGGGAAATCTATGTGGCGACTGTCTCTGGCCTTCGCAGTCATGCTTGTCGGGAGTCATAACGTAAGCGCTCAGTCATCCGAAGCCATCGCGAGCCGCGTGCTTGGCACCTGGAAACTGGTGTCGGTCATACGCGAGGAAGTACCCTCGGGCGTGAAGACCGATCTGCTTGGGGTCAATCCCGAAGGCTTCATTACCTATGGCGCCGATGGTCGCATGATGGTGATCATCGTTCGCGGCGGGCGTAGCAAACCGGGCGGCAACACGGCAACGGCGGCTGAAGCTGATGCGTTGTTTCGCAGCGTGATCAGCTACGCCGGGACCTACACCATCTCAGGCAACGAACTCACCCATCACGTCGATATTTCTTGGAATCAAGCTTGGACAGGCACTAAGCAGGTGCGCATTGCGACGTTCGACGGCAATCGCGTCAGCCTGTCTGCACCGGTGTCGCCCGATCCGGTGGACGGCAAGATGAGCGTGCGTAGTCTGATCTGGGAAAAATTGAAATAGGCGCTTGTGTCGGAGCCTTCGTCCGAATTGACGATTCCACCGCAAGCCAGAATAATGGGCGCGCGGTCAACCCTGTCTGGGATGTTAATAACAATCCTGATTAGCAATGAAACTCCGCCGGCTCACGTGGCGAGCTAGCGGGTAGTTGAAAATGGGGGCCTTCCCGACGAGGAGGTACCCCATGCCGATGAATCGTATCCAGTTTCAACCCGGGCTTTCGCTGACAGAGTTTATGGAACAGTT
>CAMDRJ010000242.1 GCA_945906755.1 Klebsiella pneumoniae | reverse complement strand
CAAGCGGTTGGACCAATTGAAGCTGCAGTACTAGAGGGCCACCGCCGGGTGGCCCAAAAACCGTGCGGCCGCGTTAGCGACCGCTTCTAGCCGCTTCGAGCGGCTCACAAACTAAAGCCCCCGGCTCTGCCGGGGGATATTTACTCGATCTGCTTAGCTCCGGCAAATTCACGATCGATATCACCGTCACGCTTTCCAATGTATCGATCGCGATCGTGCTGGCCATGGTGGTGGGCGTGCTGGTGGGCACCGCACTCCATAGCGTCCCGCCGCTCAGGCAGATCCTCGATCCATTGTTCGCCACCTATTACGCCGTGCCGATGTACGCGTTCTATCCGCTGCTCATCGTCGTGCTTGGCTTGGGTGATCTGCCGCAAATCGCGATTGGTTTTCTGCTCGCGGTGATGGCCGTCATCATCAATACATTGAATGGCCTCGATCGCGTGCCGAACGTGTTGCTCAAGGCCGCGCGCGTCTATCGGTTGGGTGGACTGAAGACGGCGCTACAGATTCGCCTGCCGCATGCCGCACCCTATATCTTCACTGGCTTCAAGCTCGCGGTCGCTTATTCATTCATCGGCGTCATCGGCGCTGAGTTCATTACGTCCAGCCGCGGTATCGGCTACGAAATTTCATTCGCCTACAACAATTTCGATAATCCCTTGATGTATGCATTCATCTTATTGGTGCTCGTGGTCGTGATCACGGTCAATATGAGCTTGCACACCTGGGAAAAGCGGTTGCTCGCGCGCCGTGGCAAGTGATCATGCGCTGGCGTGAACCGTTAATCCTCACCGCCTTGCTGCTGATCGGCTGGCAGCTTCTCTATATGGCAGTGGGTGAAGTCGCGCTGCGATCGCCGCTCACCACGATGCAAAGTCTTGGCAAGCTGCTAGCCGATGAGCGCTTCCATCCGCATGTCGCCGAATCGTTGCTCGCGTTTGCGCAGGGCTTCGCGATCGCGATTGCCGTTGGCCTTCTCATCGGTCTAACGCTCGGCGCGCATCGCTTGGCAGGCGAGGTCGCCGAACCGATTCTCGTCGCGCTCTATTCGATCCCGAAGGTGACGCTCTATCCGGTGATCCTGCTCTTCTTTGGCATCGGCATGCCGGCCAAAGTGGCGTTCGGCGCGATTCACGGCATCGTGCCGATCTCGATCTTTGCGATGAACGCGATTCGCAATATCAATCCTGTCTATCTGCGCGCGGCGCGGACCATGAAACTCTCGCGGCGCGAAATCGCCCGGAAGATTCTGTTGCCTGCCGCGTTGCCGGAAATCGTGACCGGTATTCGAGTGGGATTCTCGTTGACGCTGATCGGTACCTTGATCGGCGAGATGTTCGGTGCGCAGCGCGGCATCGGTCATCTATTGATGCAGGCAATGAGCCAGCACCGGATGGAATCGATTATGGCGCTCACGCTGCTGTTGGTGATATTTGCGGCCGTCGTAAACGGCATCTTGCTCGCCATCGATCGGCGCATGCATCGGCGTTGACCCGTCACTCCCGCGCAGGCGGGAGTCCAGCGATTATTTCGGCGAATTTCCGTAGTAGACCTTAATAGACTAGTGATTGATGCTCTGCCCCCCATCGAGGTAAATCGTCTCGCCGGTGAGAAACCCAAAGTCCTGGGTAGCAAGCGTTGCGACGATGCTGCCGACTTCTTCGGCAGTCCCGGCCTGACCACCTGGAATGCGCTTCGAAAGAAAGTCTTTGAGCGATGTTTCCGCCATCGCTTCACGATTGAGGTCGGTTTCGATATAGCCCGGTGCCACATCGATCACGCGGATGCCCTTCGGTGCCCATTCAACCGCAAGGCAACGCGTAATGGCGCCGACCGCCGCTTTCGAGGCGCAGTACGCAAGATTGCGTTTCACGCCGAGCTTGTCGAAGAATGAACCGATGTTGATGAGGATGCCGCCTTGATTGGCAACCAGATACGGATAGGCCTCGCGTGATGCAGCGAACACTGCCGCCGCATTGGTATGCATGACCTTCAAGTAATCATCGGTGCTGAACGATTCGCTGCGTCCGGTGACGTGAACGCCCGCGTTGTTCACAAGCCCCCAGAGCCCACCGGCTTTGGCGGCGACGCTGGCCAAGGCTTGCCGGATACTTGATTCGTCATCGACATCGCAGCGCGCCGCGATCATGCGGGCCGCGAGTTCGGAAGTGAGGTCGTCGCGTGCGGGGAGCCCACCGCTCCGCGAGAGACAACCTACGGTGCATCCGGCCCTCGCCAACGCCACGGCTATCGCGCTGCCAATGCCACGGCCTGATCCGGTCACGGCGATTGCGCCACTTCGATTCATGCATTCTGCTCCGCTGGTTTTGCGAGGAGAATACGTCAAAGCGCCTATGCTTGGCGCGTTTCGATCCACCGTACTAGGAGGCTGTCATGGCACCCACTATCGAGCAACGTCTGCGAGCGATTGAAGATCGTCTCGAAATCTACAATCTCGTCGCCAGTCACCCACCGAGTGCTGACACTGGCGCCGACTATTACAGCCGCGCGATCTACCTCGAAGACGGATCGATGGATCTGGGCGGCGGCAAGGGTGCAGTAGGCAATGAAGCGGTCGCGGCGATCGTCAAGACGCCCGAGCATCAGGCCGCGATCGCGGGTGGCCTCGCGCATTTTGCATCGCTGCCGCATGTCACGATCGATGGCGATACCGCGGTTGCAACCTCGTATCTACAGATCCTGATGCCGCATCCGACGGATGAGCCGATGGAGCTATCGGGCCATGGCACCACGCGCGGCTTTCGGATTCATCGGGTCGGCGCCAATCGTTGGGAACTCGCGCGCACCGCGCAAGGATGGAAGATCAAGCGGCGGACCTTGCGGCCATTGGATGGCAGCGCGCCGGCGCGTGAGTTGTTGAAGGGGGCGTTGAGGGCGTACGAACCGTAGTCGGTGCGTCCTGTCGCTACGTCGCCGTCAAGAAATCAAGATAGATCAACGCCACCACTTCGGTGGCGCGGTAGAGATCATCAAGCTTGAGGTTCTCGTCGGCCCGATGACCATTGGCTTCTTCCAGCGTCCGCGGGCCGGCGCCATAGAGCACCGTCGGAATACCGGCCTCGCTGTAATGGCGCGCATCGGTATAGAGCGGCAGGCCGTGCGCTTCAATGTCTACGCCGAATACTGTCTTTGCATTGCGCTTGAGGGAATCGACCAGTCGCTCCTGACCAGGGCGCGGCACGAACGGCTCAGCATAGAGAATCCGCTTCACGTTGACCTTGATGCCGGGCATCTTGCGCACCGATTGTTCAATCAATGACCGGGTGAATTTTTCGGCATGGCCGGGGATCTCATCGGGGATGATGCGGCGGTCGAGCCGAAAGACGACGCGATCGGGCACGACGTTGGTGTTGATGCCGCCAGAGATCAGTCCCACGACCATCGTTGGACTGCCGATGCCCGGAATCGCCGATTCCAACGCGAACAGCGCCTTCCGATACGCGTAGAGGTCCGAGAGGATGCTGTTGGCGGCTTCCAGTGCGTCATGGCCTTTCTCGGGTTCGGCGGCATGCCCGGATTTGCCGAGCACTTCGACTTCTAGATGCAGGCATCCATTGTGCGCGGTGGTCACGCCATAGGAAAATCCGGCCGATAGCGCGAAGTCTGGTTTGGTGAGTCCCTTCTGCAACAGCCAGCGCGGACCAATGCCACCACCGGCTTCTTCGTCGTAAGTGAAATGCAACTCGATGCCGCCATTCGCGGTGTGACCGGCCAGTGCATGCTTCAGTGCGAGAAGCGCCCAGGTGTAAGTCGCGAAGTCGGATTTGGAAACCGCAACGCCGCGCCCATACATATGGCCCTCGCGAATCATCGCGCCGTACGGATCGACCGTCCAGCCTAAGCCAGGTGGCACGACATCGCCATGCGCGTTGCAGGCGATCGTGGGGCCGCCCGTGCCGAAACGCTCTCGTACGACGAGATTGATGCAGCTTTGCATGCCGTTCTGCTTGACTTGCGCCTCGGGCACCGCATGGCGTTCGACCGTGAAGCCCAATGCTTGCAGCAGCGCCATGGCGCGTTCGGCATGCGGTGCGCAGTCGCCCGGCGGATTGTCCGAGGGCACCTTGACGAGTTCGGCGAGGAACTGTGTTTGCCGCGCTCGCTCGGCGGCGAGAAAGTCGTGGATACGCTGGCGGACGTCGTTGCTCATGCGCAGGCCCTTCGCGGCACAATGAGCCGGAACTGTACACTTAACCGGTATAGCAAGCCCCTCGCCCCACTGCGGGAGAGGGGTTGGGGAGAGGGGCGCATGATTTGGCACGACAGACCCCATCGCTCTCCCGTCGAGGGAGAGGGGGACTCTCCAACAGGAAGGCAAGCAGATGGCAGCGAAAACGTCCCTGGCGATGGTCAATATGATGAGTGCCGCGGCATTTAGCGCGGTCTTCGGTCGGGTGTTCGAGCATTCACCCTGGATTGCCGAACGCGCCTTGGCGAGGCGACCATTCGCCAGTCGGAGCGCCATGCACAAGGCGATGTGCGAGGTGGTGGAGCAAGCGTCGCGGGATGAGCAAATCGCGTTGCTCTGCGCGCATCCGGAATTGGCAGGCAAGGAGGCACAATCCGGATCTCTGACACCGGAATCCACCAATGAACAACTCAAGGCCGGGCTCAATGCGCTGTCGAAAGACGAGATGGCGCGGATTGTCCGCCTTAATCGCGCGCATGCCGCCAAGTTCGGTTTCCCGTTCATCATCGCCGCGCGCTTGAATTCGAAGGACCGGATTTTTGCCGAACTGGAACGGCGTAATCGGCTTGATGTGGATGCGGAGTTGCGCGCCTGTATTGAGCAGGTGTATCTCATCACGCAGCTACGGATTGATGATCTGATTGAGGACTAGGCGATCCGCTCGAACCAAGACCCGTAGGGTGGAATAGCGGAGCGCATTCCACCGGCGGGGTTTTGCGTTCCATGGCGATAACTGCGGTGGAATGCGCTGCGCTTTTCCACCCTACCGTGCTAGAGAATACGATTGAACCAAGCCATCGACAGCATCGCTGACAACAGCGCGAAGAGCAGCGCTCCGCCGACGAAGAAGGCCGATACTTCGGTCTCGCGTTTCTCGGTGCTGAACCGGCTGCTGAGCGATTGGTAAATCTTTTTTAGATCCGGCGCGGAGCCTGCGAAGAAGAACTCACCATGCGTGATCGCGGCGATCTGCTTGAGCGCATCCTCATCGAGCTTCACGCGCATGCGCATCCCGCCCGCATTGAGAATTTCGCCGCCCGGTGTGCCAACACCGACCGTATAGACCCGCACACCGCGCTCAGCCGCCATCTTTGCGGATTCGATTGGGTCGGGTCCGGCGGTGGACTGTCCATCGGTGAGCAGCACGATGACCGCCGATTCATACGAGCCGGGCGGTACCGGTTTCATTTCAAATTTCTTGATCGGATTGCCCCACTGATCGTATTGCTGGCCCTTCGGCGCTTCTTTGCGTGGATTACTGGTCGACAGATCAAATTCAATGGTCGGGAAGAGCACCTTCAATGACACGAGGATGCCGCTGCCGATCGCGGTGGCGCGCTGGAGTTCGAGTCGATCAATCGCGGCCAGCACGTCATCGCGATTTTGCGTTGGATATTGAGCGACGGCCGCGGCCCCCGCGAAGGTGACGATGCCGATCCGCACCGTAGCGGGTTGGTCGAGAATGAAATTACGTGCCGCCACTTGCGCAGCTTCGATGCGGCTGGGTTGCACATCGGTGGCGCGCATGCTGCCCGATACATCGATGGCGAGGATGATCGTTTCATGCTGCGTCGGCAGCGAGATGACCGCGGCCGGACGCGCAATCGACACGAGCAACGCAATGACTGCCAACAGCATCAAGACGGGCGGCACGATACGGCGCGTGCGCGAACCGGCATTGGTTGCGTTTTGCACCATCAGAAGGCCGGCGAAACGCGCGGTGGCTTTTTTCTTCCGGTAAAGCAAGAAGAGATAAAGCGCAATGAAGACCGGCGCTATGACGAGCAACCACAGCAGATCGGGCCAAATAAATGTCATGAGGGCAAGGTCATGAGCGCTCAGCGTAGATGCTGCGGCATGCCACCGCCTGCGGCCAGGCGGCTGCGTTGCTTGCGCAGGTCGGCAAAGCGCATCAGCGAGTCAACCAGATCATCATCGGTGGCAAGCTCCAACGCATCGACGCCTGATTGGCGAAAGGTCGCGCGCAATTCTTCTTCGCGCTTTTCTGCCGCGGCGGCAAACCGCTTACGAAAGCTCCTATCGTGCGTATCGACGAACAACTGTTCACCGGATTCGGCATCTTCCACGACGAGGAGCCCCATGTCCGGTAAATCCATTTCCAAGGGATCGTACAGACGCACCGCGAGCACTTCATGGCGCTGCGCCAGATAGGCGAGCGGTTGTCCCCAGCCTGGCGTGCTGATGAAATCGGAAATGACGAAGACCAGTGAGCAGCGCGGAATGATCTGGAAGGCTGTCTTCATGAAATCCTGCAGATCGGTAGCGGCCGATTGCGTGCGCTCTGGGCGTGTGAGCATGCGATTCAGTAGATGCAACACATGCAATCGACCGGTTTTCGCTTGAATGACGGTATCGACCGAATC
>CAMDRJ010000241.1 GCA_945906755.1 Klebsiella pneumoniae | reverse complement strand
CCTTTTTCCGGATGCGGCGCGCCAAACACCGCAAGTTCTTTGATCGCCGGATGTTGATAGAGCACATTCTCGACTTCGGCCGGCCACACCTTGAAGCCGGACACGTTGATCATGTCCTTCACGCGATCGACGATAAAAACAAAACCCTCGTCGTCCATGGTGCCGATGTCGCCGGAATGGAGCCAGCCGCCACGTAGCGCATGCGCGGTGTCAGCCGGTTTGCCCCAATAGCCTTTCATCACGCCGGGTCCGCGAATCACGATCTCGCCCCATTGACCCTGCGCCACCTCCTGATCCTGTTCATCGACGATCTTGATCGCAAAGTCCTCGACCGCAGTTCCCACCGAACCGAAGCGATGCTGCTTGAGATGATTGTAGGCAGCGAACGGTGCGCACTCAGTGAGGCCATAGCCCTCGAAGATTGGGCGGCCAAACCGTTCATGCCAGCGACGCGATATTTCTTGCGGCATCGTGGCGGCGGCTGAAAACCAGTAGCGCACGCTGGCAAGCTTTGCTTCGATATCAGGCAAATTCATCAATGCGATGAAAATAGTGGGCACCGCGAAAAACATGGATACGCGCTCGCTCGCGATACCGGCCAGCACAGGATCGGGGATGAAGCGGCGAAACAGCACCAATGTGCTGCCACGTTGAAACGCGCCGTTCATGATGTAGTTCTGCGCGAATACATGGAATAGCGGCAGAAACACCGCCAGTCGATCGCTCGGCTGCATGTTCGAGTACTTCGCGGCAGTGAGCGTATTCGACTCGATATTGCCGTGCGTCAGCATCACGCCCTTCGGGACTCCAGTGGTTCCCGATGAATAAAGAATCGCGGCCACGTCATCGGGTTGCATCACGCAGGCACGAAACCGCGTGGCGGCGCCAGCTAACCAGGCTTCAAGTGATTGTTGCTTCTCGGCATGCCCTTCCACAATGATAGTGTGGCGGACTGCGGGACACTGATCGAACGGCAGGTTCGGTAGTAGCTCGGCGGTGGTGAAAACCGCTAGCGCGCCCGCATCATTGAGGATGTAACGGACCTCATCTGCTTTGAAGATGGCATTGATCGATACCGCGATCGCGCCTATCCGCAGCACCGCGAGATAGGCAAGTGCGAAGGCTGGGATGTTGGGCAGATACAGGGCCACCCGATCGCCCTTGCCGATACCGCGCTGGGCCAGGTTGGCCGCGAGCCGGTTCGCGCATCGATCAAGGGTGCGGTATGAAACCGATACGCCCTCGAAACGGATCGCCACTTGCTCGGGCGAGCGCTTGGCGATCCTTGCAACATGATTGGCCAGATTCACCGGTCAACGAACCACGCTGCGTCTTAGAAATTCACCGCGCGACTACCTTTTAATTTCAACATTTGCCGAGCATCGTCCGGCGTGGCAATGCTCAAGCCGAGTTCTTCCAGAATGCGGCGGATCTTGCTCACCTGTTCGGCATTGGATTTCGCGAGCTGTCCGCGCCCCAGCCACAGACTGTCTTCCATGCCGACGCGCACATTGCCGCCCATCACGGCCGATTGCGCGGCGATATACATCTGATTGCGACCGGCGCCCAGCACCGACCATAGATAGGCGTCGCCGAACAAGCGGTCGGCGGTGCGCTTCATATGCAGCACATCTTCCGGATGCGGGCCGATGCCGCCGCGAATGCCGAACACCGATTGAATGAAAAGGGGTGGTTTGACCAGGCCACGATCGAGAAAGTGCGCCGCAGTGTAGAGATGCCCGATGTCGTAGCACTCGATTTCAAAGCGCGTGTCGTTGCCGCTGCACGACTGGAGGATATGGGCGATATCGCGAAACGTGTTCTTGAAAATCCGCTCATCGCTGCCGGCGAGATAGGGCTTTTCCCAGTCGTATTTGAATTCCTTGAACCGGCCGATCATTTCGTACAGACCGAAATTCATGGAGCCCATGTTGAGCGACGCCACTTCCGGTTTCAGGCGCAATGCGGGCTGCAGGCGCTCTTCGATCGACATCGTGGGTGCGCCACCGGTCGTCAAGTTGATGATCGCATTCGTTTTCTCTTTGATCGGCACGAGAAACTCGCGGAAGATTTCCGGGTCCTGGGTTGGACTGCCATCCTTGCGGTTGCGGGCATGCAGATGAATGATCGCTGCGCCCGCGTTGGCCGCGCCAATCGATGCCTCGGCAATTTCCTCCGGAGAGATCGGGAGGTAAGGGGACATCGTTGGGGTGTGGATCGCGCCTGTGACTGCGCAGGTGATAATGACTTTGCCTTGGGCTGCCGCCATGTAAAGCTCCTTCGGACAGTGGAGTGAATTGGATTCTGGATGGTAAGACGCGACGCGATGGATCGGACGCTCCCACAAATCCGGATTGCTTGCTCGGGTTGAGCATCGATTGTTGGCGGTGCCTTTCCCGCCGTCAAGATGCCGGCATGGAATCGGACGCTGAAAAGGGTCGAGCGTACCCACTCGTCTACAATGCCGCTTGAAATGCTTGCCGCCAAGTCTGTCCTTGCTATCGAAACATCGTCCGAGCGGCTGTCGGTCGCGCTTGCGGCTGGCGGCACGCATCGACATCGCGCGATCCATGAGGGCGTGCGCCATAGCGAGCATATTCTGGTCGTCATTCAAGCATTGCTCGATGAGGCCGGGCTGACGCCCGCAAGGCTCGATGCCATCGCATTCGGTGCTGGACCGGGCGCCTTCACCGGCGTGCGCTTAGGATGCGGGGTCGCGCAGGGGCTCGCGCTCGCTTGTGACTTACCAGTGGTTGCCGTCAATTCATTGCAAGTGCTTGCAGAGGGCGAACCGGGAGGTCGTTCTCGCGTCGTGACAGCGATCGATGCTCGTCTTGGCGAGGTCTACTATGCGGCTTGGGAGCGGGATGGCAACGCTTGGCGAGCGCAGATGGCAAGCTGCCTCGGCAAACCCGAGGCGCTTCCCATGCCAGCAGGATCGGGTTGGGTGGGGTGCGGCAGCGCATTTGTGGTGTACGGCGAGGCGCTTCGCAGGCATTTTGGCGAGCAGCTGGACGCCGTATCATCCACCGCGCCACCGGACGCAGCAGGCGTGCTTGCGATTGCGCTGATCGAATTCGCGGCCGGTCGTGCCACCGCGCCAGAACATGCGCTACCGATTTATGTGCGCGATAAAGTGGCGCTGACGGTGGCTGAACGTGCGGCCAAGGTAAGCCCGAAATGAGTGCCGTCCCGATCACCGATGTTGAACTCGCGCCGATGCGCCTCGACAATCTTGGTGCCATCCACCAGATTGAGACCGACATCTATGAGTATCCCTGGTCCGAAGGCAATCTTCGCGACTCGATCGCCGCGGGCTATGAATGCCTGGAATACCGCCATGCGGACGTGCTACTTGGCTACGCGATCATGATGATCGCGCTCGACGAAGCACACATCCTCAATTTGAGCATTGCCCGGTCCTATCAGCGCCAGGGATATGGACAGTCGCTACTGCATCGACTGGCGACGATCGCGCGCGCTAAATCCGCGGGTCGAATCCTGTTGGAGGTACGCCCGTCGAACGTCGCGGCGCGCGGGCTCTATGCGCGGGCCGGGTTCTCCGAAGTGGGCATTCGGCGCGGTTACTATCCGGCTCTGAACGGGCGCGAAGACGCGATCGTCTTGGAGCGACGGCTATGAATCGGCGTCGCGAAGTGATTCTCGACGAGATGGGCCTTGGGCCACGCTGGCAGCTGCGGACACCGCCGAGCGTTGCCGCGACCGATGCCGCGCCAGACCAAACGCGCGTCGACGAGCCAATTGCGGCGACGATACCCATCGTTGGGGAAGGGCGCTCGACCGCGATTCTCAATATGGATTGGCCGGCGCTCAAGACGGCAGTTGCCACCTGTGAGGCCTGCGGGCTCTGCAAGACGCGCAGCAACACCGTGTTTGGCGTCGGCGATGAACAGGCGCAATGGATGTTGGTTGGCGAAGCACCCGGCGCGGAAGAAGATGCGCGCGGGGAACCCTTTGTTGGGCAGGCCGGGCGATTGCTCGACAACATGCTGGCTGCCATCGATCTCACGCGCGAAAAAAACGTCTATATCGCCAATGTCCTCAAGTGCCGTCCGCCTGGCAATCGCAATCCGGAGCCAGGTGAAGTCGCGCAATGCAGCCCGCATTTGATTCGTCAGATCGCGCTCATCCGCCCCAAGCTGATCGTCGCCATGGGGCGCTTCGCGGCGCAGACTTTACTTGCATCGGATGCGACAATTTCCAGCATGCGCGGACGCCGCTACACCTATCAGGATGTCCCGCTCATCGTGACTTACCATCCCGCCTACTTGCTACGCAGTCTCCAGGACAAATCCAAGGCCTGGGAGGATCTGGTATTTGCGCGTCGTACCATGGCGAGCCTGACCGGTAGCGCTTGATATTTCCGTCCCCGCCCACACTTAGAAGCGGCACGTCTTAAACGAGGAGCGATTGAGATGAAACAGTGGATGGTTGCGGTGCTGGCTGCACTTGGCTTGAGCGGTTGCGGCTACAACGATATGCAGCGCCTGGATGAAGGCACCAAGGCGGCCTGGTCGGAAGTCGTCAATCAATACCAGCGCCGCGCCGATCTTGTCCCTAATCTGGTGGAAACCGTGAAGGGAGCCACCACCGCCGAACAGCAGACGCTCACGCAAGTGGTTGAAGCGCGCTCGCGCGCCACCAGCATTCAAGTGACCCCTGAGACTTTAAACGATCCCGCGGCGTTGAAGCGTTTTCAAGACGCGCAGGCCGGATTGTCGAGTGCGCTGTCGCGTCTCATCGCCGTGTCGGAAAATTATCCGGACCTAAAATCGCAGCAAACCTATCGCGATCTGATGACGCAGCTCGAAGGCACCGAAAATCGCATTGGGGTAGCGCGCTCCCGCTATGTGAAGGCGGTCAACGAATACAACGTCTTGGTTCGTCAGTTTCCGGCGAATCTGACCGCGATGGTATTTGGCCATGCGGTCAAACCAAACTTCGCGGTGGAGAACGAACAGGCGATCGCCACCCCGCCCAAGGTTGATTTCGGCAAGGCCGCGCAGCCGGCGAAATAACGAAGCATCGACAGTGAACCGTTTCCCCAGCCGCTCCCAATGCGACGGTGCATCGCAGCGGGCGGACGCGCGTTGCCACCGCGCATGAGCAGGCTGTCGATCCTAAGAGGGCTGGTTGGGATGGCCCTTGCGCTGGCGGTCGGCTTCGCGACGGCCCAAGACCTGCAGCCGCTGCCTGAGGTCAGTGGTCCTGTGGTCGATACGACTGGCTCACTGACCACCGATCAAATCGAGCGGCTGACCAGCGAACTTCGTGCCTTCGTGCAGCGAAAAGGGAGCCAAATCGCGATCGTGTTCGTGCCAACCACGCTGCCGGAAGCAATTGAGCAGTATTCCATTCGCCTGGCTGAAGCGGTGAAGGTCGGACGTAGCAAAGCAGACGATGGTGTGCTGATCGTGGTCGCGGTGCAGGATCGCAAGACGCGCATCGAGGTGGGCTACGGTTTGGAAGGGGCCGTGCCGGATATCGTGGCCAATCAGATTCGTCGCGAGGTGATGAACCCATACTTCCGCGTCAATGATTTTTATGGCGGCGTGCGAGCGGGTGCTGCCGCGCTGATGAAACGCATCGATGGTGAAGCGCTGCCGCCCCCCTGGCAAGGCGGCGACGCCCGGGCCGATCAAACGAGTGATCCAATGCAGTGGATCATCATTGCGTTGGCCGCGCTGTTTGGTTTCGGTGGCATGCTAAAACGCGCGTTGGGACGCGTTGCAGCCTCAGGTATCGTGGCGACCGTCATTGGCGGTGGCGCCTGGTTGCTGTCGGGTGTTGCATTGTTTGGTGGCATCGCCGGCGCGCTGGCATTTGTCTTTTCCCTCTTGCTCCTTGGTCGCGTCATTGATTTTCGGCCGGGCGGTGGCAGCGGCGGTTGGTCAACTGGAGCCGGTCGCGGCGGCTGGTCAGGCGGTGGTGGATCCTGGTCGGGCGGTGGCGGTAGCTTCGGTGGCGGTGGCGCCTCCGGCAGTTGGGACGATTGAAGCGGACAGCATCGATGCGACGAATTCTTCGACACCTCGTGACCGACTACTGGAGCATGCGCCATGCGTTCCCGCCGGCGACGCTTAGCGCGATCGAAGCGGCGGTCACCGAAGGCGAGACAACCCATGCGGGCGAAGTCCGCTTCGTGGTGGAACCCTCACTCCCGTTGCGAGGCCTCCTCCAGGGCGTCGGTTCGCGCGAGCGGGCGGTGTATCTTTTTGGTGAATTACGCGTCTGGGATACCGAAGACAATTCCGGCGTCTTGATTTATGTGCTGCTTGCCGATCGGCGGGTAGAGATCGTCGCCGACCGGGGCATTCATCAACGCGTGGGAACCGCCGCATGGATGGGAATTTGCCATTCAATGCAAGAGGCCTTCCGCGTGCGCCAATTCAAGGCGGGGTCGTTGGAAGGCGTTGCGGCGGTCAACGAGCTGCTGGCCAAACACTTTCCGCCCAACCAGAACAATCCGAATGAATTGCCGAATCGACCGGTGGTGCTCGACTAGTCGTGTTCGAGTAAATATCCCCCGGCAGAGCCGGGGGCTTTAGTTTGTGAGCCGCTCGAAGCGGCTAGAAGCGGTCGCTAACGCGGCCGCACGGTTTTTGGGCCACCCGGCGGTGGCCC
>CAMDRJ010000240.1 GCA_945906755.1 Klebsiella pneumoniae | reverse complement strand
ACGCGATGCGCCGTCGCGATCGTTCTGCAGGAGGTGGTGCGCCATTCGTTGCGCAGATTTGGGGCCAACACCTGGCAGGCAACGCAACGCGTCAACCAAGGCGTCCAGCGGCGTTGATGATTTCATTGCGATAACACTAACCGGCGCGCGAAGGGTCGGTGCGCGCCACTCAAAACAGTTTCATGCCAGGTGGAATCGGCATCCCCGCGGTGGCGGCCGACATTTTTTCCTGCACGGTATGTTCCACCTTGCGCACCGCGTCATTGACCGCAGCGGCCACGAGGTCTTCGAGCATGTCTTTATCGTCGGTGAGCAGCGAGGGTGCAATGGCCACCCGCTTCACATCATGCTTGCAGGTCATGATCACCTTCACCATGCCGGCCCCCGATTGCCCCTCGACTTCGATACTGGCGAGTTGCTCCTGCACCTTGCGGACGTTTTCTTGCATCTGCTGGGCTTGCTTCATGAGCCCGGCGATCTGGTTTTTCATCATGGCACACCTCGTCTGGAAAATTAGGTTGGCTCATCGTTGATAAGCGCGGTCGCTACGTCAATGGCTTGATCGATTCGATGCGGGCATCAAAGGCTGCTACCAGCGCGCGCACAAACGGATCGTCTTTCATCATCGATTGTGCGGCACTGGTACGGGCCTGCCGGTCGGCTTCATCATTGGCGGCGACCGATGCACCGGTCGTCGTGCCGATTCGCACCTCCAGATAGACGGGCTGGCCGAGTCGCTCGGCAACGGCCTGTCGCAGTCGTTCCTGAAACGGTCTCTCGGCAAGACCTCTATCCTGCTGCGCCACCGCCAGAATCAACTTTCCGGCGGTGAATTCGACGAACTCGGTGCGATCGGCCAGTTGCTTTGCCATGCCGCTGATTTTGAGTCCGCGTACCAAATCAGGCCAATTGCCATCGAACGGCAGCGGCGTAGCGATCGGTGCTGTCGCCGGCGCTGCGGGCACCGGCGGCGGTGCCGGTGCCGGTGCCGGGGTGCGCGTCGCGACGGGCGGCACTCGGGCTTGTAATGCAGCACTCGTTGGTCCGAGCGCTGGGGGAACTGGGCGCCTCACGGGTGCAGTCGCTATGGCCGGCCGTGGTGCAGGATCGACATCGGTAGATTCCGGCCGGAACAATGCCATTCGCAGCAAGGTCATCGTAAAACCGGCGAACTCATCCGGGGCCAATGCAAGATCACGACGGCCGTGCAAAGCGATCTGGTAGTACAACTGAATGGTTTCGGCATCCATGCTTGCCGCCAATGTACGCACGCGCTGGGCATCCATGTCATCGGGTGGCTCGACCGCTGGAATGGCCTGCACGAGCGCAATATGGTGGAGCAATGTGGCGAGCGCACCCAATGCCTCATCAAACGAGAGACTACGCGTCTGGATGGTATTGGCGATGCTCATCGCACCCGGCAGATCACCGGCCGCCAGACATTCCAGGATATTGGTCAGAAATCCCCGATCGACGGTGCCAAGCATGCTACGAACAGCGTCGGCCTCCACCTTGCCGGCACAGAAGGCGATCGCCTGATCGAGCAATGAGAGTGCATCGCGCATGCTGCCCCGCGCCGCCTGCGCAATCATCTGCAGCGCAACGCTTTCCGCCGCCACGGATTCCTTCTCGCAGATGCTGGTGAGATGCACGCTGATCGACGCGGGCGGCATCTGCTTCAGATTGAATTGCAGGCAACGCGACAGAACCGTGACCGGAATCTTCTGCGGATCGGTCGTGGCAAGGATGAACTTGATGTGCTCAGGCGGCTCTTCGAGCGTCTTCAACATCGCGTTGAAGGCCGAATTGGAGAGCATGTGCACTTCGTCGATGACATACACCTTGAACCGGCCGCGGGTCGGCGCATACACGGCGTTTTCCAGCAACTGACGCATTTCCTCGACACGCGTATTGGTCGCGGCATCGACTTCCAGCAAATCGACGAATCGGCCGCTATCGATTTCAGTACATGCGCCGCACACGCCGCAGGGATTGGCCGACACCCCCTGTTCGCAATTGAACGACTTCGCGAGAATGCGCGCGATCGTGGTCTTGCCGATGCCACGCGTGCCAGTGAAAAGATAGGCGTGATGCAAGCGGCCGGAATCGAGCGCGTGCGAGAGCGCACGCACCACATGATCCTGACCAACGAGGGCGCCAAAAGAGCGCGGACGCCATTTTCGCGCGAGCACTTGATACGACATGCGCGTGATTTTATAGGAGGCGCGGCATTACCGGTGAACTGTCGGCGCGGCCACCCACTTCCCGAATCGACGTGCGGCGCCCGCGCGAGGCGCGGCGGCTAAAACAGATCGATCTCACCGAGCGCCCCATCATCCCCAAACTTGACGACGCGATCGCGATCCGCGGCCGAATGTAGTGGAATGACCTCTGGCGGATTAGGATGCTCGGCGCGCAGCGCTTGCCCCAATTGCAATAGTCGGGCGTTCACCCGATCGATCAATTGGACCGCCATATCGTCAAATTGGAGTGCTTGCAACGATCGATCGAGGGCGGTCGCAACCGTATCTCGCGAAGCGACATCGGTTGCGACGCCGGGCTGGCTACCGAGCTCCAGGCGCTTTGCCATCAGGCGAAGGTTCTCTTGGAGCACCGTGACACCGGATGTTAAGATCGATCGCAGCGCGCTGAGCTCTGCCGCGGCGAATTGGGCGTCCTGCCGCATTGCCTCGACCTGCTGAGAACTGGCACTAAAGACCGGTTCGACCGACTCTGCGGACGCGCCGTGGTCGCTTGCAGCGATAAGATGTGGCCTCATTGGGTCAACATTTTGTCAAGCATGGCTGCCCAAACGGGCATCGCCCTGCGGCAACCGATTGGGGGAACCCGAATGGCCCTATCCGTATGGCGATAAGGCGCATTTCGTGCTCTACTTATGTCCCGAATCTCGGTTAGTCTATGATCGTTAGGCATAGGCAGGACAGGTGCCGGGTTGAAGTTGAATGCGTTGCATGGCGGCGTATGAATAATCACTTGAGAGTTCGGTTTGGAAAGTCGAAAACAAAGCATCGGGCGCTGCCGTTCGCATACGGCAACGTGACCGACTGCGGCAATTCCGAACGAGCGTACTGCATGCCTATGCCACCAACAGCCAACGGAGCACAACAGCGATGATTCGCGTTCTCATTGCTGATGATCATGTCGTCGTACGCAAGGGGCTTGTTCATATTCTTGCTAGCGATGCCGAGATTGCCGTGGTTGGTGAGGCCGCCAATTACGGCGAGCTACGCAAAGTGCTGCAGGAAGTTCCCGTCGATATGATGCTGCTCGACATCCAGATGCCTGGACGCAACGGGCTTGAAATCGCCAAGTTCATCAAGCACGAGCTGCCGCGTCTGCAAATCGTGATTCTCTCCATGTACCCGGAGGATCAGTATGCGGTGCAGGCCCTGCGCGCCGGCGCATCCGCCTACCTGTCAAAAAGCGCGCCCCCAGAAATCCTTCTGGAAGCCGTCAAGGCGGTCGCGGCGGGACGCAAGTACATCAGTGCTGAGGTCGCGCAGGCCCTGGCCGAACGCGTATCGGGCGATGTGTCGGACCGTCCGCACGAAGATCTCTCGGACCGCGAACTGCAAGTGCTCAAACTGATCTCCTCGGGAAAGCGGTTGGCCGATATTGCGCGTGACCTTTCGATCAGCCCGAAGACCGTGAGCGTCTATCGTGCCCGCATCCTCGAAAAAATGGGGCTCGAATCAAACGCCGAGCTCACCCATTACGCGCTGAAGAACAATCTGGTCAGCTAGTTGGGCTGCACCGGTCAGCCGGCTCAGATGACATCGAACAGGTTGCGTTGCGCGATCCGCGCGTAGGCGTCTCTGGCCGCCTCAAGCCCTTGCTGCTCGCGCGTAAATTGACTGACAGCGGCGGCATAGTCGAGATCGATAAGGTCCGATAACTCGCCTTGAAGCGTGTTCTGCAACCCCTGCATCGAATCGGTCATCAATTCAAATTCGCGCAGATTGGACCCCATCTGCGCGCGTACCAACGTCCAAAAGGGCGATATCGACATGATTCTCGATATCCCGGTCACGTTGATGGTGGAACTGGGTCGGACCAGGATTCCGATCAAGACCATTCTTGCTCTAGCGCAGGGCAGCGTCATTGAGCTCGATACGATGGCCGGTGAACCGATGGATGTTCTGGTCAATGGTTATCTGATCGCGCAAGGCGAGGTCGTCGTCGTGAACGAAAAGTTCGGCATCCGCCTCACCGATGTCGTGACGCCGTCGGAACGGCTGCGTCGATTGAATCGATAAGCCGATGCGGATTTCGGGTATGAGCCGGCCGTTCGGCTATGCATTCTTGCTGTTGCCGCTGCCCGCGCTCGCGGCCGAATCGACCCTTGGCGCAGGCCTTCAAGCGCTCGTTGGGCTTGGGATCGTCCTCGCTTTGATTGCCGCTTGCACCGTATTTCTTAAACGCATGACGCCGGGACGACTCGGACGCGCGGGGCTGTTGAAGCCCGTGGCGACGGTCGCCGTCGGTCCGCGCGAGCGGATCGTAGTGGTCGAGCTAGGCGATACCTGGTTGGTAGTCGGTGTCACAGCGACCCAGATCACGGCTCTTCATACCTTGCCGAAGGAAGCGCTACCGACTGATCCATCCACACCAACGCCTGACCCGAGTGCAAGTCCGTTCAAACGACTGCTTGCCAGGATCCAGGAGCGATAGGCAGGCGTGCGAGTGAATCCATTGCGTTTCCATAATTTTCGATGGGTAATGCTGGTTGGAGCGGCGTTGGCGGGCGTCCTCTGCACATTCGATGTGCTCGCACAAATCTCGCCCATTCAAGTGACGAGCCAATCCGGACCGGGTGGTGCGCAGACCTATTCAATTCCGGTCCAGACGCTGCTGTTTTTTGCGGCACTCTCGTTTCTGCCCGCAGTGATCCTCTTGATGACGAGCTTCACGCGCATCGTCATTGTTCTTTCACTGCTTCGCCAAGCCCTTGGCACGCAAAACTCGCCGCCGAATCAGGTCATTATCGGGCTGTCACTCTTTCTTACGCTGTTCGTGATGGCGCCGACACTCGAGAAAGTCTACGCCGACGCTTATGTTCCCCTGTCCGCGCAAAAAATCGACTTCAATACGGCGCTCGAACGCGCTGGAAAGCCGATGAAGGCGTTCATGCTGCGCCAAACGCGTGAGCCGGATGTAGCGCTCTTCATGCGGCTGGCGAAGGCCGATCCGGTTGCCAGTCCGGAGGAAGTGCCGCTCCGCGTGCTGGTTCCCGCGTTCGTGACGAGCGAGCTGAAGACCGCCTTTCAGATCGCATTTATCGTGTTCATTCCGTTTCTCATTATCGACATGGTCGTCGCCAGTGTGCTGATGTCGATGGGCATGATGATGCTCTCACCTGTCCTCGTATCGCTGCCGTTCAAATTGATGCTGTTCGTGCTGGCTGACGGTTGGACGCTTTTGATCGGCTCTCTCATCGCGAGCTTTGGCGCATGACTCCGCAAACTGTATTGACCATCGGTCAGCAGGCCTTGGAAATCATGCTGATGGTGTCAGCACCGATGCTGCTCGCAACGCTTTTGGTTGGCCTGGTTATCAGCATCTTGCAGGCAGCCACGCAAATCAATGAAATGACGCTCTCATTTATTCCGAAATTGATTGCGATGGTTGCCGTGCTGGTGATTGCCGGACCCTGGATGCTCAGCATGTTGGTGGACTATATTCGCCGATTGTTCGAGAGCATTCCACACGTCATCGGCTGACGACCGCACCGATGATCAATATTACCGGCGGGCAGATCGAGCAGTGGCTCGCAATGTTTTTCTACCCGCTGGTTCGGATTCTCGCGCTGGTCGCCAGTGCTCCCGTCCTTGGCCACATCGGCGTTCCAATGCGTGTCAAGGTTGGACTCGCGCTCATCGTGACCACGATCATCGCCCCGACTTTGCCGATTCCAGCCCATCCGCTAGCCAGTCCCTCTGGCATGATGTTAATTGCCGCGCAGATTCTTATTGGCGTTGCGATGGGGTTTGCGCTTCGCCTGGTGATCTCAGCGATTGAGCTGGCCGGCGAATTGATCGGCACGCAGATGGGTCTTAACTTCGCAGGTTTTTTCGATCCGCAAACAGCCAGTCAAGGCACGCCGATCGGCGCGTGGCTCGGCTTGCTTGCAACGCTGTTATTGCTCTGCGCCAACGGGCATCTGATGATGCTCGATGCAGTGGCCGATAGTTTTCGCGTGTTACCCATCCAACCCGATGCTGTAGATCTCACCAATTGGAAGAAGCTCATTCTCTTTGGGGCCGAGTTGTTTCGCATCGGTCTCTATGTCGCGCTTCCGGTGCTGGGCGCCATGCTGGTCTGCAATATCGGACTTGGCGTGTTGGCGCGCGTTGCGCCACAGCTGAACATTCTGGCGATCGGATTTCCAGTCACCATCATGGTTGGCTTTACGATGCTGTTGGCCGCCCTGCCTTTCATCATTGTTTATCTGGATGCCACGATCGGACGCGCACTGTCGATGGGCGTTGGCATTGTGAGATAGAGCGCAGCACGGCCATCCTTAGGTGGATGGCCGATGGGCAATTGCGCTGATGACTTGGAGAACCCGGCGCGAGCGCACCGGATTCTGCTGAATAGGTGGCGAGCCTGACCCCCGGCACTTGCAGTATGTAGCTGTGGCTGCTTCCTTCCGGACCTGACCAGATTCAC
>CAMDRJ010000239.1 GCA_945906755.1 Klebsiella pneumoniae | reverse complement strand
GCGAAGCGGGTTTGGAATTCCTGCGGCGCACGCAGATGCGCGGAACGAAGCGGCGAGGCCTGCTCCTGCAACGGTGCGATGGTCTGCCAGAACTGCACCTTGTTGTTGAACGCATACGACTCATGCGGCGCATCGAAGTTATGCATGTTCCACTTCTTGTGGCCAAGCTGCATGCCGGCGATGGTCTGCTCGGGGGCATCGGCGATCCACTTCACATCCCAGCCCGAGAATCCCTTGGCGCGGAACAACCAGCCATCCACATTCCCTGCGGCATCCAGACCCGCCTTCATCGACACCACCGCTGCCGGTGATTTCGGATCCCACGCAATACCTTCATCGCGCATCCATTGCACGCGCACCGGGCGCCCCACTTCGCGCGACATGATCGCCGCCTCGAACGAGGCTTCATCGGCATCGCTACGGCCATACGAACCCGCGCCATCCTTCCAGATGACATGCACCTTGTCTTCCGGAACATCGAGCAGCTTGGAAATGCCGAGCCGATGGAAATGCGGCTTTTGCGTATCGGAGTAGATCGTGACCTTGTCCGCCTTCACATCGGCCACACCGACCGATGGGCCCATGCGGGCATGCGATTGGAAGGCGCATTCGTATTCGGCCTCGACCACTTTCACGGCCTTGCTGAAGGCCTGTTGCGCGGTCGCTTCATTGAATTCTTTCTTGCCCGAGAATGAGTTCTGTCCATTCGAGGCAACCACCGCCGCCTTGCGGATGTGATCGTAAATACCTTCATGACCTGGCCAGTTCATCACGGGCTTCGACCATTCGACCTTGAGCCGGCGCGAGGCTTGGATCGCATCCCACTCGGTTTCGGCCACCACGCCGAGGAAGTCTTTCTTCCAGACGACCTTCGCGCCTTTGATGTCCTTGATCGAGTTTTCATCGACTTTTACCGGCACCGCGGCAGCCACGGTCGGACGCACCATCCGACCATGCAACATGCCAGGCAGCCGAACGTTGCCGACATAGTCTTCCGTGCCCATGATCTTCGCCGGCACGTCATCGCGCACCGCCGGCTGGCCGACGATCTTGTATTCCGGCACGGGCTTTGGTTTGGCCTCGCCGACCACATCCATCCCATTACCGGTCACCTTGTTCCAGGTGAGTCTGCCATTCAGTGCGCCAACCGCGATGAGATCTTCATAGGTGATGCGCTTGGCCGGATCGGCGGTGACAAATACGACGCCATTCTGCGCGGTGACCGCATCGAACGGCACGCCGAATCGCGAGGCTGCCGCGCTCACGAGCACACGACGGGCCTCGGCTGCGATATTGCGAATCGGTTTGCCACCGGCACGAATACCGGTCGATCCGCTCGCACCGCCCTGATTGGCGGTCAGCACCGTGTCACCAAACAGGATCGATACACGACTCAATGGCACATCGAGTTCTTCGGCGACGATCTGGCGAAACGCGGTACCCAAGCCCTGGCCATGATCGACCTTGCCTGAGAACGCGAGGATCTTGCCATCGCGGCCGATTGTTAGCCAGCTGCTGAATGCTTCAGGGGATGGGCTCGCGAATGATGCAGCCTGCGCCATGGCCTCGTCGACCAATGCGGTCTGGATGGCACCGGTGGCACCGACCGTCACCAACAACGAGCCGGAAGCCTTGAGAAAGTCGCGGCGGGTAATTTCTGTTGTCATGGTTCGTTCCCCCTTAGGCCATCGAATCGGCGGCTTTGCGTACCGCGCGCAGAATCGCCAAATGCGTTCCGCAGCGGCACTTGAGACCGGACAGTTGATCGCGGATCTGCGCATCGGTCAGCTTGGCATTTTTTTCCAGGATGGCGACGGTGCTCATCACCCAGCCGTTAGCGCAATAACCGCAGCTTGCCGCCTGCTCGTCGATGAATGCCTTTTGCACCGGATGCGGCCTGGCCGCTGAACCAATGCCCTCGATCGTCTTCACCGGGCTCTTCACCGCACTGAGCGGCGTGACGCAAGAACGCACCGCACGGCCATTCATGATGACGGTGCACGCGCCGCATTGCGCGACACCACAACCGAACTTTGGGCCGTTCATCCCGAGCTCGTCATGCAAAACGTAAAGAAGCGGGGTGTCGGGCGAGGACTTCACCTCGAGTTCGGCACCGTTGACGGTAATCGTAGCCATGGGAGGTCTCCTATTTTTTAGTCGCTCAGCGGGGAACGCAGGAATCATACACCGCGTGGCGCCATCTGCTTTCGGTCGCCTCCTCGCAATCCCAGTGTGTGACTCCCTAGCGCAGGCATCGCACTAGCGGCGTTACGAAGCAGACGGTTCGCGCCGCAATCGGCGAAAACTACAACTACGCGAAATTCTTCAAGGAAACGCTGATTGAGCTATCTCGCGCAATCGCGCGATCAGTGTTTCCCTAAGAAAGTATTTGAACGTCCCTTGAAGAGCGTGAGTAGCAAGCTCAGTCGAGAATTTCATCGACTCAATCGCACATGGAGCCGGGCACTGCACTCACGCAAAGTTGATGTTGCCACGGATCCCAGCGTCGCCCGCGTTGTCCAACAATCGAATCAATGCCGCTCGCTCCAACGCTCGTGACCTACGCCGAATCAGAATAATGACCCCGGCATGCAAAGTGCTTCGGGCAAGCGCCAGGAAATCATCGCGGTTACAGGTAATGAGTACGCTCGCTTGTTCAATCGCGAGGCGAAGCACCTCGTCATCGGGGACAGTTGCCGGTGCGATCTCGCGCAGTTTGCGCACTTCATGGCCCAGCGCCACAAGCGCGAACGCGATATCGTCCGGCACATCATGGTCAAACAGAAACTTCACGGCATGTCGTCGGCCATCTGTCGTGCAACGAGTACGTCGATGTCCCCGCGGTGGTCCTCGTAGTAAGCCAAGCACTCATACACTTGGGCCCGCGTGAGATGCGGGAAGCAGCGACCGACGATGGTGTCCACGGTTTCGCCGCTTTGCAACAGGCCAATCACGTCATGGACACCCACCCGCGTGCCTTCGACAATAGCTTCGCCGCCGCGGACGCCCGGCAGCCGAGCAATGTAGCGATATGCAGTCGACACAGGACGATTTTCCGTCATAGCGCTAACGCTCCCCTGCAACTCCACATTGGTGCTTGAAGCCGGCGTCGCTCGTGGTGATTCGCGAGGTTCCACCGGGCAGGTTCGATTATCCACGAAAGCGTGTCCCATCGGCGCTGCTGGAGCACCTCCCGCGGCCTCGGTCACGCCCCCCTCTCCTCTCTCCTACCCCTTCGCTGCCCGAATCGCCCGCCACACGCGATCGGGCGTCGCCGGCATTCCGAATTCCTTCACGCCAAGTGGCGTTAGTGCATCGACGATTGCATTCATCAATGCAGGCAGCGCGCCGACGGCGCCTGCTTCACCCGCGCCTTTCACGCCAAGCGGATTGCGCGTCGTCGGCACCGAGAGGCTCTTGATCTCGATCTCACAGAAATCATCGGCGCGCGGCATCGCGTAATCCATGAAGGTCGCCGTCATAAGCTGGCCTGATTCCTTGTCATAGACGATGCGTTCGAGTAACACCTGCCCTGCACCCTGCCCCACACCGCCGTGAATCTGGCCCTTCACGAGAAGCGGATTGATGACCGTGCCGACATCGTCTGACACCACGTATCGCACGATGCGCACCACACCGGTTTCCGGATCGATCTCGACTTCGCACACATGCGTGCCATAGGGATACGTGTTGTCCTCCGGGGCGAAGATGCCGCTCTCGAACAGACCCGGTTCGATGCTCATCGGCAGTTTGCCCGGCGTGAAAGCGGCGGCAGCGACCTCCTTCAATGACACGCCCCGATCGGTCCCCTCGACCACGAACCGTCCTTTCGCGAATGAAATGTCGGCGAGCGCTGCCTCCAACAGATGAGCAGCGATGAGCTTGCCCTTCTCGACGACTTTGCCTGCGGCAATCGCGAGCGCGGAACCGCCGGTTGCAGCGGTGCGTGAACCGAACGTTCCAACACCAAACGCGACGCGATCGGTATCACCATCGACATAGTGAATATCCTGCGGTGCGAGGCCCAGCTTCGACCCGAGCACCTGCATGAAGGTCGTCTCATGACCCTGCCCTTGATTCTTGCTGCCCATCAACACCGTCGCTTTGCCATTCGATTCAAAGCGCAGCTCAGCGTATTCAAAGCCGGGTGCGGCCGCCCGCTCGATCGGATTGGCGATACCGATGCCGCGCAAGAGGCCCTTCGCACTCGATCCCTTGCGACGCTCAGCAAAGCCCTTCCAATCGGCCAGATCAAGCGCCATGTCCATGCATTTCTCGAACTCGCCGCAGTCGTAGAGATAACCAAGCGGCGTCTTGCGTGGCATTTGCTCCGGTCGAATGAGATTCTTGCGACGCAGTGCCACCGGATCGAACCCAAGCTCGCGTGCAGCGTCATCGATCAATCGCTCGGTCGCGTAGGTCGCTTCCGGACGGCCCGCGCCGCGATACGGGGCGAGCGATCCGGTATTGCTCATGACGCAAGTGAAGCGCACATGCGCGGCCGGAAAATCATAGACACCCACCATGCCAGGTGTGTTCTGGAACGTCGCCTGAAAATTCCGATCCGAATTCACATAGGCGCCGACGTTCGCAATCCAATGCGAGCGCAGGCCAAGAAATTTTCCGTCGGCATCGAGCGCGAGTTCGACTTCATGGATGTTGTCGCGCGCATGCTCATCGGAAAGCAGCGTTTCGCTGCGATCGCCCTGCCATTTAACCGGCCGTCCGAGTCGCTTCGCTGCCCACAGCAACAGCCGATGTTCCACCGCCTGCGGTCCTTTGCCACCGAATGCGCCGCCCACATCGTAGGCGATCACGCGGACGCGGTTCTCAGGGATCTTGAAGACGTCCTTGGCGAGCAGTTCGCGCGCCCGATACAAGGTCTGCAGATCCGCATGCAGCGTGAAGCGCTCATCGAGGGAATCATAAGCACCGATCGCCGCGCGCGGTTCCATGTATTGCGAATGCACGCGCGTCACGACATAGCGGCGCTTCACCACATGCTTTGCTTTGGCGAACGCGGCGTTCGTGGCGGCGGCATCACCAATGCCGAAAATATGCGAAACATTATCCGGGCACTCAGCCCACACGCGCGGCGATTTGGGATCCAATGCCCCTTGGGTATCGGTCACCGACGGCAAAGACTCGTAATCGATATCGAGTGTATCGGCCGCATCCTTGGCCTGCGCGATGGTTTCGGCGATCACCATTGCCACGGGTTCACCGACATGTCGCACGATCCCACGCGCCAACCCTGGATGCGCGCGCCAAAACATCGGCGAGCCATCCGGTCGTGATCGTTTGAACGTTACGGATGTCGTACCAAGCTCGGCGCCGAGATCCTCGATAGTGAAGACCGCCAGCACACCGGGTTTGGCGAGAGCAGCGCGCTGATCAACCCCCCGGATCGCTGCATGGGCATGCGGCGAGCGCACAAAATGAACGTAGACTTGATTGGGCAGATTGACATCGCCAATATAGCGGCCGCGGCCAGTGAGAAAGCGCTGGTCTTCGACACGCGTGGTGGATTCACCGATAGCAAACGGAAGGGTCGTGTTCATACGAGAGCGGGGTCCTGTTGGATAATGGCGCTTAGCCACCCGTACCGGTCGGGTGACAAGCTGACGAATGACGGTAGCACACTCGAGGAATTCAGATGGCAGGACATAAAGTCACCCTCACCCAATCGGCTTTGATCGGTATTGCGGGGAATGCCCCCTCCTACAGTATCGCGGTGTCGACCGGCGCGCTCCTTGGCGCAGCTTTGGGCTTGGCACCTGCGCTCATCTTCTATTGCGGCTTCGTGGTGCTTGGCATTCTGCTTGCCTATCGCAAGCTCAACCAGGAGCAAACGAGCGGTGGCGCCGCCTATACCTGGGTGAGTCAGATCATCAATCCGACACTCGGCTTTTTCGCCGGCTGGTGCCTCATGATGGCCTCCATCTTGTTCATCGTGTCAGCAAGCCTGCCGGCTGGCAAGGCGGTCGTCATGGTGGTGGACCCCGCTTACGGCGAGAACAAGATGCTGGTGACCGTTGTCGCCATGTCGCTCCTTGCACTCGTGTCGTTCGTCGTGGTGCGCGGCATGCAGGTCGTCGGGCACCTGCAATCGATCCTCACCGCCCTGGAAATCATTCTCATCATCGTTATTGCGGTAGCACTGATGTGGAACTTCGGCACCTCCATTCTGACCGAGCGCACTCTCGACGGCTTTTTACTTCGCACGCTCGATCTGGAGACCTTTGCCAACGGCATCGTGATCGCGATCTTTTTCTACTGGGGATGGGATGTCATCTTCAACATTTCGGAGGAAACGACCGATGGCCATCGTACCTCCGGGAATGCGGGCCTCATCGTCTTGTTGGCCCTGATTGCGATCTTCACGTTTTACGCGACCGCGGCGGCGGCACTTATTTCCGAAGAGGACATCAAGAATTCCGCCGATAACGCGATCTTTGCGATCGCCGCGAAAGTCTTTCCGCATCCGTTCGACTACATCGCGGTGTTCACGTTTTTCCTGTCCACGATCGGTGCGATGGAAGCGTCGCTGTTGCAATTCTCAAGAACAGTGCTCGCGAAGGCGCGCGACGGACGGGTCGGCAAGAGCCTGGCTAACCTGCATCGGGAATGGGAAACACCGGTGCTCGCGATCGTGCTTGATTTCGTGATCGTCTGTGTCCTGTTGCTGGGTTCCTTGTTTGTGACCGG
>CAMDRJ010000238.1 GCA_945906755.1 Klebsiella pneumoniae | reverse complement strand
ATCGGCGGATGCGGTTGCTGATAGGGCCGCGGCCACACATTCACATATTCGAAATGATAGTGCTTGCCTTCGAATGCGAACGGACCCGGCTTGGTCCATGCCTGCACCACCAGATCATGGGCTTCGACATGGCGCTCGTGCGAGAACGTTGGATTCACGCCGAACGAGTAGTACTCGGCGCCAATACCGCGAACGAAGCCGGTGATGAGGCGGCCGCGCGTGATGTTGTCGATCATCGCGTGCTCTTCGGCGAGCGTGAGCGGATTATCCCGAAGACAAAATGCACTGCCGAGAATGGCGATCTTGGCGCGTTTGGTGCGACGTGCCAGCGCAGCGGCCGTCACGATCGGCGAGGGCATCATGCCGTAGGGCGTTTGGTGATGCTCATTGACCGCAACACCGTCGAAGCCCACCTCTTCGCAGAGTTCGAGTTCGTTGAGATAACGGTCGTAGAGATCAGCGCCGACCTTTGGATCGTAGTGGGTGTTGGGTACCGTGACCCAGGCGCTATTGACCCGGTCGTACGCCTCATCGGGCAGGGGCGCATAGGGCATCAAATGGAAGTTGAGAACTTGCATAACTAGTCTCCTACAGATACGGACAGGATCCGCATCCGCAATACGTTCCCTTCTCCCCCGGCGGGAGAAGGGCTAGGGAAGAGGGGGCTGGGCGTCGTTGCATAGTGACGAAAGCTCAGTGCTTATTGCCGATGAAGTCATTGATCGCAGCAACCGCCGCTTCGGTGCGTTCGATATGCAGCGCATGGCCGGTCTTCTCGAAGACATGCAGCTTGGCGCCCGGAATGAGCCGCTGTAATGCCGGTCCGTTTTCTGGTGGAATCAATCGATCGGAATCGCCCCATAGAATCTGCGTCGGCACATCGATGCGATGCAACCAGGTGGCCAGTTTCGGATTGAAAAAACGTGGCTGCCAGCAAAGCCGTGCAGCGGCGATGTTGTTGTTGATGATTTCGTCTTGCTGTTCCGCGGTGAGCGGCGCGGCGAGTATCTGTTCAGCGAGTTTCGGATCGGCAAACAACGAGCGCACTTGTTGCGCGCGATCCATCATGAACAGATCTGCCGCGGGCTTTCCGGCTACGCGAATCCCGGCCGAGCTGATCAGCGTGAGACTTGCAAGGCGCGCAGTGGAGCGAATAGCCGCTTCCTGGGCGATCCATCCGCCGATCGAATAACCGACCAGGTGCACGCCCTTCAAATCGAGTGCGCCCAAAAAATCGAGCATGAAGTAGGCCATGTCCGACATGTCATCGAGCCAATCGGGACGTGGGGACTGGCTGAAGCTAGGCAGGTCAGGCGCAATGACGTCATAGCGATCGGCGAGCTTGGCGAGAAAGGGCGTCCAACCGGAGGCGCCGCCTGCGCCATGCAAGAAGACCAGTGGCATACCGGCGCCACCACGGCGGACGAACACGCGTGCGTCCCGGACTTGCACAAATGATTCTTTGGCCAGGGCCATGCAGTCTTCTCCTTTGATGAACCGCCAAATGATGTTAGCACCATCCTTCGGACTGAATTGCTGCTCAGGTGGTCGTCCGGCGAGCGCCAGTTTTCTCGCATTCGGGCCACACGGATTCTTGCCACCGAACGATGAAGCCTTTTAAATCTGCCAGGCGCCCGACTCAATTTTTGTCGGTTGTAGCATGTGGGGCGCTCGTCATGGATCATAGGTATGGAATCGCATACCAATAGCGCTTATCCATCACTCATCGGAATGTTGCTAACGCCTCATGGAATCGACACGAGCACTTAACCGGCCGGACGGTACCCGGCTCACCTACAGTCTGACGATTTCCCGCTCGATCGCTGCTGAACGCGCGCTGGTCTTGATCCATGGCTTGGCCAGCAACCGGTCGCGCTGGGCTGAATTCGTCGAACAGACTTCGCTTGGCGCACGTTGGAGCCTGATTCGACTGGATCTACGCGGCCATGGTGAGTCGCAAGCGCGTGGCGCCATCAATCTTGAACAATGGTGCGCCGATATCGCAGCGGTACTCGAAGCCGAGCATCACGATCAAGCGGTGATCGTCGGTCACAGCCTCGGAGCGCGGGTGGCCTTGGAATTCGCACGGCAGTTTCCGCAGCGAACCAAAGGAATCGTGTTGATTGATCCGGTATTTCGTGAGGCCGTGCGCAACCCTTTGCTTGCGATGCTGTCACCGGTATATCGATTCATGGCGATGCTGCTGCGTGCCATGAACGCGATTGGACTGCGCCGCCGTCACATCGAACCGCTCAATTTGCGGGCGCTGGATGAAGAGGCACGCATTGCGCTTCGCAATGCCGAGAGCGCCAAGGCATTCGTCAAACGCTATAGCTCGCCCTGTGCGGATATGAGGCACATCCGAGCCGCCAATTATTTCCAGGATCTGGTGGAAATGTTTCGGCGCATCAAGATCGTCAACGCGGTGAAAGCGCCCGTCTTGCTGCTGCTTTCGAGTGGGGCGACGTTCGCCGATCCGGCACGCACGCGTGAACTGGTTGCGAAGTGGTCAAAGCCGACGATTGAAACGATTGAGGCGGAGCACTGGCCGCTCACCGAAAAGCCGACCGAAATTCGCCAAGCGATCGAGGCCTGGGTTGAGAAGCTCGCGTAGCGGCGCCGGGGCTGTCGGCCGGCGCGATTAGAATGACGGCTCGACCTTCTCCCACCACAGGATTCCCATGTTTGATTTCTTTGTTCCGAGTCACCCGTTCGGTGGTCAGACCTTGCGTCTGGTCGCGCAATCCCAACAAGGCGGCGGCGATGTATTCGATATCGCGCGTACCTGCGCAAAGATCGAGCTTGGCAACAAGGAAAGCTGGGAGCGCGAGTGGTTGGCGATCGCCACCGCGACCGAAGCGCGCGCGCAGCAGGCCCTAAGTGCCGGACACCGCGCCACCGCGATGCAGAACTACTTTCATGCCAATCAGTATTACCGCATGTCAGATGTATTTCTCACCTTCGCGCAGAACGCGCGCAAGGCCGAGCGCTACGCCAAGGCGCAAGCGTGTTTTCGCGAGGCAGCCAAGCTGCATGAACCGAAGATCGAGGTGATCGCTGTGCGTTGTGGCAATGAAACCTATGACGGTTACTTCTGCCATCCGCGCAATCCAAAGCCAGGTAAATGGCCGGTGGTACTGTGGCTTGCCGGTGCGGATGCCTATGCGGAAGAGGTGTACTTCTCGAGCAAACCGTTCCTCGATCGCGGCATCGCGGTGCTGCATGTCGATACGCCCGGCCGCAGTTCGTCGATTTACTTGAAGAACATCTGGACCCGCGCCGACTACGAAGTGCCGGGCAAGGCGTGTTTCGATTATCTGTTTTCGCGGCCGGAAATCGATCCGAATCGCGTCGGGCTGGTTGGCATCAGCATGGCGGGCTACTACGCGCCGCGCGTCGCCGCATTCGAGAAACGCATCAAGGCACTGGTACTCTGGAGTGGCTGCTATAGCATCCTCGATGATTTGTACGACTTCTGCGCGCACCTGCAACCGGTCTGTCAGCGGCTGCTCGGCGGTGTCAGTCATGAGGAAGCGCGGCGCCGGCTGAAAGACTTCGCGATGGAAGGCATCGCGAAGAACATCACCTGCCCAACGCTGGTCTCACATGGTGACAAAGACACGCTGATGGCGGTCGCGGGGGCCAAGCGTCTGTTCAACGAGATCGGCGCTACGGATAAGACGCTCAAGATCTACGACGACAATGATGCGGGCGGGCGTATCCATTGCAGCCACGATTACTGGGCGCATAACGTACCGTTCATGATCGATTGGTTGGAAGCGCGGCTGTAGCTAGGGCGGCTATTCCGCTTTGATGCCCGCTTTCTTCACGACCGGACCCCATCGCTCCAGCTCCGCTTTCAGCTGTGCGGCGAACTCATCGGGTGTACTGCCGACCGGCTGCAGTCCAAGCGCTGCATAGCGCTCGCGGACTTCGGGTGTGCCAAGCACAGCGAGCATCTCCTTTTGCAGGCGATCGACAATCGCGCGCGGCGTTTTCGCGGGTGCGAGCAGTCCGATCCAGGAATCCACGACGAAGCCCGCTAGTCCGGCCTCAACGAAGGTCGGCACGTCTGGAAAGAGCGGCGAGCGGCGCGCACTGGACATGCCTAGGGCCTTGAGCTTGCCGGCCTTCACAAATTGTTGTGCGGTGGCGATCGCGGTGTAGACGAGCGGAATCTGTCCACCGACCACATCACCAATGGCCTGCCCGCCGCCTTTATACGGGATGTGCACGAGATCAAGCCCAGTAATCTGCTTGAGCATTTCCCCGGCCACATGATTGGGACTGCCGGTTCCGGAAGTGCCGTACGACAGGCTGCCGACCTTATCCTTTTGTGCGATCAATTCCCCGAGCGTATTGGCTTTGACGCTCGGATGCGCCACCAGAATGAGTGTGGCATCCGCAAGCTTGGTGATCGGCTGAAAGTCCCGCAGTGTATCGAATGGAATCTTTGGTGCGATATGTGGGCTGATGGTGAGCGTGCCGTCGAACCCGCCGACGATCGTGTAGCCATCAGGCGCGCTTTTGGCGACATACTCGGTGCCGATGAAGCCGGTTGCACCTGGGCGGTTCTCGATGACCAGTTGTTGGCCCAGCCGCTGCGAGGCGCGCTCGGCGATGACGCGCACGCCGTTGTCGAGCAGGCCGCCGGCAGCGAACGGTACGATGAGACGAATCGACTTGACTGGATATTCCTGCGCGCTCGCCCCGCATGCGGTAGCGGCCAGCAGCATGCCAACCAAAAACTTCATTGCAGCGTCTCCTTGTTAAACCGTAATGACGACCTTGCCGACCTGTTGGTCGGCATAGGCGTAACGATGGGCCGCGTCGGCCTCGTCCAGGGGAAAGGTCCGGTCTACTTGCACTCGTATTTGTTTGGTGACGATCGCATCCATTAGGTCGTTGCTAAATTGCTGGGCAGAACGTGCCCGCGCATCAGGAGTACGCAATCGATTGCTGACGCCGAACAGGTGGTAACGACGCATCGCGAAGAAATCCATATCCAGGGTGACCTTGGGTGACCCGGTCAGTTGTCCGATTGTTGCGAACCGACCGTCCACGGCCAGCGATTGCAGGATCTCATTGAAATAGGCCGCGCCCACCGCATCGATCGCGATGTCGGCGCCACGGTCGTCGGTTGCCGTCTTGACGACCGCTGCGAAATCCGCCGCGCGCGTGCGAATCGGCACATCAAGACCCAGCCCCGCTAGCTTCGCGAGTTTTTCTGTCGAACCCGAGGTGCCAATCACTTTCGCACCGAGGTACTTGGCGATGCCAAGCGCGGCGACACCCACCGCTGATGAGACGCCGGTTACGAGCACCCAATCGCCGGCGGCAAGCTTGCCCTGCACAACCAAGGCATCGTGCGCGACCACGAACGACACCGGCAGGCACGCGGCCGACGTATCGTCAAGTGCGGATGGAATCGCGATCGCTTCGAATTCATTCATCACTGCGAACTCCGCGAATCCGCCGGCGCAACGTCCGGCCACGCGATCGCCGGGCTTGAATCGCTGCACGCCTTCACCAATTGCCTCGATTGCACCGGCGGCATCGATGCCACCGATCGAGGTGGCAGGCAGAGGTGCGCCGCGTTCCTCTAACTTAGTGCGCAGCAGATGTGCTTCGCCCCGATTGATCGAGGCAGCCCGAACGCGAATGAGGAGTTGGCGTGGCCCAAGCTTCGGCGTTGGCACATCGCGAACTTCCCAGTGAATGCCCGCTGCGTCGACGGCCGGCAGCGCTGCCTTCATGCGGGTCCTCCGGCGACGGTGCGCACGCGATGACGAAGCAGCGCTGAATAATCAAACCCAGGTGGCGTTGGCATATAAGCCAATAACCATGCACCGCCGACATTGCGGGTGATATGGCCGCGCCCGGTCAGATCATCGACAAACAGCACTTCGCCAGGGAGAAACCGCCGTATACCGCTCTTGCATTCAATCTCCATCACACCGCTTACGACCATGACCCATTGCCTACGCGGACCGACGTGATAGTCGACTTCATGATGCTCGGGAAACCGGCGAAAGAATAGGCGTTCGACCGGAAACGATGCGGAGTGGCCGCCTGGGCCCGGTGCATCAAAGTCGACTTCCAGGTCTTCGAGATAAGCCTCGTCATCCGGGCCGGTATAGATGCGCGTAACCTTCACACCGGTTTGCCGCCGACCACGGTGGTTCGATGCAACACGCGCTCTTCCTCGCCGTAATCGTGGACGGCATAGTGCACGGCACACCGGTTGTCCCACATCACCACATCGCCTGGCAGCCAACGATGCCGATAGGTGAACTCGTAACGCGAGACGTGTTCGCAGAGGTAGGTGAGTAGACCGCGGCTTTCCTCGACCGTCATGCCTTCAAAGTGCTGGCTGAAGAGCGTATTGACGAACAGGCTCTTCCTGCCGGTAATCGGATGGGTACGCACTACCGGGTGACTCTGCGGCTTGGTATTCGCGTCGGTGATACCAGCGAATTTCGCGAGTACCGTGTCGACATGCACGCAGTGCAAACCGCCAACGAGCTTTTTCATCGCGGGTGACAGCGCGTCATAGGCAACATAGCCATTGGCAAACATTGTGTCGCCGCCCGCTTTCGGGAGCACCTGCGCGGTGAGAATCGCGACGCCCGGCGGCTCGGGCTGGAAAGTCGCGTCGGAATGCCATGCCTCGGTGACGGTTTTCGCTTTGCCCCAATTGACGACCGGCAACACTTCCGGATAGCCGTCGAGTTTCTTCACATAGGGCGTG
>CAMDRJ010000237.1 GCA_945906755.1 Klebsiella pneumoniae | reverse complement strand
GTTGAAACTGGATACGATTCATCGGCATGGGGTACCTCCTCGTCGGGAAGGCCCCCATCTTCAACTACCCGCTAGCTCGCCACGTGAGCCGGCGGAGTTTCATTGCTAATCAGGAAATATAAAGACGGCGCCCCGGAGATTGCTCCGCTCATTCCGTGGCCCGCCCCAATTGGTGGATTCAAGCTGCGGCACTACCCGCTTGAGAACTATCGCGAGCCAAAAACGTTTGGACGGCTGTTCCGCAGCACCAATCTCATGATCAATGCGTTCGAACCGATTACGGTGCCGCGCGATACACGAAGTCTCAGTCCGCATTCTCACGCCGACTTCGAACAAGGCTCGCTGTCACTCTCTGGAACAGTCTTTCACCATCTGCGCACACCATGGACGCCTGACATGTCGACCTGGCGCCCCGACGAGCATGTGGAATTCAAGAGCCCCGCGCTATTGATCATTCCTGCCAATCTGATTCACACCACCCGTTACACCGGTGGCGGACCGAATTGGTTCTTCGATATTTTCAGCCCGCCACGCATCGATTTCTCGGAGAAACCAGGCTGGGTTCGCAATGCAGATGAGTATCCGATGCCAGAGTAAACCGAAGCACAAGGCTGATACAGTAGTGCCACCCATCATCCTCAGTTAGATGAATTGCCGCCGAACGGTCACAGCAGACCGTTCAGATCCAGCATCTGGGCAAACCATCACGCTTCATCCGCAACAAACTCTGGATGCATCCTACTTGTGTAAGAAATCGCGCCGACATAATGAAATGGCAGGTATCGGGCGAACCCTCGCCTTGATCGATCGAAGTTTCATTTTGGCGAGCGGTGACCAGTGCGAACCCTATTAGTCATCAATTCAAAAGGCGGCTGCGGTAAGACGACCGTGACGACTAATATCGCCAGTTACTATGCCTCGACCGGCCTGAAGGTCGCGATCATGGATTACGACCCACAGGGTTCGAGCCTCGAATGGCTGAAACAACGCGCACCCGATCTTCCGCAGATCCACGGCGCCAACGCAGTGAGACAGGCCGGCCAACAGCTTCGCAGCCTGCATATGTGGGTGCCGGACACCACCGACCTTCTGATCATGGATGCGCCAGGGGGCATCAACGGCATCATGCTCCAAGATATCGTCGCCAAGACCGAATTGATCCTCGTACCGGTCACGCCCTCGCCGATCGACATCCATGCAACCGCGAAATTTATCAAAGACCTGCTGATATTCGGGAAAGTACGCGCGCGCAAAGTGGACGTCGCAGTCATCGCCAATCGCGTGCGCAGCGCATTGCCCACCTACGAACCGTTCGAACGATTCTTGAATTCACGTGGTCTCCCGATGCTATCCCGGGTCCTGGATTCCGATACGTATCTGGCAGCGGTTGAGCAGGGAATTGGGGTTTTCGAATTGGACGCGGCGCAAAGCATGCCTGAGCGTCAGGAGTTTCTCCCGATCATCAAATGGATCGACAGCCATTTCGCACCTGCGGTACAAGCGACCAACTCGAAAGTCGTGAGTCTCGGCACTTCGCGGAAACTCACCGCAATCTAAGCCAGATCGACGCTTAAAAGAATAGATCCGACGGCGGGCCACCCAAGGTGACCGCGCCATAGTTAAGTGCCGGCATATCCCAGCCGCCAACGATATGCGCCTGCATCGCTTCCAGATCACGGAACGCACGCTGCACCGGATTGGCGTCATGGAGTCCCTTACCGCCCTGCGCATTGAAGAGCCGCTCCGCCGCTTGCAGTGCCATCTGAATCGAAAAGCCCTGATCGCGCCGATTGCGCACGCGAAACTCAATCGATAACGGTTCACCCGAATAGATGCGGGCCATCGTCTCACTCAGCGATCGGTTGTAGAGCAGCGACGAAGCATCGATCAACGCACCGGCCTCCGCCAATCGCATATGCACACCGGGCTTCTTAGCCATCGGTGCATGGTCATACGCGGTTTCGCGCACCTTCATCTCATCCACGAACACATCGAACGCCCCGCGCGCAATGCCTGCCGCCGCTGATGAAATAGTGAATGGAAACACTGCCCAGGCCGGTACGCGGTAGAGCGGTGATGGATGAATGAAACTGCCAGGCGATGTGCCATTACTGATTTCAGCCAAGCTGATCATGCGATGCTCGGGCACAAAGACATCGTTGACGACCACGCTCTTCGAGCCGCTGCCACGAAACCCGATCACATGCCAATCATCGATGATCTGCACGTCCGCTATCGGCAGCATCATGAAGCGAATGTCTGGAATGGGCGGATCGATACTCGCCATGCCCACCACAGCCCCTAGCAACACCCATTTCGCATTATCAATGCCGCTGCAAAAGCTCCACTTGCCAGAGAGGCGAAATCCGCCACTTACAGGCGTCCCTTTGCCACCTGGCGCGAAACTCGATGCCGACAGGGTTGGCGTGGCCCAATACTCTTCCTGTGCCTGCAGCGGAAAGTACGCCATGAACAGATCATGAATACTCATGATCGAGTACACCCACGCCGCCGATCCATCACCTCTACCAAGTTCACTTGCGACGTGGTACATCATGCTTGGCCGCAATTCCGGACCGCCGAATCTGCGTGGCTTTAAGAGATACCAGAGGTCGGCATCCCAAAGATCCTGGATGGTGTTCTCGGGAACGCGTCGCAGTTTGCTGGTTTCTTCCGCGCGCTCGCGCAGCACATGCGCAACTTGACGCGCCCGCGCGATGACATCGGCTTGCGCGTAGGAAACAACCGCGTAGTTGCCGTCTTTGGCATTTCTGGCACGTTGAGCGGAGGTGCTCTTCACTTCGCCAAGATAGGCCCTGGCGATCGCTGGGTCGTCACGCAGCTCGGCGGCCGGTCCCTCGGCGACGATTCGCCCGGTGGCCAGCACATAACCGCGATCGGCGATGCCAAGCCCTTGGATCGCGTTCTGCTCGACCAATAGCACCGCAATATCGGCTGATCGGATGCGAGCGAGCGCTTGAAATAATTCCTTCGTAAGAAGCGGACTCAAACCAAGCGACGGTTCATCGAGCAGTAGGACGCGTGGATCGGACATCAACGCCCGCCCGATCGCCACCATCTGCTGCTCACCGCCTGACATCGTGCGCACACGCTGCTCAAAGCGCTCGGCGAGCCGCGGGAAAAGGCCTAAGACCCGTTCGCGATTCTTCGCCTCATTCGCGCGCGCACGCTTGGCGAACGCACCGAGATCGAGGTTCTCCCGTACCGTGAGTTCACCGAAGATACCACGGCCTTCCGGGACCAACGCGATTCCTGCTTCCACCAGCGCATGGGCCGGTTGATCTTCCAGCGCTTTGCCATCCAGGCGTAATTTGAACTGCGGCAAAGGACGAACCAAACCGCCGATCGATTTGAGGAGCGTCGTCTTGCCGGCGCCATTGGCACCGAGAATCACAACCGTCTCACCGGTCGCGACGCGAAGCTTCACGTCGCGCAGCGCTTCATGACGACCGAACAGCACCGACAGTGACTCGATTTCAAGCACTGTCGTCTCCCAAATAAGCGCGCTTCACTTCTGTATTTGCGAGCACCGACTCGGGAGAGCCTTCGGCAATGCATCGCCCTGCCGTGAGCACCACGCACCGGTCGCACAGGCTGCGGACCGCATGCATGACATGCTCGACCAATATGATGGCAAGCCCCCTGCCCTTCAACGAACGAACCAACATGATGCCGGCTTCCAGTTCGGTGGGGTTCAGTCCGGCGAGCCATTCATCCAACAGCAGCAACTTCGGATCAGCCGCCAACGCACGGGCGAGCTCAACGCGCTTTTGATCGATGTAGGTGAGCGCATCGACTGGCATCTCTGCTCGCCCACCAAGACCCACCAGATCGAGCAGCTCGCGTACTTTTTTTCTCGCCGGACCGATGGGTTCGGCGCCGGCACCGTAGATCCGCCCGACGAGAACGTTATCGGCCACCGACATGCCTTTGAGTGGGCGCACCAACTGAAACGTACGAGCAATCCCTGCACGGCATACGCGATAGGCCGGGATGCCTGCGATTTCTTTGCCGCCGAATGTGACGCGACCACTGTCACTTGGAAATGCCGCCGTCAAGAGGTTCAACACGGTGGTCTTGCCCGATCCATTGGGGCCGATTAATCCAAGCGTCTCACCTTGCTCGACCGCGAAAGTCAATGCGTCGACCGCCTTCAAACCACCAAAGGTCTTCGACAACTCCACGACGTTGAGAATCGGTGCACTCATTTCTTCGACGCCGGCCTACGGTGCTTACGCCAATATTCTTCAATGACACCGACGATGCCGCCTGGGATGTAGTACACGATCGCCATGAACGCGAGCCCGAGCAGAATCGTGAAATAGTTAGGGAAGCGCGTGGACAGATACTCCGACACCAGCAGCATCGGCACCACACCGACGATCGGCCCCCACAGACGCCCGACGCCACCTAGCAATGCCATGATCAGCACTTCGAATGATGCGATGACGTTGAATGCGATCGGTGGATCGATATACGTCCAGCGCGGCGCCATGATCGCGCCGGTCAAAGTCATGAAAACGGAAGTCAGCGCGAACACCCCAAGCTTCACGCCCATGACGTTAATACCGGAATGCTTGGCGACCGTTTCATCGGCGCCGATGGCGTTCAGAGCAAGACCGATGCGACTGCGCAGCAACAGGAACCCGACCAGGTAGAGCACGATCGCGAGGACCAACATGCGCCAATAGATGTCGGCCGCGCTCGATTCGATGTCAATGTAACTGCCTACCGAACCCAGGACTTTCACCTGGTACCAGGTGACGATCTGCCTGACGAGTTCGGTCAAGCCGAACGTAAAGATCGTGAAGTACACCCCCGACAAGCGCAAGGTCGACAACCCAACGACCAGCGCAACCAAAAAGCCGCTTAAAGCAACCACGACCATCAGCACCGGATACGGCAGGTGCTCACCCAATCCTGCAACGAGATAAGCGCCGAGTCCGAAGAACGCCGCGGTGGCAAGCGAAATATATTTGGTCGTCCCGGAAAACAACATCCAGGCGGTGGCCATGACCACGAAGCCGAGCATGTTGTTGAAGAACGACAGGATATAGTTGTTGACCGAAAAAGGCATGGCGATCGCCAGCGCCAGCACGATCCCCAGCCCGATAAGAAGCAAGGGTTTGCTGCGCAACTCCTTCAGGATGCTTTCCAACTCAGCGCGCACCGAACAGTCCTTTCGGGCGCCACAGCAGCACGATGATGAAGATGAGAAAGTTGATGGCAAGCGTCAGACCAGGATCGATCAGGAAGCCGCCCAGGCTTTCGGCAAGCCCAAGCAGGATCGCCGCGACGAATCCGCCCATGACATTGCCAACACCGCCCATGATGACCACGATGAGCGCCTTCATTGTGAAGATCACACCGCCTGCCGCGGTAAAACTCAAGAACATGCTGACCAGCACCCCTGCGGCCGCGACCAATGCACCGCCCGTCGCAAACGCGAGCGCGGCATAGCTCGGTACATTGATCGCGACCAGTCCCGCGGAAACCGGATCGACCGCGAGTGCCCGAATCGCCGTTCCAGTACGTGTGTAGCGAAGCAACGCCCACAACACCAACGCCATCACCGTTGCGACGACGAAGGCGAGCGAGCGATTGGCCGCGATCTTGCTGCCGAAGATCTCGATCGGAAACGCGAGATACGAGTAGCCGAAAATATTGCCGCCCATTACCGCGAAGAATGTTCCTTGCATGACGAAGAGCAGGCCAAAGGTCGCAAGAATGCTGTCGGCTTCGAGTGCATCGAGATTGGGGGCGCGCCGCACCAAGGGCTGCATGAGCACTCGATAGATCAGCCAGCTCACCGCAAAGCCGATCGGCACGATCACGAGGAACGACCAAAGCGGCGACATCTCCAGTTGCGCCGAAAATCCATAGGCGACAAAGGAACCCAGGATCACGAATTCTCCATAGGAAAGATTCATGATCCGGGCAACACCGTATTGGAGATTGAGCCCGGTCGCGATCAACGCGTAGAGGCCACCCAGAACGAGCCCGCCAAGCAGGGCGTCAAATAAAAGCATCGGAAGCGGGTTACGTCAATTCAATGAGTTGGAGTTATGCGCTCGGCGGGCTCGATCGATCGCCCGCGTGCAAACGTTACGTTACCAGCAATTGCGCGGAGCGGCAGCGCATCGCCGCCCCACCGCAATACTTTCAAAGTCGCCAGCACCGGCTATGGTGTGAACCGCATACCATGATCTGTTACGCTCACGCACTCTATCAAGGAACGCGGATCGCGATATATAGTTCGCCTTGCCGGGCCGATGCGATCGCAGCATGCGCGCATGACTCGGCATATGATCCGGGGCGCGTGCACGAAGGTGGCACGCCAGATTTGCACACGAGGTTATCCGCCATGCCCATGTTTGATTTTCGCTGCGACAAGTGCGAGCACGATTTCGAAGCCTTCGTGCGGGCATCGGTGACACCGATCTGCCCGAAATGCGCGGCCGATACCGTCACACGGCGGCTGTCGTCGTTTGGCGTTGGCACCTCTTCATCATCGAGCGCCGGCGCCTATCTTGGCCGCGCGAAAGGCATCGCCGGCATCGGCTGTGGCGGCGGCTGCGCCTGTCACTAGTGCGCGCCTTGCTTACCATTCGACGCGGCGGGCCGATCGGTTAGACCTTTACCTAGGACCCTTGCATGGCGCTCCAAATCAGCCTCGCATGCGAACGCTACGACCGCGTCCAAGCGCTCTTTGACGGTCGCGTACGCATTGAAGGATGCGAGGTCAATTGCGTTGCTCTATCGGCCGAGGAAGCCTTTCATC
>CAMDRJ010000236.1 GCA_945906755.1 Klebsiella pneumoniae | reverse complement strand
TCTGAGCGTTCGCTGTCCAGGCAATCAAGTCCGCGTAGCCGTAAGAGTTCGAGATCCTTTTGCAGTTGGGCCGGGATGCCGCGCGGCTCCGGATAGCCATTGCCGGTGAGGAACTCGTGGGCATGCGCGCCGCGTCTGGCGAGTTCGATCGCCTTGAGGTAATCGTCGCCATCCAAGGAAACTGCGCGGCGGGCTGGTCGTGTTCCCTCCAGGATCGCAATCACCGGTACGCCGTCCTGACCGAACTGCGTAAGTTCGCGCGCACTGGATTGCATGAACCGATGTCGTGCGGCATGCAGATCCAGATAGGGATGAAAATCGGAATTAGCCGGGACGCCATAGGTCGCAAAAAACGGCGCCATGATTTTCTTGCCACCGATGCTGCGCATCTCGATATCGCCAATCGTTCGCACATGCACACGCCGTAGTTCTGCCGCGAGCCCTGGCGATTCGAATACATCGTGGAGCGGTTTGGCAAACGCGTCGGCCGCTCCGGCCACGATGAGGAGATCGCCGTCGTTGGCCGCGTAAATCGCGTAGTCCTCAAATTCTTCGCCGATCGCACCAAGCACCGAGGCCACCAGTTGCGGGGTGATCTCATACATCTGGAACCACTGGGTGAGCACGCCGTCTGGCTTCAGGTAGCGCTTGGCATGGCGATAGAACTCGCGCGTAAAGAGGCTTGCCACGCCGCTCACCCAGGGATTCGACGGCTCCGAAATGATGATGTCGTACTTGCGATTGGCGGTCGAGAAATGCGTCTTCGCATCGTCGAACACGATATGGCTCTTCGGGTCGGCAAAGCTGTTTGCATTGCGTGGCGCGAACTGGCGTGCGGCTGCGGCCATGAAGGGTTCGATTTCGATCGTCTCGACGTGTTGTACGGTCTCGATCGCAACCATCGCGTGGGTGGTAAGTCCGGTGCCGATGCCGATGATGGCGACATCGGTTGCGGTAGGGCGATGCGCAAACGGGATCGCGGCGGTCAGGACCATCGTCATTTCATCGCTCACGCGCGGCCCGGCTTCATTCATGTTGATGGCGCCATCGGATTTGCCGTTGGTGCGCAGGCTGAGGTCATCCTCGATCTTGAGCAGACTGACCGAGGTGGTCTTGCCGTCCCGATAGAAAATCAACGTGGAATCTTCCTTGGTGAACAGATCACCGCGCCGAAACACGCCGGAGGCGAGCTTGTAGGGATCGAGCGAGCTGCCAAGCGCAATCGCGCCGAACAGTACCGCCGCGCCGGCGGCCGTGAGGTAGCGCCAATTCGCACCGGCAGTGACGAGCAGTGCGACGCCCAGCGCGACATCGATGCCTGCGCCCGCGATCACAAGGCCTTTGACGCCAAGCAGCGGCATGCCGATCTGCGCGGCGAATGCGACGCCCAGGATCGCGCCTAAGGTATTGGCCGCATAAACCCGGCCGATGCTCCGCTCGCCATGCCCGTCACGAAGCAAGGCAAACGTGATGAGCGGGAGCGTCATGCCCGCACAGAAGGTGGCCGGCAGCATGATGGCAAGCGCGATGCCATGGCTCGCGGCGAGATAGAGGCCATAGCCGGACTCGGTCTTGGCGAGTGCGCGAACGATCGATTGCATCAAATCGAACAGCGCGTCATAGAGCGGCAGGCTGCCAAGCGCCAAGAGGCCCATCGCGATCTGCACGCCGGCAAGAAAAATGATCGGCTTGGTGAGCGCGTCGATCCGCCACCTGATCCAAAGGCCGCCAAGTGCAAGGCCGAGAATAAACGCCGACAACATCAATTCGAACGAATGGGTCGAGGCACCCAGCACCAGCGACAACATGCGAATCCAGGCGATTTCGTAGATGAACGAAGCGGCCCCGGTTAGCAGCGCGACGCCCAGCATGAGGGAAACTTGGCCGGTGACTGCGATGGTTGGCGCTGAGTGTCGTGTTGAATCGGCGCCGGGTGCAATCAACCACACGACGATGGCAAGCGCGATGTTCAGCAATCCCGCGAACTGCATCGCACCTGGCAAGCCGAGCCGCTCGATGAGCACAAAGCCACTGATCAATACGCCAGCCGCGGCACCCAGACTATTGGTGAAGTAGAGGAGCGATATCGCTTCGCCCGGCCGCTCCGGATGACGCCGCAACAATCCGGCGCTCATCAAGGGGAACGTCATGCCAAGCAGAATCGATTGCGGCAGGATCAGCGCTGCGGCGAGCGTCCACTTGATAGTAATTGCGAGGAATTCGCTACCTGCCTGCGGCAGCCAATTCACATACGCCTGTTCCGTCGCCGCGATGAACGTGTCGTGGAACGCGATTGCCGCAATACCGACCAACACCTCAACGATGGCATAAGCGCGCAGCAGATTGCGCCAGCGACCTGACCACTTGCTGGTCAGCCAAGCGCCGATCGCCATGCCGCCCATGAAGAGCGCGAGCACAAGGGTCTGCGCATAGGCCGCATGCCCAAGAAAGAGTTTCAGGTAATGCGTCCATAGCGATTCGTAAATCAGCCCAGCGAAACCCGAGACGGTGAAGAGCACAAAGAGCAGGGTGCGACGGCCGGTGAAGGGTGTCGATACGACGGGGGCAGGTGATTCCATTACGCTCCGTTTGCCAAGTCATGGCAGGTGGAGTAGGTTGAATTGCGGTGCAAGCAATCGACCGCAGTCGATCCCGGTCCCGGGACGGTTCAGCCTTGTGCAGAAAATTCGTGTCCAACAGCATTCCACAAATTCGCCTCGCGGCGCTCTACTTTGCGTTTTTCGCGTATGTGGGCGGCTATAGCCCCTACGTTACGCTCTACTTTCAATCGATCGGCCAATCCGCGCAGGCGATCGGCATATTGCTCGCAATCAGTCAGGCGATCCGCGTTTTCTCGCCGCCCATTTGGGCATGGCTTGCCGATCGCACCGGCGCGCGTCTGCAGTTGCTCCAGGTCGCGCTCGTCCTGTCGGCACTTTGTTTCGCGGGATTTTTCTTCACGACGAGTTTTGCGGGGCTCGCATTTGTGCTGCTCGTGCAGTCGTTTTGCGCTGGAGGCGTGAATCCCCTGGCAGAAACGATTACGTTTGCCGCGCTACGTGATGCGGTGGCCAAGTACGGCTCGATTCGCCTGTGGGGATCGGTCGGCTTCATTGCCGCGGTGCTTGGCGTTGGGTATCAACTCGATCATGCGCCACCCAGTGCGATGCTGTGGAGCGTTCTCGCCATGCTGATCGCTGCGGTGCTGGTGTCTTGGACCTTGCCGGTCACTGCGGTACCCGCCCACGTCAAAGGAGAACGCGTTCGCAGCGTGCTGCGCCGCCCTGCGGTGATCGCACTGTTTACCGCGTGTTTTCTCATGAGCATGGCGCATGGGCCGCTGTACGCGTTCTACACCATCCATTTAGCCGAGCATGGCTATGCAAAATCATCGATCGGATGGCTCTGGTCGCTTGGCGTGATCGCGGAGATCGTGGTGTTTTGGATGATGCCGCGCTGGCTTCATGCGAGCACGCTGGGTCCTGTTTTGATCGCCACCTTCGTCTGTGCCGTGGTGCGCTTTGCCTTGGTAGGCTGGTTCCCCAAAGTCGTGGTGGCACAGCTAATCGGCCAAATTCTCCACGGCGCAACGTTTGGTGCGTATCACGTATGTTCCATCGCACTGGTCAATCGATGGTTCGGCGAAGCCGGGCGCGCACGCGGGCAGGCGCTCTATGCCAGCATCTCGTTCGGCGCGGGCGGCATGATCGGCTCGGCGGCGAGCGGCTGGCTCTGGGAATCGGTGGGGCCGGCGATGATGTTCTCGATCGCATCCGGTGTTGCCGCGGTAGGGTTGATTCCATTGCTGCGGCATCGGAAAATGTTGCATTGAACATTGCATTGAACACTGCATTGAACAATTGGACCACTTGATTGGTCGAATTTGTCCGGGAACTTCTTGATCGGCAACGATTTGAGTGTGAACAGGAAAGGAGGCATGGCAATGGGTTGGGGTGTCATCTCGTTAGTGAGCATGCTGGTGGCGGTCGGCGGCTGTGCCTCGGTGCAGACCACACAGGGTGGGGTGGTTGGCGTCGAGCGGCTGCAATCCTTTTCGACCTTGCTGTCGCCGCGGCGGATGGAGCAGGGCGCCAGCCGGGCCTACCAAAAAATCATCGCCGAGGCGCGTGCCAAGGGGACACTCGATCGCGATCCGGAACGAACGCGGCGGGTCCAGCGCATCGCAAAGCGCATTATCCCGACCACTAGCGTCTTTCGGCCCGATGCGCCATCGTGGAAATGGGAGGTGCACGTTCTGACCTCTGATCAGATCAACGCCTGGTGTATGCCAGGTGGCAAGATCGCTTTTTATTCCGGCATCATCGAGAAACTGCAACTCACCGATGATGAGATCGCCGCGATCATGGGCCATGAAATTGCGCATGCACTGCGCGAGCATGGCCGCGAGCGGGCCTCCTCAGCGGTCAATCAAGCGATCGCGGTGCAAATCATCGGCGGACTATTGGGCGTCGGCAATGTCGGCCAGACGCTCGCCGACAAGGTGCTTACCGCCACGATCGGTTCACGCAACTCGCGCGAGCAGGAAACCGAATCCGATCGGATCGGCGTTGAGCTTGCCGCGCGAGCCGGATTCAATCCGCGTGCTGCCGTGCAGCTCTGGCAAAAGATGGCGAAGGCTGGGGGAGCGGGCGGGCCCGAGTGGCTGTCGACCCATCCGGCCGCCGAAACGCGCATTCGCGACCTCGAGGCCTATTCGGTGAAGGTGATGCCACTTTACGAGCAGGCGAAGGCGTCGCCACCGCGATCGTGAGCCCTCGCATCTTCGGCGCGGTCGAGTCGTGGCGTAGCGCCAGCGAGAGGGTGAGTTTGCAGGGCAGTCGGCTACAATGGAGAGGCACTTCGACTACGCTTGAAGCCGGTATTTTTGCGAGCGTATCGAGGGACCGGTGGGGCGAACGGGCGCATTTCATCCAATCGTGCCCGACCTTCCATTCATGCTTCAGACGCCAGGCCATCCGACATGCTTCTGCAAAAGACCCTGTACGACAAACTCTGGGACGATCACGCCGTCCACGCCGAAGAGGACGGCACCACGCTCCTCTATATCGATCGTCATCTCGTGCATGAGGTCACCAGTCCGCAGGCCTTCGACGGCCTGAAACTGGCCGGGCGCAAGGTCTGGCGGATCAACGCCAATCTGGCGGTCGCCGATCACAACGTGCCCACCACGGATCGGTCGCAGGGCATCGAAGATCCGGTGTCGCGCCTGCAAGTCGATACGCTCGACAAGAATTGCGCCGAGCATGGCATCAACGAATTCAAGATGAACGATCCGCGCCAAGGCATCGTTCATGTGATCGGGCCGGAGCAAGGCGCCACGCTGCCTGGCATGACTCTCGTCTGTGGTGATTCCCATACCAGCACGCATGGCGCCCTCGCATGCTTAGCGTTCGGCATCGGTACCTCGGAGGTTGAGCATGTGCTCGCCACGCAGACGCTGATCGCACGTAAAGCGCGCAACATGCTGGTCAATATCGAAGGGCCCTTGCCACGTGGCGTATCGAGCAAAGATTTGGCCTTGGCGTTCATTGGTCAGATCGGCACGGCCGGCGGTACCGGTTATGCAATCGAATATGCGGGCAGTACGGTGCGCGCGTTGTCGATGGAAGCACGCATGACCCTTTGCAATATGTCGATCGAGGCAGGCGCGCGCGCCGGCATGATCGCCACCGATGACACGACGATCAATTACGTACGCGGCCGCCCGTTTGCACCAATTGGGCCGATGTGGGATCACGCGGTCAACTATTGGCGCACCTTGAAAAGCGACCCGGGTTCAAAATTCGATCGCGTGGTGGAAATCGATGCGCGCACCGTCAAGCCGCAAGTGACCTGGGGTACTTCACCTGAGATGGTGGTACCGGTCGATGGCCGTGTTCCCGATCCCGACAAGGAAAAAGATGCATCGCGGCGTGAGGGCATGGAGCGCGCGCTCAAGTACATGGGCCTCGAACCGAACGTGCCGATCCAGAATATTCGCGTCGACAAAGTGTTCATCGGCTCCTGCACCAATTCCAGGATTGAAGATCTGCGCGCTGCCGCCGCGTATGTGCAAGGCAAACGAATTGCGTCGAACATCAGGCTGGCGCTGGTTGTCCCCGGATCGGGGCTCGTGAAGCGCGAGGCCGAACGCGAAGGTCTGGACCGGATTTTTCGCGATGCGGGCTTCGAATGGCGCGAACCCGGCTGCTCGATGTGCCTTGGCATGAATGACGACAAGCTCGCTGCGGGTGAGCGCTCGGCATCGACTTCCAATCGCAATTTTGAAGGGCGCCAGGGCGCGGGCAGCCGCACGCATCTGGTGAGCCCAGCAATGGCTGCGGCCGCCGCGATTGCGGGGCACTTCGTCGACGTTCGCACCTGGCGTTGAGTGCACGCCTAGCGCCCCGCTACGGAACCTGAATCTGAACCTTATTTGAGAGCCGTCTTCATGGAAAAATTTACCGTACACACCGGCGTCGTTTGCCCGATGGATCGGGCCAACGTCGATACCGACGCCATCATCCCCAAGCAGTTCTTGAAATCGATCAAGCGCACCGGGTTCGGTCCGAACCTGTTCGATGCATGGCGTTACCTCGATATCGGCGAGCCGGACAAAGAAAACGCCGGACGTCCGATCAATCGCGACTTCGTGTTGAATCAGCCGCGCTACAAAGGCGCATCGATTCTGATCGCCCGCAAGAATTTCGGTTGCGGTTCGAGCCGCGAGCATGCGCCCTGGGCATTGGCCGACTATGGATTTCGTGCGGTGATCGCGCCATCGTTTGGCGACATCTTCTTCACCAATTCATTTAAGACCGGATTTTTG
>CAMDRJ010000235.1 GCA_945906755.1 Klebsiella pneumoniae | reverse complement strand
CGCAAAATCGGGATGATCAGAGGGGCCCTGCCCGCAGATGCCGACGTACTTGTTGGCCCTGCGGCAAGCCTGAATGGCCAAGCTGAGCATTGCCTTCACCGCCGGATCTCGCTCATCGAAGGATTCGGCCACTAGACCCGAATCACGATCCAGGCCAAGCGTGAGTTGGGTGAGATCGTTCGAACCGATTGAGAAGCCGTCAAAGAACTCGAGGAACTGGTCAGCAAGAATCGCGTTCGACGGCAACTCGCACATCATGATGAGTTTGAGCCCTTGCTGGCCGCGGCGTAGCCCGCGATCGGCGAGCAGGTCGACCACTTGGCGCGCCTCACCAAGGGTACGTACGAAGGGCACCATGATCTCGACGTTGGTGAGCCCCATCGTTTCACGTACACGGCGCATCGCCTCGCATTCCATCGCGAAGCATTCCCGGTACGAGCGCGCGATATAACGGGATGCGCCCCGGAATCCCAGCATGGGATTCTCTTCGTCGGGCTCATAGCGTGCACCGCCCAGCAGTTTCTTGTACTCGTTTGACTTGAAATCGGACAGCCGCACAATTACCGGCTTGGGCCAGAATGCTGCGGCGATCGTGGCAACGCCTTCGGCCATTTTGTCGATGAAAAAGGCCCGCGGACTGGCATGGCCTCGCATCGCCACTTCGATCCCGGCCTTGACGTCGTCTGGCACCTCCGGATAGTCGAGAATCGCGCGCGGATGAATGCCGATGTCATTGTTGATGACAAATTCCAAGCGCGCCAATCCGACGCCTTCATTCGGCAAACTCGCGAAATCGAAGGCGAGCTGTGGATTGCCGACATTCATGGTGATCTTCACTGGAATCGGCGGCATATCCGATATTTTTTCGGTCGTGACCTCGAATGGCAGTACGCCTTCATAGACGTAACCCGTATCGCCTTCGGCACACGACACGGTGACTGGCGCGCCCTCTCTCAATTGACGGGTCGCGTTGCCGGCGCCGACCACCGCCGGAATGCCCAACTCGCGCGCAATGATCGCGGCATGACACGTTCGGCCACCGCGATTCGTCACGATCGCCGCCGCGCGTTTCATGACGGGTTCCCAGTTGGGATCGGTCATATCGGTGACGAGAATGTCGCCGGCCTGAACGCTTCCCATATTCGAGGCGTCCTGCACGATGCGCACGCGACCGGCGCCGATCTTGCCGCCAATCGCACGACCGGTGGCCAACACCGTACCGCGCTCGTTCAACTTATAGCGCTCCTGGCCCTCGGCGTTGCGCTGTGACTTAACGGTTTCCGGGCGCGCCTGGAGAATATAGATGCGACCGTCTTCGCCATCCTTGCCCCATTCGATGTCCATCGGGCGTTGATAGTGCTGCTCGATCGTCACGGCGAAACGAGCCAGTTCGATCACATCGGCGCCGCTCAATGAATAGCGATGCTGATCGATGGCAGCCACCGGTATCGTTGCGACCGATCGATGCGCCTGCGTTGTTTCGGTGAAGACAATCTTGAGTGCTTTGGAGCCAAGACGGCGGCGAATGATCGGCTGACGACCGGCCGCGAGCATCGGCTTATGCACATAGAACTCATCGGGATTGACCGCGCCTTGCACGATCGCTTCACCCAACCCATATGAACTGGTGATCAGCACCACATCGCGAAAGCCCGATTCCGTGTCGAGCGTAAAGAGCACGCCGCTTGAAGCAAGATCGCTGCGTACCATCCGCTGTACGCCGGCTGACAGCGCCACTTCGGCATGGGTAAATCCTTTGTGTACGCGATACGAGATCGCGCGATCATTGTAGAGCGAGGCAAAGACGTGCTTGATGGCTTCGAGAATGTTTTGCAAGCCGCGAATATTGAGGAACGATTCCTGTTGTCCGGCGAACGATGCGTCAGGGAGATCTTCAGCGGTCGCGCTTGACCGCACTGCTACGGCAAACTCGCCTTCCTTTGACATATCGCGATAAGCCTCTTCGATGGCAGCGAGGAGACTCGGGGAAAATGGTGCATCGACGATCCACTGCCTGATTTCGGCCCCGCACGCGACCAACGACGGAACATCATCGACGTTAAGACCGGCCAGGCGCTTGGCAATGCGAGACGTCAATCCCGCTTCATCAAGAAAGGCACGATAGGCGCTGGCCGTCGTGGCGAAGCCACCCGGTACGCGAATGCCGACCCCGGCAAGCTGGCTGATCATTTCACCAAGCGATGCGTTCTTGCCGCCTACCTGTTCGACATCGGTTATCCGCAGGCTTCGCAGCGGTCGTACGAATTTATTTGTGGTCATCGAGGTTGGCAAGGTCGAGAAGGAGAGGTTGCTTCAGAGGCAGGATGTCATTATCGTACAGACAGGGTGTTTCGACCTTTTAAATGCTTGGCATGTTCAATGGCTCAAAATCAACGAATCGCCTTCATCATTTCCGATGGCACCGGCATTACCGCGGAAACGCTCGGCCACAGCCTGCTGTCGCAGTTTGAAGGGATTCAGTTCATCCAGAAGGTGATGCCCTTTATCGATTCAGTCGACAAGGCCGAGCGATGTCTTGCGGAAATCGAGGAGGCAGCAAAGCGCGAGGGAAGCCGCCCGATTCTCTTTACCACCCTGATCAATCCCGAAATTAGAAGCGTGCTGGAGCGCTCGGGCCTCCTTGTGCTCGATTTTTTCGCGAGATTTCTTGATCCTCTGCAAGCCGAGCTTGGCATTCAATCCAGCCATACCATCGGGCGATCGCATGCGGCAGCAGATCGCAAGGAATACCATGACCGGATAGAGGCCATCAACTTTGCGCTGGCCAATGATGACGGCGTTGCGAACCAGGATTTGCACAAAGCCGATGTCATTTTGATCGGCGTCTCGCGCAGCGGCAAGACGCCAACCTGTCTCTATCTTGCCTTGCAATTCGGTGTCAAAGCGGCGAACTATCCGCTCATCCCCGATGATTTCCAACGCGATACCCTCCCGAAGCCGGTCTTGCCCTATCGCAGCAAGCTGTTTGGTCTGACGATCGGCGCCGAGCGCCTGAGCGAAATTCGCAATGAACGCCGTCCGGGCAGTCAGTACTCAAGTATCGAGAATTGCCGGCGGGAAGTGTCTGATGCCGAACGGCTGATGGGGCGTTACGGCATTCCTTCGCTGAATTCCACGACCCGCTCGATCGAAGAGATCGCGACCAAAATCCTGCAGGAATCGCGGATCGAGCGGCGAGTATTTTAGGGGCGGCGCTGGCGAGCCTGCTCGAAGAGACAAATCGCGGCGGCGGCCGCGACATTCAGCGACTCGCTGCCGGTGACCATTGGAATCGATACGGTCATTGTTGCCGCCGCCAGGGCCTCCGACGAGACGCCCGCCCCTTCAGCCCCAAATATCCAGATTCCGGGCGCGCGGAGGTCAGCGTCATAGAGATTGATTCCGGCGTGACCGGTTGCGACGATCACTTGGCCAGGCGCGGCCTTCACTTCGTCAGCCAACCTTTGGTTGCTGGCCAGCGCGAGATCAAAATGGGCCCCCATGCCCGCACGCAAGACCCGAGGCGACCAAAAATCCGCAGTGCCGGTCGATGCGCTGATCCGTTTCATGCCAGCCGCTGCGGCGCTGCGAAGGATCGAGCCGACATTGCCGGCATCCTGAATCCCATCAAGAAAGACGCTATCGGCCGCGGGTGCCGCGGTGGATGCATCGGGGGGAATGTCGATGACCGCAAGAATCCCCACCGGACTTTCAACCGGCGAAACGCGCTCGAAAATCCGATCGGAGAACACCACGCGCCGCCGCGCTTTGCAGCGTTCAAACAGTTGCGCAACTTCGTCGTTCTGCAACCCGGATTCACTGGCCACGAGCGTGTGAGCGATTCCCTGCCGTGCGGCGAAGGCGGCCACCAAATGCGGTCCATCGATCGCGGTCTGCTGCTGGGTGCGCCGCAGCTTGGCCGATTCGCCAAGGCGCACAATCTCCTGGACCAGGGCATTGGTCGGCGAGGAAATGAATTTCGCTGGATCGGTCAAATGAGTCGTTGGCATGCGGCACCCGTAGAGCGCGCTTAACAGGTACCCTTGGGAAGGAAAGTTGTCGTTTAATGCCGGGATCGACGAGTCTAACGCAGCGCCCCCATCTTGAAGATTGCGATTATCACGCCTGCCGCGGCGAGCTCGCGCACCGGGAACCGGCACACGGCGGCCCGTTATGCGAAGTTCCTGCGCAAACACAATCAGCAGGCGCGCATCATGGTCGAGTGGGACGGTTCGCCTTGCGATCTCATGATCGCTTTGCATGCACGTCGCAGTCTTGCGTCGATCAAAGCCTATCGTGAGGGCTTCCCTGCCCAGCCGCTCATCGTCGTGCTGACCGGCACCGATGTCTATCGTGACATCCATAGCAATCCGGAGGCGCGCGCGTCGCTGCATAGGGCCGACCGCCTGATCGTGCTCCAGGAGCGGGCGCTCGACGAACTTACCAAGGCCGAGCGCGTAAAGGTGGACGTCGTCTACCAATCATGCGACACCGCGCTCACGCATGCACCGATTGCACGTCGCTTTCGCATCGCATCGCTTGGTCATTTGCGCGACGAAAAGGACCCGTTTTGCATCGCCCGCGCACTGGCATTTGCGTCGGCGTCGGAGCTCGAGGTCGTGCAGGTAGGCGATGCCCTGACGGATGCCGATCGCACGCAGGCGCTCGCTTGGATGCAACGCGATCTGCGTTATCGTTGGATCGGCGGCCGCCCGCATGGCAATGCGCTGCGCTGGTTGGCCTCATCGCATGTCATGGTCTTGAGCTCGCGCATGGAAGGTGGCGCCAATGTGATTTGCGAAGCCGCTCGCATCGGTGTGCCGGTCATTGCGTCCAAGGTCTCCGGCAACATTGGCATGCTGGGTCCGCAATATGCCGGCTACTACCCTTTGAGCGATGAAGAAGCGCTTGCAAGGGTGATCGAACGCGCGAGAACCGATCAGTCGTTCTACCGCTTGATGCAGGCACAATTACGGCAACGGCGCCCCCTGTTTATGCCAACGTCCGAGGCCAACGGGCTTCTTGCTTCGGTACGCACGGCCGTCGCCGTGGCACGAACCCGTTATCGGTAGCGCGTCTCGATCCGCGCGCCCTCAGCAATTCGAACGGGCGCAAAGCTGCGCCGATGGATCGGGCACGGGCCGTGCGCATTCAGTGCATCGAGATGCACTTTCGTGCCATAGCCCTTGTGCTGCTCGAATCCATAGTGCGGATAGGTCGCGGCGAAGGCGTTCATGATGCAGTCGCGGGCTGTCTTCGCAAGAATCGATGCCGCGGAGATGGCGGGCACCAGCGAATCGCCCTTGATGATTGCCTTGGCGGCATAGGGAAGTGTTGGACAACGGTTGCCATCGATCCAGACTTCGTTCGGAACGATATCGAGCGCGAGGACAGCGCGCCGCATGGCCAACATGGTTGCATGCAAGATGTTGAGATCGTCGATTTCTTCGACGCTTGCGTAGGCGATGGCAAAGGCGAGCGCATCGGAGCGAATTAGCTCGGCGAGTCGCTCACGTTGCCGTGCAGAGAGCGTCTTGGAATCGGCCAAGCCCGCAATAGGTCGATCCGGATCAAGTATGACGGCCGCGGCACTGACTGGGCCAGCCAGGGGGCCTCTACCCGCCTCGTCGACCCCGCAAATCCGTATGTGGCGATCCGATCCGGGCCCGAACAAGTCCGCTTGTATGGCCACCGCTATGCGCGCTCGATGAATGGTGCGATGGCGCCGGCGGCGCGATCCGCTGCACCCAGGGCCAACTGCTCGCGAATCGCAACGAATCGTTCCGAGAGCGCGGTACGCGTCCGTTTATCGTGCAACAGATTGAGGACCGCTTGCGTGAGATTCTCAGGGGTCGCATCGTCCTGTAAAAATTCCGGACAGAGTGCGGTACCGGCCAAAATATTGGGCAAGCCGATGAACGGGGTGCGCATCATCCTTTGCGCAATACGCCATGTCAGCGCAGCAACCCGATAAGCAATCACTACCGGACGCCCAAGGAGGGCCGCTTCGAGCGTGGCAGTACCACTTGCCGCCAACACCACATCGGCAGCCGCCATCGCCTCGTGCGCATGACCGTAGAGCATCGAGATCGGCAATTCGTTGGCCTCTTGCCGATACAGACGCTCCTCGAATAACAAGCGTGTCGGACGCGTCACGAGCGGCACGAGAAAATGCAGCGTCGGGTCGAGCGCATGGAGGCGCTTGGCGACTTCGATGAAGGTCGGCGCCATCATCTCGATTTCGTTTTGCCGAGAGCCAGGGAGAATCGCCACCACCTGCGCATCGGCGGGTATGCGCAACTGCTCGCGCGCCGCATCTTGCGTTGGGCCGTTGGCGAACAAATCGGCAAGGGGATGCCCGATGCAAGTGACGTCTACCCCGGCATCGCGATAGAGCTTTTCCTCGAACGGGAATAGCGTGAGCATGTGCGAGACGGCGCGCCGGATACCGTGAATCCGCCCCGGGCGCCATGCCCAGATGGTCGGGCTCACGCAATGAACCGTTGGGATGCCGCGTCGTTTTAGACGCCGCTCCACGCCCAAGGTGAAATCGGGTGAATCGATACCGATGACCACTTTCGGCTGCGCAGCAATCAACTGATTGATCAACTTCTTTCGCATACGAAGCAATTCGGGCACACGATGCACCACTTCGACAAGGCCACGCACCGCGAGGCGCTCCTGGTCATGCCAGGATTCCAGGCCGGCACCGATCATGCGCGGGCCGCCGATCCCAACAAAGCGAGCACCGGGAAAGCCGCGCAGCAGGGCTTGAATAATTGCTTCGCCTAATGTGTCACCGGAGGCTTCACCGGCAATCACGCCAATCACCGGTTGCATGGCAAGCGTGTTCAACGCAGCACACCTCGTTTTGC
>CAMDRJ010000234.1 GCA_945906755.1 Klebsiella pneumoniae | reverse complement strand
CGAGGCGGGTGCTGTGGGCGCAGCGGGTGCGCTGGTGTTGGCGCTGGCAAAACGCAGGTTAGGCTGGAACGATCTTTGGAAAGTGCTCGTCGAAACCGGGCGTATCACCGCGGCAATCTGCTTTCTCATCATCGCGGCACAACTCTATTCGCGCTTCCTTGCGATATCGGGGGTGACGGAGCTCTTGAAATCGATGATCGTCGGAACGGGATTGGGGTTTGGCGGCCTACTCGCGATATTCATCATCATCGTTTTGCTGCTCGGCACCATTCTCGATTCGGCGTCGATCATGTTGATTACGATCCCTCTGGTGCTTCCAGCGCTGATTTCATTCAACGTCGATCTCATCTGGTTCGGAATTGTGAATTTGCTCGCCGTGGAAATCGGATTGTTGACGCCGCCCTTCGGCATCGCCGTGTTCGTCATCAAGGCGACATTAGGGAATGACAGCCCTATTACCTTGAATGAAATTTTCGCAGGTGCTTTTCCGTTCGCCTGCATCATGCTGATCGTATTGTTGTTGGTGATCGCCTTTCCCTGGTTGGCAACCGCGCTGCTATAGGTGCTCAGGCGCCAACGGCTTCCGGCCCCGAATCAGATCCGCCGCGCGCTCGGCGATCATGATGATCGGCGCATTGATGTTGCCACCCGGCATATCCGGAATGACGGAGGCATCCACCACATGTAAGCCGTCGACGCCGCGCACGCGCAGCTGGTTGTCGACGACCGCCATCGCATCACTGTCCACACCCATCTTGCACGTACCGAGCGGATGGTGAACGGTCCAGGCGGTGCGGCGCATATAGGCATCGATATCGGCACGTGATTTGACGCCCTCGCCAGGATTGATCTCGCGCCCGCGATACGGATCGAGCGCTTTCTGATGGGCCACATCCCGCACCATGTCAAAGCCGGTGCGAAATATCTGCCAATCTGCCTCGGTGGAGAGAAAGTTTTGATGAATCGCCGCAGGCGTGCGTGGATCGGCCGATTGCAGCTTGATATCGCCACGACTGGTTGGATGCAGCACCACCGGGCGGCACATGAACGCATCTTTCGGACGCTGGCGAAAGCCAGGAAACCAAGGCTGCGATTCGGGCGGCACGAAGCGAGTGAGGAATTGAATATCCGGTTGTACGAGATCAGGACGACTTTTCAAATAGGCAACGACCGGTCCCGGCATTTCGGTAGCGAATCCGGTGCCGAAGAAATACGCCTGCGCCATGGCGAGCGCAATGCGATCGGCACGCAAGTAGCCCACGAAGGGGCCGTCCCCTTTTCGCTCGAATTCGATGCCGCAAGAGATATGGTCCTGCAAGTTCTTACCGACACCTGACAGCGGGACTTTGCAGGCGATGCCGTGTTTCGCCAATTCGCCCGGGTCGCCGATGCCCGACAACATGAGCAATTGCGGCGAGTTGATCACGCCACCTGAGACGATGACCGAGCGGGTTGCGCGCACCGTCTGGGTATTGCCATTGCGGGAGACTTCCACCCCGATGGCGCGATTTCCTTCGAAAATGAGCTTTAGGGCAAACGTCTTTTGCCAAAGAGTGAGATTGGGCCGTTTGAGAGCAGGGTAGAGGAATGCAACCGCCGCGCTGCAGCGACGCCCGCGGCGAATGGTCGATTGCATCATGGCGAAGCCTTCGTTCTGCGCGCCATTGAAATCGTCTGTGAACGGATAGCCCGCTTCCTTTCCGGCCGCGAACCAAGCTTTCACCAGCGGATCGGGATACTTGTTGCGAATCGTCGTGAGCGGGCCGCCCGCGCCGCGGATCGCATTGCCGCCCTCATCCCAATCCTCGGACTTCTTGAAATAGGGCAGGGCATCGGCATACGACCAACCGTCAAGGCCACTGGCGGCCCAGCGATCGTAATCGGCCGGATGGCAGCGCACGTAGGCCATCGCATTGATCGATGAGGAGCCACCCAATACCTTGCCCCGCGCACACTCGACCTTGCGATTGTTGAGATGGGGTTCGGGTTCAGTAAAGTAACCCCAATCGTGCAAGCGCTCCGAGAGAATTTTCCCCCAGCCAAGCGGCACTTGGATGATCGGATCGCGATCCGAGCCACCTGCTTCGATCACGAGCACGCGCGCATCGGCGTCTTCCGTCAATCGATTCGCGAGCGTGCAGCCGGCTGAGCCTGCACCGATGATGATGTAGTCGAACGAAGTCGCGTCAGCCATTGTGATGTCCGGTTGTCATGTTTGGCGGGATTCTAGTTGTACATTGCTATCTGCGATAATTCCGGGTCGGCCGGTGACAACGCTACAATGGCGGCGCAAAGGAGACTCAAGCAGATGAAACGTTTCGTAATTGCGCTGTTGCTGGCAACCGGGCTCGTCGTAAATGCTCACGCCCAGAGCTGGCCATCCAAACCTGTACGCATGGTCATTCCCTATCCGGCCGGCGGCGCGATCGATGTCAGCGGTCGCCGGCTTGCTGAAGAGCTTGGCACCGAGCTTGGCCAATCCATCGTCGTGGAAAATCGCAGTGGTGCCAACGGCATTATCGCCACCGATTTTGTCGCGAAGTCCGTGCCCGACGGCTACACGTTTCTCTTCAGCACGATGGCGGCGCATGCGGGTAACGTATCGACCGTTAAACACTTGTCGTACCATCCGATCAACGATTTCGCGCCGGTCACCGTGATCAATACGGTGCCGCTATTACTCGTTGTCCATCCAACGTTCCCGGCGCAATCCGTTCCGGACATCATCCGCATGGCAATGAAGAAGCCAGGCGATATCAACTACGCCTCGTTTGGCACCGGCGGTATGGCGCATCTTGCCGGCGCGCAGTTGGAACTCCTTGGCGGGGTGAAGATGACGCATATCCCGTATAAAGGTGGCGCGCCCGCCTTGGCCGATGTGCTGGGCGGTCATGTGCACCTTTTTTTCTCGGGGATCAATTCCGCTCTGCCGCATGTCAAAGCCGGACGACTGCGAGCGATTGCGGTGAGCGGTGCGACACGCTCCAAGGCATTACCCGACGTGCCTTCGGTCGCCGAAACGTTCTTAAACTATGAGGCAGGCGTTTCTCCTGCGGTGTGGTTCCCGGCGCGCACGCCGACTGAGATCGTCAATCGCATGCATGCGACGGTCGTTAAGGTAATCAACACGCCAAAATTTCGCCAGGCGATTGAGCGCGACGGCGAGGGTGATCCGCAGGGCGTGACGCCTACGCAAATGGCCGAGATGGTCAAAAGCGACATCGAGCGGTATGCGGTATTGATGAAGGCGGCCGGAATCCAAAAAGAATGATGTTGTTCACAAGAAAGGTTAACCCATGGCATTCGTAGAGAAAACGCAACGCGTCGGGCTGTTGGTTCCATCGTCCAATTTCGCGCAGGAACCGGAATTTGTGCAAATGCTGCCGGCCAATGTATCGCTGCACGTCACGCGCTTGACCTTGAGCAGCGTCGATCCGGATTCCACCATCAAGATCGTCGCCGAGCTGGAAAAGGAAAGCCGCAAGCTGGCCGATGCCGCGGTGGACATCGTCGTGCTCGCTGCGACCGCGCCCTCGACCCGTTTGGGAAAAGGCTATGACGCGCAATTGATCAAGCGCATGGAAGAGGCGACCGGCAAGCCTGCCATGACGGCTGCGACCGCCATGCTCGCATCGTTTGCGGCGATGGGTGTGCGCCGGGTTGCACTCGCGGCGCCGTGGAGTGAAGAGACCAACAAGATCGTTGGCGCCTTTATCGAGGCGCATGGCATTCAGGTGGTGAGCCAGATTGCGATGGGCGTGCTGCGCAATAACGATATCGGTCGGCTGAGCCCGCAGACGGCAATTGATCATGGCAAACAGGCCGATCGAGCGGAGGCCGATGCGGTGTTTCTTGCGTGCGGCAACTGGTGGACCGCCAGCATTGTCGAGGAGCTTGAGCAAGCGGTCGGCAAGCCTGTGCTCACCACTAATAATGTCACCGTGTGGGCGGCATTGCAGAAAATCGGCGGGCATAAGAGTGTTTCGGGATACGGTCGCTTGTTGCGTGAAATGCCCGCGGTGCCCGCGACATTGCCCGGTGCGAAGGCGGCGTGATGATGTTGGCGCGGATCGTCGGCGTCCTTTGCCTTGCGGTGCTATTTGCCGATGCACCGGTCTTTGCACAGGTTAGCGCCGAGAAAGCGATTAAGCTCATCGTGCCGTTTGGTCCGGGTGGTGGCACCGATATCCTCGGCCGCATCATCGCGCCAAAGCTCGCTGAGCGGCTCGGGCAACCCGTCGTCGTCGAAAATCGCCCTGGGGCGGGTGGCTCGATCGGTGCACGATTCACCGCACAGTCGGCACCCGATGGGCTCACCGTGATGATTGGTTCGATCTCCGAGATCGGCATCAATCCGAGTGTGAACCCAAAGGTCGGCTACGACGTATGGCGCGACTTTGCGGCGGTGACCCCGCTCGCCTCGAGCCCGATGATTCTCGTTGCGCATCCGTCCGTTCCGGTCAAGACCGTGCGGGAGTTGATCGCGCTCGCGCAAGCGCGTCCGGGGCATATCAATTACGGTTCCGCAGGTGGTGGTAGCGGCGCCCATATGGCGGCTGAACTGTTCCGCTATCTCGCCAAAGTGGATCTCACGCATATTCCCTACAAGGGGGTTGGCCCTGCGGTGGCTGATCTGGTCGGCGGGCAAGTGCAACTCGTTTTCACTACGCTGCCATCGGCGGTCTCGTTCGTGAAGGGCGGCCAGCTAAAAGCCATCGCGATGGCCTCGACCCAGCGTGCGCCAGCCCTGCCCGAAGTGCCGACCTTCGTCGAATCGGGTTTGCCTGCCTATGTGATGGAGTATTGGTACGGTATTTTTGTCCCGATCGCGACACCGAAAGAGATTCAGGCTCGCCTTGAGACGACCAGCCGCGAGGTGCTGCGCTTGCCCGATGTGCTCGCGAGTTTCGAGAAAACCGGGCTCGTGCCAATGAGCGGTACCCCGCAAGAGTTTGCGACGTTCGTCAAGAACGATATGGAGCGCTGGGCGGCAGTCGTCAAAGCCGCCGGCATCAAGGTGGAGTAGTTGCGGCTGCCGCCTGATTACAGCCTGAAGCTCTGCGAGAACATTGCAGCATGGCGCTACGAGCAGCTACCGCCTGCCACGGTCAAGACAGTCAAGCGCATCATTCTTGATGCGCTGGGGGTGATCGGCGGGGCGGCGCGGGCGCCTGGTATTCGTGAACTGAATGAACGACTGGCTCGCTGGGAAACGAACGGCACGGCGACCGGACTTATCGGCAAGCGCCGGTATTCGCCGCCCAGCGCTGCACTGGCTAATGGTGCCGCCGCACATGCGCTCGACTTCGACGACATTCATGATGCGTCCCGCGTGCATAGTGCGTGCGTGGTGCTGCCCGCGTTGCTCGCGACGGCGGAAGATGCGGGCCCGAGGTCCGGCAAGGCGTTCATCGCGGCAATGGCGATTGGATTGGAATTGCATGCGCGCCTTGGCTTGGCATGCATCAATAGTCTTGCGATGGGATGGCATCCGACGCCGGTGTTCGGTGCGCTGGCTGCGAGTGTCGCGGCAGGCCATCTCCTGAACCTTGATGCGGAGCGGTTGCGTAATGCGCTTGGCATTGCGTTTCATCAGACGAGCGGATCGATTCAAAGCGCTTTCGATGGTGTCCTCACAAAGCGCCTTGGGCCCGGATTCGCTGCTCGTGACGCCGTGACGAGTGCGTTTCTCGCAGCCGATGGCATTACCGGCACGCGCGCGCCGCTCGAAGGGAAGGCCGGTTTTTTCCATCTGTACGCGCGCGGTGATGTGCAGCCTGAGCTCCTTACCGATGAGCTTGGCGATCTGTGGCGTATCGATGAATTCAGTTTCAAGCCCTATCCTGGCTGTCGGTGCAGTCATGCCGCGATTGCGCTCGGCATCAAACTGCACGATGAAGGGGTGTCGGCGGCAGCGGTCGAGTCGATTGAAATTCGGATGAGCGAAGAGAACTGGAAATTGGTGGGCGCACCATTCGATGTCACGCGTGGGTCGGAGGTGCATGCCCAATTCAACGCGGCATACAGCTTTGCGCGGGCCTTGACGGATGGCAGCGTGGTGCTTGCCAGTTACGAGCGTCCGGCGATCAACGATTTACATGTCGCGGCCGTGGCTGCCAAGACGCGGGTGATCACGGATCCATGCATGGAAAGCAATGCAATCGCGCCGGTGGCGATTTCTTTGCAGATGCGGGACGGTCAGATTCACCGACGCCATGGCGAGACGATCAAAGGCAGTCCGGCCGAGCCGATGTCTGATCTCGATATGCTGCATAAGTTGCGCGGTTGCCTCGCGTTCGGATTGGAGGCGCCGTCGTCGGTGGCGGATCGGTTTGCCGAGACGATCTTCTCGCTCGACGATGCGGCAGATGTTGGGGCGGCTATCACGGCGGTATTTCCGACCGCATTGAACTAAACCAATTGAGAAGCCCATGCAACGAAGCACTTCAAGAATTCTCACCACGCACACCGGCAGCTTGCCGCGCCCACGGGAATTGACGCGTCTCTATGCCGCGCGCGCGCGTGGCGAAGCGGTTGATGCGGCTGAGATCGATCGTGTCGGGCGAGCAGCGGTGCGGCAGAGCATCAAGAAGCAGCGCGCAGCCGGCATCGATATCGGCAACAACGGCGAGCAGCAGCGCGATTCGTTTTTTCTCTATCTGCGGGATCGCCTGACCGGCTTCGGTGGATCGTGGGAGCGGCCGTCACGCGCGGATATCGATCGCTATCCGGAATTCAAGCGGATGTGGCCCGGCGCGCGTCAAGGTAGTTGTCGCCTCGGTCATGCAGCCAACGGCTGAATATCTTTGAGCTGGGATTGCATGGCGACCACCGAGTCGCGTTCTGGGTTGAGCGTTACTGCCCCGACAGGTGTCCAGTTGCGTGTGCGGCCCGA
>CAMDRJ010000233.1 GCA_945906755.1 Klebsiella pneumoniae | reverse complement strand
TTATCGAGCACCTTCGACTCTTCCATTTCGTGATAGAAGTCGTTGCCCTCGCGCGTTCGCTCGCCTACACCTGCGAACACGGAGTAACCACCGTAGCTCTTGGCGATGTTGTTGATGAGTTCCATCATGTTCACGGTCTTGCCGACACCGGCGCCGCCGAACAGGCCAATCTTGCCGCCCTTGGCAAACGGGCAAATCAGATCGATAACTTTGATCCCGGTCGGCAGTAGCTCCACCGACGGTGAGAGTTCATCGAACTTGGGCGCCAACTGGTGAATAGCGCGACGCGCATCGGTCTTGATCGGACCGGCGTCATCGATCGGCCGGCCAAGAACGTCCATGATGCGACCGAGCGTCGCGGTGCCGACCGGCACGGAGATGCCGGCACCGGTGGCGCGTACTTTCATGCCGCGGCGCAGACCATCGGATGAGCCAAGTGCGATGCAACGCACGACGCCGTCGCCAAGCTGCTGCTCGACTTCAAACGTGAGCCCTTTTTCCACGAAGGATTTTTCGCCGGCGCTTTCTTCGAGCACCAGCGCGTCGTAGACGCGGGGCATCGACTCACGCGGAAACTCGATGTCGACCACCGCACCAATCGTCTGAACAATCGTTCCTGCTGCTTGTGTCATCTTGTATCCCTAACCCGTAACCGATTCTTTGACTTGGATTGGCGCCTTAGACAGCCGCCGCCCCACCCACGATTTCTGACAATTCTTTGGTAATCGCCGCCTGCCGGTTTTTGTTGTAGACCAGCGTCAACTCGTCGATCAGTGTGGCCGCGTTATCGGACGCCGCCTTCATTGCAACCATGCGCGCCGATTGTTCGGAGGCCATGTTCTCCGACACGGCCTGGAAAATCAGCGCTTCGATGTAACGCGTGAGCACCTGGTCGAGCACCGCTTTTCCATCCGGCTCGTAGATGTAATCCCACGAACCTTCCGGTGTGCCGATGCGCTCACCCGAGAGCGGAAGCAGCTGCTCCATCACGGCTTCCTGCTTCATCGTGTTCACGAACTTCGTATAGAACACCAGCAAGCGATCGAAGCGATCGTTCGTGTAGCCGTCCAGCATCACCTTCACCGCGCCGATCAGCCGCTCCATCTGCGGCCGGTCGCCAAGCTGTGTGACGTGAGAGGCGATTTCCACGCCAAGGCGCTGCATGAAGCCAAAGCCTTTGTTGCCAATGCAGCAGGCTTCGATCTTCTCGCCATGCGCTTCCCATTCCTTGTACTTCAGCAGCACCATGCGCTGGATGTTGGTGTTCAAGCCGCCGCAGAGACCCTTGTCGGTCGAGATGACGATGATGCCGACACGCTTGACGGAATCACGGTCCACCAGAAACGGATGGCGATATTCCGGATTGGCGTGCGCGATATGCGCGGCCACGTTACGGATCTTCTCGCCATAGGGACGCGCGGCACGCATGCGTTCCTGCGCCTTGCGCATCTTGGACGCCGCAACCATCTCCATCGCTTTGGTGATCTTGCGCGTGTTTTGCACGCTCTTGATCTTGTTACGTATCTCTTTGGTGCCTGGCATGTCGCTTTCGCTCCGAGCTACGGGTGTGGGTGGTTACCCTTCACTCTTCACTTCTCACCCTTCACTGGGTTAATAGGTGCCGTTCTTTTTCCAGTCGGTGATCGCGGCCTTGAGGGCCTTCTCGTCGTCGCCCGACAGATCTTTCGTCTGGTCCATTTTGTCGATCACGCTCGCATACTTGGTTTTCAGGTAGTCGCGCATCGACAACTCGGCCGCCAATGCTTTTTTCACGTCGATATCATCGAAGAAGCCGCTGTTGACCGCGTAGAGCGTGAGACCCATCTCCCAAACTTCCTGCGGCTGATACTGCAACTGCTTCATGAGCTCGGTCACCATGCGGCCGCGTTCGAGCTGGCGGCGTGTGGTCTCATCAAGGTCGGAGGCGAACTGTGCGAAGGCCGCCAGCTCGCGGTACTGCGCGAGCGCCAGACGCACGCCACCGCCTGTATCGCGACGCTTCATCAGTTTCGTCTGCGCCGCACCACCCACCCGTGACACCGAGATACCGGCGTTGATGGCTGGGCGGATACCGGCGTTGAACAGATCGGTTTCCAAGAAGATCTGACCGTCGGTGATCGAGATCACGTTGGTCGGCACGAAGGCGGTCACGTCACCGGCTTGCGTTTCGATGATTGGGAGGGCAGTCAGCGATCCGGTCTTGCCTTTGACCGCGCCCTTGGTGAATTTCTCGACGTAATCGGGATTCACACGCGCAGCGCGCTCCAAGAGACGCGAGTGCAGATAGAACACGTCGCCCGGATACGCTTCACGGCCCGGCGGGCGGCGTAAGAGCAGCGACACTTGACGATACGCCCAGGCTTGCTTGGTCAGATCGTCATAAATAATCAGCGCGTCTTGGCCACGATCGCGGAAGTACTCGCCCATCGTGCAACCGGAGTAAGGTGCAATGAATTGCAGCGCGGCTGATTCAGAAGCGGTGGCTGCAACGACGATCGTGTAGGCCATCGCGCCATGTTCTTCGAGCTTGCGCACCACGTTGTTGACCGTGGAGGCTTTCTGGCCGATCGCGACATACACGCAGAAGAGGTCTTTACCCTTCTGGTTGATGATCGTGTCGATCGCCACCGCGGTCTTGCCGGTTTGACGATCACCGATGATCAGCTCGCGCTGACCGCGGCCGATCGGCACCATCGCATCAATCGCCTTCAAGCCGGTCTGCACCGGTTGCGACACCGATTGCCGCGCGATAACGCCGGGGGCAACCTTCTCGATAACGTCGGTCATCTTCGCGTTGATCGGGCCTTTGCCGTCGATCGGCTGGCCAAGCGAATTGACGACGCGCCCGAGCAGCTCGGGGCCAACGGGCACTTCAAGAATGCGCCCGGTGCACTTGACCGTGTCGCCTTCCGAAATGTGCTCGTAGGGGCCCAGCACCACCGCGCCGACCGAGTCGCGCTCGAGGTTGAGCGCGAGGCCGAACGTATTGCAGGGGAACTCGATCATCTCGCCTTGCATGACATCAGAGAGGCCGTGAATCCGGCAGATCCCGTCGGTCACCGACACCACCGTGCCTTGCGTTCGTGCATCGGCGCCGAGGGCCAGGTTCTGGATCTTGGCGCGAATAAGGTCGCTGATTTCCGAAGCTTTCAGCTGCTGCATAGGGACACCTTCAATGTGATTGTTCCGAGAATTCTTCGCCGGGCATCAGGCTGAAGCCAGCGCGTTGGACATGGTGGAAAGCTTGGCGCGCACCGAACCGTCAATGACTTCATCACCCACGACCACGCGCGCGCCGCCGATCAATTCGGGATCGACGGTCACCACCGGCTGCACTTTGCGCTTAAACCGGCGTTCGAGGTCCGCCACCATCTGCGCAAGTTCGGCAGCGGCAATCGGAAACGCCGAAGTGATGGTGGCCTCGACCATGCTTTCGCGCTCGTTCTTGAGTGCTTCATAGAGCGCATACACCGCGGGCAGCACCGGAATGCGCCCATTGGCGATAATCATCTGCACGAATTGCTTCGATTCGCCCGATAGCCCGCCTTGCACCGTCGCCGATACCACATCGGCCAAGTGCTGCGGACTCACCTTCGGATTGCCGATGAGCGCCTTCATTTCCGGATGCTCGGCAACGCCGGCGAGCGCTTCGAGCGTAGCCGACCAACCAGCAAGATTGTTCGCTTTGTCGGCGAGTTCGAACACCGCTTCGGCGTACGGGCGGGCAACGGTTGCAAATTCAGCCATGGCGTCGTCAGAGTTGCTTGCGCAAATCGCCAAGCAGATCGGCATGCGCTTTGGCATCGACTTCGCGACGCAGAATCTTCTCCGCCCCGGCCACCGCCAACACTGCCACTTGTTCGCGCAGCGATTCCTTGGCACGCGCGACTTCCTGCTCGATCTCGGCCTTGGCCGCGGCCTTCTCGCGATCGCCTTCAGCTTTGGCGTCGTTCTTCGCCTTCTCGATCATCTGCTGTGCACGCTTTTCAGCGTCGCCAATGATCGTGAGCGCGCGCTCGCGCGCCCCACCGAGTTCCTGCTCAACACGCTTGGCCGCATTGGTCAGCTCAAGCCGACCCTTCTCGGCGGCGGCGAGCCCTTCGGCGACCTGCTTTTGCCTATCCTCAATCGCGCGGATAAGCGGCGGCCAGATGAACTTGTAGCAAAACCAGACGAACACCGCGAAGGTGATGACCTGGGAACCGAGAGTGAAATTGATATTCATGCTCTAGCCTAGATTGCTGCGAACAAAGCGATGCTGTTTAGCGACGCTTACTGAATCACTGCGAGGAGCGGGTTACCCGTGGCGAACCAGAGGGCAAGGCCCACACCGATAATGAACGAAGCGTCGATCAGGCCGAGCAAGAGAAACACTTTGGCTTGCAGTTGCGGCATCAACTCAGGCTGACGCGCCGCGCCTTCCAGGAAGCGGCTGCACATGATGCCCACGCCGATACAAGCGCCGGCGGCACCCAAGCCGATCATCAGACCAATGCCGACCCCGGTATAGGCCTGGATCAACGCTAGATACTGGAGCTTCTCCATTTACTTCCCCTTTTGACAGTCAACGAATAGATAAACAGTTAGTGATGCTCATGCGCCATCGCGAGATAAACCGCGGTGAGCATCATGAAAATAAACGCCTGCAGGATAACGATAAGAATGTGGAAGATCGCCCAGCCAAGCGCGAGCACGCCGCCGATCGCCGCACCGACCACGCCGGTGGCAGCCCACATCCAAAGTAGCAAGAAGATAAGTTCGCCAGCGTACATGTTGCCGTAGAGACGCAGGCTATGCGACAACGGTTTTGAAACGTACTCGACGAACTGAAACATGAGATTCAGCGGAAACAGCCAAGGTCCAAATGGTGCGCAGCACAGCTCATGCAACCAACCGCCCAGCCCCTTCACCTTGATGTTGTAGAAAATCATCAGGCCAAACACCGAAAGCGCGAGCGCGATGGTCGTGTTGATATCGGCGGTAGGAACGATGCGAAAACCGTGATCGGAAATATGGTGCGTGCCGAGCGCGACGACGTCGACCGGCAGAAAATCCATCGCGTTCATTAGGAACACCCACACGAATACGGTGAGCGCAAGCGGGCCGACGAAACCGCGATTGCCGGGGAACACGCTCTTTACTTGCCCTTCGACGAAATCGAGCAGCAGCTCAACCGCCGCCTGAAATTTGCCGGGGACGCCAGGCGTTGCCCTGCGCGCCGCAACCGTCAGAATCCACAGCGCAAGAATACCCAACACGACCGACATGATGACGGTGTCGAGATTGAGCGTCCCACCCGCAAACGGCACTTTATAGTGCGTCAGATGGTGGGAGATGTAACTCGTGGGAGAGAGATCGGCTTGGGCTGCCATGGAGGGATGCGTTTCGAGAAATCAGTTCAACGATTGATTCAACAACTCATTCAGGATTTTTTTCAAGCGGCTCATCGGGCACGAGCAACGCGACGCCCGGCAAAAACGCCGTAATAGCGAACGCGATGAATAACGGCACGAATACCACCCCTTCGTAATTCTTTAGTACGAGCGACATGACCACGATGATCACGATGATCTTGCCTGCTTCCGCGCGGACCACCTTGCGCACGGTGGCGAAAGCAGTCTTCATTTGACCCATACCCGCGATCGCGAAAAAGACCAATCCCGCGACGACGTTTATGAGCCCCCCCAGCATTGCCGAAATCGCCGCTTCAACACCGGCAATCGGCCAAGCGCAAAGAGCGACCACGAAGGTGGCAAACAACTGCCACCCAATGACGGTGCGGACCGGCTTGCTCGTCAGAAGCAAAGGACCCCCCACCGGACGAACGAAAAACCGCGGGAGCTTAGCGCACGCGGGCGGTTGAAGCAATCAGGGAAGCAAAATTCGCATGAAACGAAGGGGAGTCAACAAGAAGGCCTCGGTCGCTTGTTGACGCCGCGAATGTCATGCCCACGTGTCAATGCGTGCCGTGCGGCACCCTGCGCATGGCTCGGCATACGCAGCCAATCTGATATGCGATGCTCGCTACCCGCGCGGTCGCCGATTGGGGGATGACCGTGCAAAAGAGTAAGCGTCGATCGATTGCTAACCTCAACGCGCGGGGGCGATGAGCGGAATGACATCACGCCCATTGCGCCGGTACACGGAGAAATCGGTTCGATCCAGGGTGAACACGCGGCAATCCCGTGCAAGCTCGCTCATGCGAACCACGCATGCATCCGCGAGCGCCATCCGCTTTTCGTAGCGGGTAAGCAGACGCTTTAGCGCCTCCGCCTCATCTTCAATGTCGAGGTCAAGTTTCAGAGCCCCGTCGGCGACCATCGCCATGATCACCGCAGGCTTGCCGGTCAGGTGGGCCGCCTCGGTCAACACCGCCTCGCAAGTCCATAGCGGCAGATCGAGTCCAGCCAGCACTTCCGTAAACCACCGATGATGCGTATCGCGCCGATTGAGCAGCGCGACAAGGGGACCGGTATCGACGATCGTTCTCACTTGCGACGCTCACTTAGCACGACTACGTCGGGTACGCCCAAGCGTGGCCAGATATTTCTTGTTCGTAGAAAGATCGGCCGGGCCCTCGATAACGCCTGCGTACCGGACGAGCGCGTCGTACGCCGAGCCGCGGTGCTCACTCAGCGCATTTCGCAATGCGGAGCGAATGAGCTCGCTGCGCGACACCTTCGCCTGAGCGGCACGTTCGTCAAGCTGGCGGACCAGGCTGGCGTCGAGGCGAATGCTGAGAACAGTTTCCATGACTCGAGTAAATATCCCCCGGCAGAGCCGGGGGCTTTAGTTTGTGAGCCGCTCGAAGCGGCTAGAAGCGGTCGCTAACGCGGCCGCACGGTTTTTGGGCCACCCGGCGGTGGCCCTCTAGTACTGCAGCTTCAATTGGTCCAACCGCTTGT
>CAMDRJ010000232.1 GCA_945906755.1 Klebsiella pneumoniae | reverse complement strand
ACTGATCTTCCTGAGGCTTGGGCGCTTCGACCACGACGCCAGACTTCATCAGATCGCTCACCATCCAGATATCGCCCATCAGACCTGGGGAATACGATTGGATCGCGCGACCTTCGCTGGTCTCGGCCTTGATGACGCGGCCTTCGATGACGACGCGCTTGATGCGTCCGGCTTTTGCTTCATCGATCAATTGCGAGTACGGGATCGACTGGCCGCGCGGTTCACGCTGATTGAACTGGTTGAACACGGTCATCAGCACCAGCCCGATAACCAGCCAGATCACTAGGTTCTTGACAAGATTGTTCAAGCTCACTCCTTGAGGTCCACATTTCGCCGGCCTTGGTAAGCGCCTGCGCGGGAAACTTGTGCACGATTCGAACGGTCTACTGTGCACCAAAACCCACCTTGGCGGCACGCCGATTTGGCGCACAAAACCGAGGTACTTCTTTCATTCACGCAGCATCAGGCCGCCGCTCGGCGCAATTCTATCCGAAAGGGCCCGCAACTCCCGCTCTTATCCGTGGCGAACACCTTCTGATCTGGGGACAAACGCCTTGGAATCAAGAGTCTCCCGATACGCGATAACCGCGCGCAACCAGATACATCTCCGCGGATCGGTCCCGCGATGCCTCCGGTTTGCGCGACGTGACATCATCGAACTGCTTGCGTAGGGTGGCGAGCAACGCGGGGAAACCGCTGCCTTGGAACGTTTTGATCACGAACGCGCCGTTTGGTTTCATGTGATGAACAACAAAATCCAAGGCAAGCTCTGACAGCAACTCGGAGCGGGCTTGATCAGCCGATGCAATACCTGACAAATTCGGTGAAAGATCGGACAGCACCACATCCACCCGTGCTCCAACCAGCGCATTCGTAATGGCAGCAAGAATCGGATCTGCAGTGAAATCGCCTTCAATGATCGTGACGCCTGGCAGCGGTTCGATCGGCAGCAGATCGACCGCAACGATTCTTCCCTTGGCGCCGATCCGCGCGGCGGCCACCTGCGACCAACTCCCCGGCGCCGCACCTAGATCGACCACCAACTGGCCCGGCGCAAACAGGCGGTCACGCTCGTTGATTTCGATCAGCTTATAGGCCGCACGCGAGCGATATCCTTCCGCTTTGGCACGACGCACGAACGGATCATTGACATGCTCGTCCATCCAGCGTACACCGCCCCGTACCATTCGCCCACCTTGACGTGCCATCAATCCTCACCATGCAAATTGCAGACAACGCAGCCAATCCCGTACCAGCGCCGCAAACACCCCTCACCACCGCGGCGCGTAGTGCGCTTCGCGCCCGCGCGCACGCGCTGGCGCCGGTCGTCATGATCAGCGGGCGGGGTTTAACCGATGGCGTATTGACCGAAATCAATCGGTCTTTGACCAGTCACGAGCTCATCAAAATCCGGGTGCTGGATACCGACCGCATCGAACGCGAGGCCTTGCTCGCGGAAGTGTGCGACCGGGCCGGCGCCCTGCCGGTGCAGCATATCGGAAAAATCCTGGTCGTCTATCGACAGAATCCAGAACGCGTTGAAAAGGAAATCGAGGCGACGCCGGCTCGCGGAAAGGCGGTAGCGAAGCGGGCGAATGTGCGGCGTAGGGTGGTTAGAAACAATTGAAATGTGCCAGGTGAAGAGTGAAAGGTGAGGACCCTTCCCCCTTCTCCATTCTCAACCTATTCGTAACGCACCGCCAACACCTCCATCTCCCGAATACCGCCGGGCGCCTGCACCTCGACGATATCGCCCACCGATTTGCCGATCACGGCGCGTGCGGTCGGTGAACCGATCGAAATCTTGCCCAATTTAATGTCCGCTTCGTCTTCGCCGACGATCTGATAGGTGACGCGCTCGCCAGATTCAACGTTTTCCAAGTCGACGGTCGCGCCAAACACGCAACGCCCCTCCGCATCAAGCGTTTTGGGATCAACGACCACCGAGCTTGATAGCTTCGATTCGACTTCAGCGATGCGCCCTTCGACAAAGCCTTGGCGCTCTTTTGCCGCATCGTATTCGGCATTCTCGGAAAGATCACCGTGCGCGCGCGCCTCGGCAATCGCCTGAATGACAGAAGGGCGATCAACCGTCTTGAGGCGATGCAACTCCGCGCGCAACTTCTCAGCGCCGGCAACAGTGAGCGGGAATTTGGTCATGGGATGGAGCCCCTCGGCCGCACTGAATAAAAACAAACCCCGGCAGCGTGCCGGGGAGCGATTGGAGCCGAATGATGCCACCATCTTGGTGGCTGTGTGAAGCGACCTTAGATGCGGACTTACCGATTCGCGCCAACCGCCCGCAAGCGCGCATGCAGGCCCTGTAGGTCATGCGGAACGATTTGATCCAGGTAGCGCATCCCGGTACAGGCAGCCCGCGCGCCCGCCACGGTGGTGAAGTAAGGAATCCGGCGTTGCACCGCGGAGGTGCGAATCGATCGTGAATCCTGAATGCTCATCCGACGGGTATCGACGGTATTCACCACCAAACAGATCTCGCCGTTCTTTATCATGTCGACGATATTCGGTCGCCCCTCGCCGACCTTGCGCACAGTGGAAACGGGCAGCCCTCTTGCAATCAATGCTTGACCGGTGCCGGTGGTGGCCACCAGATCGAAACCAAGATCGTGGAACGCCTGACCGATATCCATCGCCGCGGATTTATCGGCATCGCGAACGCTGATGAACACGCGGCCGCTCTTCGGGAAACGCGTGCCTGCACCGAGTTGCGACTTGATGAAGGCCTCACCGAAGGTATCGCCCACGCCCATCACCTCGCCGGTCGATTTCATTTCCGGTCCGAGGATCGTATCGACGCCAGGGAACTTGATGAACGGGAACACCGCCTCCTTGACCGAGAAGTACGGCGGGACGATCTCACCGGTAATCCCCTGCTTGGCAAGCGACTGGCCCGCCATACAACGCGCGGCGATCATCGCGAGCGGCCGGCCGGTCGCCTTCGATACGAACGGCACCGTTCGCGATGCGCGGGGATTCACTTCGAGCACGAACACGGTATCCCGCTGAATCGCGAACTGCACATTCATGAGCCCAACGACGTTCAGCCCGCGTGCCAGCACGATGGTCTGGCGCCTGAGTTCGCGTTCGAGATGCGCGGGAATCGAATAAGGCGGCAATGAACATGCCGAGTCGCCCGAATGCACGCCCGCCTGCTCGATATGTTCCATGATGCCGCCGATCACGACTGCCTCGCCATCGGCCAAGGCGTCGACATCGACTTCGATCGCATCATTCAAGAACCGATCGAGCAGCACCGGCGAGTCGTTCGATACTTTGACGGCTTCGCGCATATAGCGTTCGAGATCGGCGCGCTGATGCACGATTTCCATGGCGCGCCCACCTAACACATAGCTCGGTCGCACCACCAGCGGATAGCCGATTTCCTCCGCGGCAGCGAGTGCCTGCGCCTCGGTGCGCGCAGTCCGGTTCGGCGGCTGGCGCAGGCCCAATTGATGCAGGAGTTTTTGGAACCGCTCGCGATCTTCGGCGACATCGATCATGTCGGGCGTGGTACCGATAATCGGCACACCCGCGCGCTCGAGTTCACGCGCAAGCTTCAGGGGCGTCTGGCCGCCGTACTGCACGATGACGCCTTCGGGCTTTTCCTTGTCGACGATTTCGAGCACGTCCTCCAATGTCAGCGGCTCGAAGTACAAGCGATCGGAGGTGTCGTAGTCGGTCGAGACGGTCTCCGGATTGCAATTGACCATGATGGTCTCGAAGCCGTCTTGCCGGAGCGCCAAGGCCGCATGGACGCAGCAATAGTCGAATTCGATGCCCTGCCCAATGCGGTTCGGCCCACCGCCCAGCACCATGATCTTGCGCCGATCGGTTGGCGCCGCTTCACATTCCTCGTCGTAAGAGGAATAGAGATAGGCGGTCTGCGTCGCGAATTCGCCCGCGCAGGTATCGACCCGCTTGTAGACCGGCCGCACGCCAAGCGCATGTCGATGCGCGCGAATTACCATGCTGGTCGCACCGCACAGCTTGCCGATCCGTGCATCGGCGAAGCCGCGTCGTTTCAAATCGAAGAGTTCATCGCGCCCGATCGAGGCAACGGTGCGCCCGGCAAGCGCCTGCTCCCGCCGAATCAAATCTTCAATCTGAGCGAGAAACCACGGATCGATCTTGGTTAACTCGTGAAGCTGCTCAAGCGTTCGACCGCATCGGAACGCATCGGCCACATACCAGATCCGGTCGGGGCCGACGACCGCCAGCTCCGCATCGAGTACATCGCTATCGGTGGTCTTTTCATCCAACCCATCAACGCCCACCTCCAGTCCGCGCAGCGCCTTCTGAAAGGATTCCTGAAACGAACGCCCGATCGCCATCACTTCGCCGACCGATTTCATCTGCGTGGTGAGGCGCTTGTCGGCCTGCGGAAATTTCTCGAACGCAAACCGCGGAATCTTCGTGACGACGTAGTCGATGGCCGGTTCAAAGGATGCGGGCGTCGCACCACCGGTGATGTCGTTCGACAACTCATCGAGCGTGTAACCCACCGCGAGCTTGGCGGCGATTTTCGCGATCGGGAAGCCAGTCGCCTTCGAAGCGAGCGCAGACGAACGTGACACGCGCGGATTCATTTCGATCACGATCATCTGACCGTTCGCCGGATTGATCGCGAACTGCACGTTCGAGCCACCGGTATCGACGCCGATCTCGCGCAGCACCGCGATCGAGGCGTCCCGCATGATCTGATATTCCTTGTCGGTGAGCGTCTGGGCCGGTGCGACCGTAATCGAATCGCCGGTATGCACACCCATCGGATCAAGGTTCTCGATCGCGCAAACGATGATGCAGTTGTCCGCGGTGTCGCGAACGACTTCCATCTCAAATTCTTTCCAACCGAGCACCGACTCTTCGATCAACAGCTCGCGGGTGGGCGATGCTTCGAGTCCGCGTTCGCAGATCGCGGCGAATTCTTCGCGGTTGTAGGCGATGCCGCCGCCCGATCCGCCCATGGTGAAAGACGGCCGAATCACCACCGGAAAACCAATCGATGCTTGCACTTGCAGCGCCTCTTCCATGCTGTGCGCGGCACCGGAACGCGGACAGGACAGTCCGATTTTCTCCATCGCGAGCTTGAATTTCTGGCGATCCTCGGCCTTGTCGATCGCCTCGCGTTTGGCGCCGATCATCTCGACACCGTATTTCTCGAGCACACCTTCCCGCGCAAGATCGAGCGCGCAGTTGAGCGCGGTTTGCCCACCCATGGTCGGCAGCAGTGCATCGGGCTTTTCGATCGCGATGATGGCTGCGACCGTCTGCCAGGTAATCGGCTCGATATAGGTCACGTCCGCCGATTCAGGATCGGTCATGATCGTCGCCGGATTCGAGTTCACCAGAATGACGCGAAAACCTTCTGCGCGTAGTGCTTTGCAGGCCTGCGCACCAGAATAGTCGAACTCACAGGCTTGGCCGATCACGATTGGCCCGGCGCCGATGATGAGAATCGAGTGAATGTCGGTACGTTTCGGCATGTCAGCGCATCATCTTCACGAAACGATCGAACAGATACCCCACATCGCGCGGACCAGGGCTCGCCTCCGGATGCCCCTGAAAACAAAACGCCGGTCGATCAGTGCGGGCGAGGCCCTGGATCGTGCCATCGAAGAGCGACACATGCGTTATTCGGAGTGATGGCGGCAAGTGCTCCGCATCCACCGCAAAGCCGTGATTCTGGCTCGTGATCACAACGCTGCCGGTATCGAGATCCTTCACCGGATGGTTGGCGCCGTGATGCCCCAGCTTCATCTTCATCGTTCTGCCGCCCGACGCCAAGGCCATCAACTGATGCCCTAAGCAAATGCCGAAGACCGGCAGCCGCGTTTCATCGAGCAACTGTTTGATGGCGCGAATGGCGTAATCGCACGGTTCCGGATCACCAGGACCATTCGACAGAAAAATACCGTCTGGGACAAGCTTCAAAACGTCTGAAGCAGACGTTTTTGCGGGCACCACCGTTACCTTGCATTGACGATCCGCGAGCAAACGCAAGATGTTGCGCTTCACGCCAAAGTCGTAGGCGACGACATGATGCCGCGTCTCGGTTTGTTCGACGTGACCCGCGCCAAGCTGCCAGGAGCGCTCGCGCCATGGATAGGCGTTCGGCGTGGTCACGACTTGCGCGAGATCCATGCCGGCAAGCCCTGGAAACGCGCGCGCTGCCGCAATGGCTGCTTGCTCGTTCACGTCACCAGCCATCACCGCACCGCTCTGCGCCCCCTTCTCTCGCAATAAGCGCGTGAGCCGGCGCGTATCGATGTTCGCGATCGCGACAACCTTGTGACGTTTGAGATAGTCGCTCAAGCTCTCGGTCGATCGCCAATTGGACACCACCGGCGACGCATCGCGGATTACCAACCCCGCGGCGTGGATGCGGCCCGCTTCTTCATCGTCCGGATTGACGCCGGTATTGCCGATATGCGGATAGGTAAGCGTGACGATCTGGCGTGCGTACGAGGGGTCGGTCAGGATTTCCTGATACCCGGTCATCGCGGTATTGAAAACCACTTCCCCGACGGCTAGGCCCGGAGCGCCAAGCGCCTGCCCCCGAAATACCGAGCCGTCTGCAAGGGCAAGGACGGCTTGAGAGGGCGAAGTCACGATGATCGGAGCACTTAAAGTGGGTGAATGGGCTCACCCATTTTGAATCGGGGGAATCAATTTCTGCGGACGCGCGTACACCGAATCTGAACCATCGATTCCGCAAGCCATTCATTCCGAACGATTGATTTTAGGGCATCTCTAAAAATTGCTTAATTTCGAGGCACATTGTAAACGTTAAGTGGGTATGTACGTTGTAAGGTTAAATCACCGACACGAAGCGAGAGCAAAATGTCCATACGCCTTCAACCGAGTTTTTTCGACATTCATGAGCGCA
>CAMDRJ010000231.1 GCA_945906755.1 Klebsiella pneumoniae | reverse complement strand
TGATGCCCTCGGTATAGGCCTTGGTAAATTGCATTGGGGTACCGAAGGCCAGCGCGGAAAGAATCGTCGTCTTGTGCGCGGCATCCACACCTTCGATATCGAAGGTCGGATCGGCCTCTGCATAACCTCTGGCCTGCGCCTCCTTCAACACGGTGTCGAAGGCCAATCCCTTGTCGCGCATTTCGGTCAGGATGAAATTGGAGGTGCCGTTCACGATGCCCGCGATCCATTCGATGCGGTTGGCGGTGAGCCCTTCGCGCAATGCTTTGATAATCGGGATGCCGCCGCACACCGCGGCTTCGAAGGCGACGATGACGCCTTTGGCCTGTGCCGCGGCGAAGATTTCATTGCCGTGGGTGGCGAGCATCGCCTTGTTGGCAGTCACGACATGCTTGCCGTTCGCGATAGCACGCAGCACGAAGTCTTTGGCAACGGTGTAGCCGCCGATCAATTCGATGACGATATCGATATCCGGGCTCTCGACCACCGCACGCCCGTCGGCCACGACCATGGCGGCATCGCCGACGATTTTCCGGGCGCGCTCGACGTCTTTGTCGGCCACCATGCTGATGCGGATTTCGCGCCCGGCCCGCCGCGATATTTCTTCGCGATTGCGCGCGAGCACATTAAAGGTGCCACCGCCTACCGTGCCGATGCCAAGCAGTCCAACATTGATCGGTTTCATCGCAGCGTCTTCTTGAAATTGAACGACGTGATGGTCATGCCTTCACGAAAATAGAACTTATGGGCAGCGGTGCGATGGGTACCCGAATCAAGCGAAAAGGCATCGCAACCGAGACGCCGCGCTTCGCTTTCAAGCGCCTTCATCAATGCGTGCCCGACGCCGGTCGATCGCTTCGCCTCGTCCGTCACCAGATCATCGACGTAGCACTTGCGTCCATTATTGGTGTCTTCATACACACGATAGACCGCGACGCCGACCACCGCATCGCCCGAGGTCGCCACGAACATGCGGCCACCGCCCGAAAAGATGGCGGTCATGCGCGCCGCATAGTCGCTTGGCAATCCCGCTCGCAATTGACGATGAACGCTTTCCGCCCGATGCAACCATTCAGGCGCCACCACCTTGCCCGCTGAATCGGTCACCGCCCGCACTTCAATCATGCAGCGCGGCTCGTCTTAAAGAGGCCGTCCTTCCGGAACATTTCCTTGATGCCGCGCACCGCCTGGCGGATCCGCGCTTCATTTTCGATCAGCGCCATGCGCACATGTGTATCGCCGTAATCGCCGAAGCCAACGCCGGGGGACACCGCAACCTTCGCTTCATCGAGCAACTTCTTGGCAAATTCGAGGGACCCACCGGCCTTGTAGAAATCCGGAATCTCGGCCCAGATGTACATCGATGCCTTCGGGCATTCGACATTCCAACCCGCTTCGAGAAGGCCCTTGTAGAGCACGTCGCGGCGCTTTTGATACTTCATCCGGATCCCTTCGACGCATTCTTGCGGCCCCTCGAGCGCGGCGATCGCGGCTACCTGCAACGGTGTGAACGTGCCGTAGTCGTGATAGCTCTTGATGCGCGCAAGCGCCGTGACGAGATCGCGATTGCCGACCATGAAGCCAATACGCCAGCCCGCCATGTTGTAGCTCTTCGACATCGTGAAGAATTCGACCGCGACATCGCGTGCGCCTGGCACCTGCATGATCGAAGGCGCCTTGTAGTCGTCGAACACGATATCGGCATACGCGAGGTCATGCACGACCAGAATGTTATGTTGCTTGGCGAGCGCCACGACACGCTCGAAGAAGGCAAGATCAACGCATTGCGCGGTCGGATTGGACGGGAAACCAAGCACCATCATCTTCGGCTTCGGGAACGATTCGCGAATCGCCCGCTCGAGTTCATCGAAGAAATCAACGCCTGGGGTCATGCGCACCGAACGGATATCGGCCCCGGCGATGATGGCGCCGTAGATATGGATCGGATAACTCGGATTCGGGACGAGCACCGTATCGCCCCGATCGAGAGTGGCGAGCATCAGATGGGCCAAGCCCTCCTTGGAACCGATGGTGACAATTGCTTCGCTGTCCGGATCGAGCGCAATGCCATACCGGCGCTCATACCAACCGGTGATCGCGCGCCTAAGGCGTGGAATACCTTTGGACACCGAGTAGCCATGGGTGTCGGGCCGTTGCGCTGTTTCGACCAGTTTGTCGACGATATGTTTGGGGGTCGGACCATCGGGATTGCCCATCGATAGATCGATGATGTCTTCGCCGCACCGCCTGGCCGCCTGCTTGAGTTCGCCCGTGATGTTGAAGACATAGGGGGGCAAACGCTTGATGCGCGGGAAATCGCGGGAGTCCATTGCAACCTCGAAGTGGGGCGTGACACCTGACGACGGCTCGGAAGGCGGGTAAGACACCCCCAAGGCAGCCCAGGAAAGTTATAATCGTACCGAAGCTAACCCCTGATCGCAATTAAGAAATTCCGATTTACTGCGTTGCATTGAACACATCGCTGCACGCGCCGTCCAAACCCTCCCATGTCGTTCCAGTGAAGCTGCACCTTCAGACCGCCGGTACGCAATTCACCTTCAACGGCTATGGCACGGGGTTTGTGCTGGTCAATGGGGAACGCTATCAGCAAAGCGTGATCGTCACGGCTGATCAAGTGCATACGGACTGGGGCGCGACCACCTTTGCAGCCCTCACCTCGACCCATTTCGAACGACTGGCTGCGCTCGGCAGCGAAATCGTGCTGCTTGGCACCGGTGCGCGGTTTCGATTCCCTTCGGCTGCGTTCATTCAGATCGTCAGGCAAGCCGGCGTAGGCTTTGAGGTAATGGATACCCATGCTGCGTGTCGCACCTACAACATCCTGCTTGCCGAAGACCGCAAAGTGGCCGCCGCAGTACTCATCGAACCGTGAGTACCGCTTCGCGTCCCCTTTCAATCCGATGGCTGATCATTCTTTGCGCCGTGATGACGGTCGTCTGGTTTGGCAATCTCGATGCCCGCAGACTCATCAAGACCGATGAGGGACGTTATGCGGAGATCGCGCGCGAAATGCTCGTATCCGGCGATTGGGTGACACCGCGCTCGAACGACTTCAAGTATTTCTACAAGCCACCACTGCAATACTGGGCGACCGCCACCGCCTTCGCGACATTTGGCGTGAATGAATGGACCGCCCGGCTATGGACCGCGCTCACCGGCTGGCTGGGCATTCTGTTTTGCGCCTTCGCCGCCGGCCGAATCTGGGGGCAGCCGGTCGGCATCGCAGCGGGCGCCATCCTCGCCGGCAGCCTCTATTGGGTTGCCATGGGGCATTTGAGCGCGCTCGACATGGGCCTCGCATCGTTTCTATCGATCGCGATCTTTGCTTTTCTGCTCGCGCAGCGCGACGAGGCAACCACTCGATCACGCCGTGGCTGGATGATCGCGGCATGGGCCGCGATGGCGCTTGCGGTCTTGTCAAAAGGATTGATCGGCATCGTGCTGCCCGCTGGTGCGATCGGTCTCTACATTCTTTGGCAGCGCGACTGGCGGTTGATCCTGCGCATGCATTGGCTGAGCGGACTGGCGGTGTTTCTGGCACTGACCGCACCATGGTTCATCCTGGTCTCGATGCGAAATCCGGAGTTCGTGGAGTTCTTCTTCATCCGCGAACACTTCACGCGCTTCCTCACCAAGATCCATGGACGCGATGCGCCCTGGTGGACCTTCATCCCGATCTTGCTGGCCGGTACGCTCCCGTTTACCCTCGGGTTATGGCAGGCCGCCGGCGAAGGTCTACGGCGAACACCGGGTCACTTTCAACCAGCGCGCCTGCTTTGGGTGTGGGTGGGCGTGGTCTTCGTCTTTTTCTCGATTTCAAGTTCCAAGCTGCCCTCTTACATACTGCCCATCACACCTGCATTGGCGGTGCTCATCGCAATCCCATTGATGCGATGTTCGACGCGCGCACTCACCTGGCAGTGGCTCCCGATTGCCGCATTGGGGATCGTGCTCGTCATCTTCGCGTCGTTCTGGCCAACCCTTGGCACGCGCACCGAAGATGTGGTCGCACTCGCACCGCTCTACGCCAACTGGGTGGTCGGTGCCGGACTAGTGCTGATTGCCGGTGCCTGCATCGCGCTGTTGATCGCTCGATCTGGGCGACGCATTGCGGCGATCATGCTGCTGGCGTTCGCAGGGCTCATCAGTGGACAACTCCTCGTCACCGGGCATGAATCCTTTTCGCCCGCGCATTCGTCGTACCATATTGCGCAGCGAATAAAGGGTGAAATCACCCCCGACACAGCGCTCTTCGTTGTCGAAACCTACGATCACACACTGCCCTTCTATCTGGGCCGCACAATGCAATTGGTGGCGTACAAGGATGAGCTGGCGTCCGCCATCGCCTGGGAACCCGAGAAATTTATTGCCGACTATGAAGCCTTCGAGCGTGCATGGCAGCAAGCGCCCAAGGCGGTCGCCCTCATGCTGCCTGCCAAATACGACGAACTTGCCAAGCGCGGATTGCCGATGACGGTGATTGCCCGCGATATGCGCCGCGTGATCGTGAAACGACCATGACTACGACAAGCTTCTCCTTGATCCTGCTTGGCGTGCTCCTCAATGCAGGTGCGCAACTGCTTCTCAAAGCGGGCACCAACAATGTTGGCCAGTTTGAATTCACGCTGGCGAATGCGATGCCGATGGGGCTGCGACTCGCCGCGCAAACGCCGATCCTCATCGGGCTTGTTTGCTATGTGGTAAGTGTGGTGGTGTGGATCATGGCGCTGTCACGCGTGCAAGTGAGTATCGCCTATCCGATGCTCTCGATCGGCTATGTCGTGAATGCGCTGCTTGCGTGGTGGCTCTTCGGTGAAGACGTAAACGTCCAGCGCTGGATCGGCATCGGCTTCATCATCGTGGGAGTGTTCCTGGTGGCGCGCAGCTGATGGCAAACAAGCCGCCATTCCTGCCGTTTACCCGCCCCACGATCGACGAAGAAACGATCGCGGGCGTAGTCGAAGTCCTGCGCTCGGGCTGGATCACCTCGGGTCCGCAAGTAAAGGAATTGGAAGCGGCGCTCAGCAGCTACTGTGGTGGCCGCACCGTACGCGTATTTAACTCAGGTACCGCCACCCTCGAAGTAGGGCTTCGCCTTGCAGGCGTGGGCGAAGGCCATGAAGTCATCACCACGCCCCTCACCTGGGCCTCTACGGCGAACACCATCATCACGGTTGGCGCACGGCCGGTATTCGTGGATGTGGACCCGCAAACGCGCAATATCGATCTCGCACAAGTCGAAGCGGCGATTACCCCGCGCACGCGGGCGATCATGCCGGTCTATCTTTCTGGACTGCCGGTTGATATGGATCACCTGTACCGAATCGCCGCGCTGCATGGTGTACGGGTCGTCGAAGACGCCGCGCAAGCGTTCGGCAGCTCATGGAACGGGCAGCGCATCGGCGCGCGTGGCGATCTCATTTCCTTTAGCTTTCACGCCAACAAGAACATCACCTCCGCCGAAGGCGGCGCGCTGGTGCTCGCCCACCCAAATGAGGCCACGCGCGCCGAACTCCTGCGTTTACAAGGCGTGCGCCGGTTCGGTGAAGACGGCATGGATGTGGAATTCATCGGCGGTAAATTCAATTTGACCGATCTGGCTGCGCGCATCGCGATCGGCCAACTGCCCCGTCTCGAAGAATTTACCCAGAAACGGCGCCGCCTTGCCAGGCGTTATTTTCGGGCGCTCGATCGATCGCTTGGTTGCGGGCTCCCGGTGGCCGATTTCGAGAATTCAAACTGGCATATGTTCCAGATCGTACTGCCGCTCGAGCGACTGCGGATCACGCGTGCGGAATTCATTGCACGCATGCGCGACGAAGGCTTCGGCATCGGTGTTCACTATCCCTGCGTGCATCTGTTTTCGTATTACCGTGCGCTTGGCTGGCGTGACGGTCAATATCCCCATGCCGAGAAAATCGGCAAGGCGATCGCGACGCTGCCGCTCTTCCCCGGCATGTCGGAAGGCGATGTCGAGCGCGTATGCGCGGCCATCAAAAAAGTTCTCACCGAGGCGATGCGGTAATGGTTGAAATCTCCGTCGTCATTCCGGTCTACAACGAAGAAGCGGGCTTGCAGAGTCTGTTCGATCGCCTATACCCGGCGCTGGATGCGATCGGTCGGCCTTACGAGATCGTGTTCATCAACGACGGCAGCAAGGACCGCTCCGCCGCGCTCCTGCGCGCGCAGTTCACACAACGTCCGGATGTGACGCGTGTGTTGCTCTTCAACGGCAACTATGGCCAGCATATGGCGATCATGGCCGGTTTTGAAGCCGCCCGCGGTCGGTGCGTCGTGACACTCGACGCTGACCTGCAAAACCCGCCCGAGGAAATCGGTAAGCTCGTTGCCAAGATGGACGAAGGCTTCGACTATGTCGGCACGTTTCGCGGCATTCGGCATGACACCTGGTTTCGCCGTGCCGCATCGAGGGTGATGAACAAGGTGCGCGAACGCATCACCAGTATCCGCATGACCGATCAGGGCTGCATGCTGCGCGCCTATTCGCGCGACATCGTCGATGCCGTCAACCACTGCCGCGAGGTCAACACTTTCATTCCCGCATTGGCCTATACGTTTGCGCAGAAGCCGACCGAAATAGAAGTCGCGCATGAAGAGCGCGTCGCCGGTGAAACAAAGTATTCGCTGTACAAGCTGATTCGACTGAATTTTGATTTGATGACCGGTTTTTCGGTGGTGCCGCTCGAATTGTTTTCGTTCGCAGGCATCGTCGTGTCGGTCGTGTCGTTCTTCTTCTTCATACTCTTGGCGGTGCGCCGGCTGGTGATCGGGCCGGAAGCCGAAGGACTGTTCACCCTGTTCAGCATTGCCTTCCTTTTGATCGGCGTATGCCTGTTCGGCATTGGCTTGCTGGGTGAATACATCGGGCGCATCTATCAGCA
>CAMDRJ010000230.1 GCA_945906755.1 Klebsiella pneumoniae | reverse complement strand
TAATTCGCATTATAAACAGCATTAATAATCCAATCCCAATTGCAGATTGACTTGACCAGTGCGGGATTGTTTTCGAGGCTGAGCAAGGCATCGACGAGATGGTTTTCAAGAGCATCGAGGCTGTCAAACGCGCGGTTGTGGAAATATTTTTCACGCAACTCATCCCACACATGCTCAACCGGGTTCAACTCCGGCGAGTAGGGCGGTAGGCTCAACAGCCGGATGTTTTCGGGGATCGGCATGGACTTGTTTTTGTGCCAGCCCGCACCGTCGAGCACCATCACGATGTTGTCGCTTGGGTAGCGCCTGGATATTTCGGCGAGATAAAGGCCCATGCAGCCCCCGTTGACAAGCGGCAGCACCAGCGAGTCAAAGTTGCCTTGCGGAATGCTCACGGCACCGTAGGCATACACGTACTGATGGACCAGCATCGCCTTGACGATGGGCCGCAACGGAAACTTGGCCCAGCAGTAGCGGCACCGGCTCAGACGGCCAAAGCGCGCCTCGTCCTGAAACATCAACCGCAACGGGCGATGCGCGACGGCAGCCGGGAAAGACCTCAGCGCTTCTGCCAGATTGTCGGGGAGTTTTTTTTAAAAACCTCACGCCGTTCAGGGTCGCCTTTCGGATGCACTGTGTCAGGTGCCAGTTTGCGCCAGCCATGGCGGGCCAGCATCCGATACAAGGTTGATGGCGCAATCTCACGCCCCAGCGCTTTCTCGACTGCCGGCTTGAGACTGGGAATGACCACCACGCCACCAGCGCTTGCCTGGGCGAGTACCTGGTCGAGCAACGCAGCTTCTTCGACAAGCGTCGCCGTTGCCCGGTTACGCAGTTCGCGTTTGCTCCTCCTGACCGGAATTTCGTTGGCGCGTTCACGCCGCCTGCGGTTGCGCAACTTGCAGGTCAGACTTACCGAGCGTCCGATCGCCATTGCGGTCTGCTCCAGACTCAATCCAAGCTCCAGTGGCAACAAGATCGCTTGCGCTTCCCGCAGATCATCGGCACTACGCGCCTTCGATACCTGCTCACGCGCCCACGCAAGATCCTTCACCCCTCCAGCGGTACACGCCATGACAGCCTCTTACGGGTGGTCTCGAAGGTTTAATTATGTCACTTTATAATGCAAATTATAATAATACGCCCGGTGTCGATCGGATGCGGGCGATTGCGATGACATCGACGCCTATGCGATGCCGGCCATCATGCAAGCAATCAACAGCCGCCTGCGCGAGCAATCAGCGCAAATCGAGCACGTCGAACATGTCATAGAGACCAGGGGCGCGGCCCTTTAGAAAGTGTGCTGCGCGCAGCGCACCCAGCGCATAGGTCATCCGACTGCCGGATCGAACGGAGATTTCAACGCGCTCGCCCTCCCCGGCAAAGATGACGGTGTGATCACCCACGATATCACCACCACGAATCGAATGGAATCCAATCGTGCGTGTCTCACGTTCGCCAGTAATCCCTTCGCGACCGTGCTGCGCGACCGCGTTCAGATCTCGTCCGAGCGCTCCGGCAACCATTTCTCCGAGTTTCAACGCGGTCCCAGACGGCGCATCGACCTTGTGACGATGATGCGCCTCCACGATCTCTACGTCGTAGCTATCGCCGAGAATTTTCGCAGCCATGGCCGCGAGCTTGAAGGTGGCGTTGACGCCGATGGCCATATTGGGCGCCATTACGATGGGTATGCGACGCGCAAACTCAGCAACCTTGGCTTTTTGCACGGGCTCGAACCCGGTCGTGCCGATCACCATGGCAGCACCTGATCGCGCGCACGCCTCAAGATGCGCAAGCGTTCCGGCCGGGCGCGTAAAATCAATCAGGCAATCAGCGGTTGCGGCGACCTTCTCGATGTCACTAGTCACCGGGATCCGCGTTGATGTGCCTAACCCCTCGCCTGCGTCCTTACCGATTCCCGGGTGCCCGCCCACTTCCAGCGCGCCGGCAAAAACGAGTGCCGAATCTTTGAGGACCGCTTCGATCAGGGTGCGCCCCATACGCCCCGTGGCGCCGGCAATTGCGATGCGCATGGCTTCGCCTCCTATTGTTTCTCGGCTGCTTTATCGGGTATGGCTTTGGCAGGATCAGCCGGCATGAGGTCCGCCTCGATCGACTTCAGAATGTCGTCCTTGAAATGCAGAGTTGCCTTCCGCGACTCGACCGCTCGGCTATTGACCGCAGAGCGCGTAAAGACATAATCCCATCGATCGGCGTGAAAGATATCGTTGATCAAAGGCGTACCAAAAATCGCCCGGACCTGCTCTTTGTTCATGCCCGGTTTCACCTGCGACATCGCATCGCGTGACACATAGTTGCCCTGTTGAACCTCGATTCGATAAGGGGTCATGCAGGCACTGAGCGCGACCAGGGCCGCGATGGCAAATACTCGGGATGCGTAGTTCATTGGGCGATTGTTCGTTTGCATCGATCTATCATAGCGAATCCGGCCCACCACCGCCTTGTTTTATCGACGCCGCGCGGTAAACACGCCGCGAATGTCGCCGATGCGGGCAAGCGCTCGGGACAGCAACTCAAGGCCCGATACCTCGACGGTGAATTGCATCGAGGCGATCCCCGCGCGAGACTGTGTACTCACCGCAACGACATTGATACGATCGTGCGCGAATACGTCCGACACATCACGAAGCAAGCCCTGCCGGTCGTTCGCCTCAATCATCACATCGACCGCATAGTGATTCGCCGTCGTACTGCCCCAGTCGGCGTCGATGCAGCGCTCGGCGTGTGCCCGGGTTAAGGCGCCAAAACTCTTGCAGGTGCGCCGGTGAATCGAAACCCCACGTCCACGCGTGACAAATCCCTGAATCGGGTCAGGTGGCACCGGTCGGCAACACTTCGCCAATTGCGTGAGCAAGCGATCGACGCCGACAATCAGAATGCCCCCCTTGGTCGCATCAGCGCGCGCGGCGTGCGTGATCGGTGGCATTGGACGGGCAGCGGGTTCGTCGACTTCGCCGCGCAGCGCATTCTGCAGCAAGCGTGGCCCGACTTCATCGCGCGCCACAGCAATGAACAAGGCATCGGTCGAATCAAATCCGAGACCCTTCGCAAGCTGCTCCAAGTTGGCGGCGGTTTTTCCAAGGCGTTGCAACTCGCGCTCGACAGTGGCGCGACCGGCGACCGTCATCTCATGCTGCTCGATCGCGTTGAACCATTGGCGTACCTTGGTGCGCGCGCGATGCGAACCCAGATAGCCACGCTCTGCATTAAGCCAGTCGCGGCTTGGCCCGCCTTGCTTGGCCGCGACCACTTCGACGGTCTGACCGTTGTCTAGCTTGGTATCGAGCGGGACCATCGCACCATCCACCCGCGCGCCGCGGCATCGGTGTCCGAGATCGGTATGGACGTGATACGCAAAATCGATCGGCGTCGATCCGCGCGGCAAGTCGATCACGCGGCCCTGCGGCGTCAGCACATAGACCGAATCGTCAAGCGCCGCCTGCTTGGCCTGATCGACCCAATCGGCGCCGTCCACCACCTCGTCACGCCATGCGAGGATGCCGCGCAGCCAACCGATGCGCTGCTCATATTCCGCCTGCTTGCCTGCTCTGCCCCGCTCTGATTTACCGCTTTCCTTGTAACGCCAATGCGCTGCGACACCGCCCTCCGCTTCGCGGTGCATCTCGGCCGTACGTATTTGAATTTCGAGCGGTCGTCCATCCGAGGCAATGACTGCGGTATGCAAGGACCGGTAGCCATTCCCCTTCGGACGAGAAATGTAATCGTCGAATTCCTTTGGGATCGGCTGCCAAAGATTATGGGCAATCCCAAGCGCCGTATAACATTCACGCAGATCATTCACGATGATCCGCACGGCTCTCAGGTCGAACAACTCGGTGAATTCACGCCCTTTGCGGCGCATTTTGTTCCAGATGCTGTACACATGCTTGGGCCGACCCGTGATCGCAGCCTCGATGCCGGCATCCCGTAGTTCGTTTTGCAGCGTGGCGACGCACGCATTGATGAATGCGTCGCGCTCGCCTTGCCGCTCATCGATAAGGGCGGTCACCTCATCGAATGCGCGCGGATCGAGAATGCGAAACGCGGCGTCCTCGAATACCGACTTCAGTTGCCAAACACCTAATCGATTCGCAAGCGGCGCATAGATATCGAGCGTTTCCCGGGCGATGGTAATTTGCACAGCAGGTAGCGCTCCACTGAGGGAATGCATCGTCTGCGTCCGGCTGGCCAGACGAACCAGCACGGCGCGGATATCCTCAACCATCGCCAGCAGCATCTTGCGAAGCACTTCAAATTGCTGCGCCTTCGCGGCGGCATCCGCACTCATGGTCGCGGTGCGAGTCACCAATCGCAACTGATGCAAACGCGCGATGTTGCCGATAATTCCCGCAACATCCGCACCGAATCCCGATTCGATGCGTTCTTTGTAGTCGCTCAAGTAATCGGGCACGGCAAACAAAAGCCCGGATGCAACGGAGGCCTCATCGAGCTTCAGCAAGAGAAGATTATTCGCCGTGCCGATCGCGTGCGCCAATACCGGTTCATTGGTCCCGAGCACGCGATCTCCGTAGATCGGGCGCACGAATTCGAGTGCTCGCGCATAAGTATCTCGAATCGCAGGCGTTGCTACGGACGAGCCAATAGCGTCCACGCTTTCGGACCCTACGCTTTCGGACCCTATATTGGCACGCAGATCGAGCGAGTTTGACATGCCGCTATGGTACCGCCGCATCGCTGGCCATGGCCACCTCGCCTGCACACATCAAGATCGTTGCCCATAATGGCCGCCCTACGCTTATGCTTCCCTCCAGCACCCGCTCCTCGTTGCTCGCCTACGCATGCCTGGTCGTTGCCGCCCTGACCTGGGGCGGGACGTGGGTGGTGGTGCGCGGCGTTCGAGACGATATTCCACCGATTGCGATCGCGTTCTGGCGATGGGTCGCTGCGGCCATGATTTTGCTGCCCTTTGCTTGGCGACATCTCGTTATCGATTGGCCAAAGTATCGCGGACACTGGCCCGCAGTATTGACGCTCGGCGCGATCGGCACAGTCACCTTTGCCGCGCTGGGCGCACTTGGCGTGCAGTACACGACCGCCACCAACGCCTCTCTGATCAATTCGATTACACCGGTGTTTTGTTTCGTTTTTTCAGTTGTCCTACTCGGGACCCCGGTTACCGGTCGGTTCACCGCGGCGATGCTGCTTTGCTTGATTGGTGTGCTCTGCATTACGGCACAAGGTCGAATCGAGACCATCCTTGCTCTGGATTTCAACCAAGGCGACCTGCTGGTACTCCTGGCAAGCATCGGCTGGGCCGCTTATTCCGTCGGTCTGCGGTGGATGCCCCAGGGCATCAATCCTCTGGCATTTTTATTGATCGTCAGCGTCATCGGTCTTGCCTTGTGGGCGCCGTTTTACGCCATTGAGATTCTCGGTGGCCGCACCGCCTCCATGAATTGGCAGACTGCAGGCGTCGCCTTCTCGCTTGGATTATTCCCCTCCGTCATCGCGTATATCGGCTGGAACTACGCCGTTCCGCGGGTGGGCGCCCATATCGCCGCGCTGTTCGGTAATCTCGTCCCAGTATTCGGCATCGCCCTTGCCATCATCATTCTTGGGGAATCGATGCAGCTTTATCATGCAGTGGGCATGGCGCTTATCTTTGCGGGGCTTTTTCTCGTATCGCGTGGTCGATGATCCATCTCTTTCGCCGCTGGTTTAGCCGTGGACAACCTCCTTCGGGGCAAATTCCTTCCGAGCTGTGGTCTGCAATGTTCGACCAGATTCCGTTCCTTAGGGGACTCACTACGACCGAGCAAGCACGGCTCTATGAACTCAGCAACGCATTTCTCGCCACCAAGGAAATGCATGGTGCCGCCGGCCTCGCACTGACCGACGCAATGCGTGCCGCCATCGCAGTCCAAGCCTGTCTGCCGATCCTGGAGCTTGGCCTATCGTGCTACGACGACTGGGTAGGTGTCATCGTCTATCCGACTGAGTTCCGCGTCCAACGCGAAGAAATAGACGACGCCGGCGTCATGCATGAATGGGATGAGCATATCGCTGGGGAATCCATGCATGGCGGCCCAGTGGTCATTTCATGGGAAGACGCGACCACAGATCAACTCGGCTACAGCGTGGTGATTCATGAATTCGCCCATAAGCTCGATGGCCTCGACGGCGAGTTGAATGGCGTTCCACCGCTGCCGCCCGGTATCCCTGCCGACGATTGGCGAACGCTATGGCAAACCCATTTCGACGACTTTGTCGCGCTGGTGGAAGAAGACGAAGATACGGCGCCCTTTGATCCTTATGCAGCGACACATCCAGCCGAATTTTTTCCGGTGATGTCGGAAGCCTTCTTTACCGATCCGGAACAGCTCAACGCTGTGTACCCCGATCTCTACGACGCCATGCGCGCGTTCTACCGACAAGATCCCCTCGCAAGATTGGGATAGCGCATCATGGATCGGAAAACCCTGCTCATTCTTTACCACTCGCAATCGGGTGGCACGACGCGCCTATGCGAAGCGGTCTTTCGAGGGGCGCGAAGCATCGAGGAAATCGATGTCCGGTGCAAACGCGCCTTTGACGCAGACGCCGGGGACTTGCTCGCCGCTGATGGCCTCATCATCGGCACGCCGGAGAATTTTGGCTATATGTCAGGCGCACTGAAGGATTTTTTTGATCGCACCTTCTACGCCTGCGAGCACAAAGTCCAAGGTCGGCCCTACGGCCTATTCGTTCGTGCCGGTAATGACGGCAATGGGGCGGTGGTGAGTATCGAGCGGATCCTCACCGGCCTCGCCATGAAGAAAGTCGGCGATCCGGTCATTGTCCGCGGCGAAATTACCAACGCGCACCTTGTCCGGTGCGAGGAACTCGGCGCAACAATCGCAGCGGGCCTTGCGTTCGGGATGTTCTAATTCTAATTTGCATTATAAAGTGACATAATTAAACCTTCGAGACCACCCGTAAGAGGCTGTCATGGCGCGTACCGCTGGAGGGGTG
>CAMDRJ010000229.1 GCA_945906755.1 Klebsiella pneumoniae | reverse complement strand
AACCTCGAACGCCACCCCCAATGGAAGACAAGAGCACGCTGCAGCGATTGTTTCGCGGCGTGCGCGCCAAGTTTGGACTCGGATTCGAACAATGACGACAACAATGGCAGCCGAGTCGCTGGTCCGCGACTTCAAGATCGTGTTCGCCGGGTCCATGGGCGCCGGTAAGACGACGGCGATCCGCGCGATCAGCGAAGTAACGACGGTCAATACCGACGTTTTCAACAATGACCGCGCCGGTCACGCGAAGGCTTCGACGACGGTGGCGATCGATTACGGTCAGATCACGCTCGCCGCAGGTCTTCGCTTACGACTTTACGGAACGCCGGGCCAGAACCGCTTCAGTTTCATGTGGCGACTGGTCGCCAAAGGTGCGTTGGGCGTGATCATCCTGATTGACAACTCCGCGAAGAGTCCGCTGGATGATCTGCGCGAATACCTCGATGCGTTCGAGGAATTCGGCAAGCGCCATGCCGCGGTGATCGGCATTGGCCGCACCGAAACCCACTTCGAGCCGTCGCTGGAAGATTACGCGCGCGTGCTCGAGGAAAGGGGCTGGCGCGTGCCGGTCCTGGCGGTCGATGTTCGGGAGCGCGACGACGTTCTGCTCGCGCTGAATTCGCTCCTTTATCTGCTGGACGCCGCGTGAGGAACCATGAGCAAACATCAATTCAGTCAGACCATCGTCGACGCGTCCGTGCAGGAACTCGACAAATTGGCCGCGGCCGCACGGGGCATCCGCATCGCGGTGTTGACCACGGCCGATGGCTTTCAGGTCGCTTCGACCACTTCCGACGATAAGGACCGCATCGGCAAGCTCGCGGCGATCAGCAGCTCCATCTACGGGATGGCGGCGGCGATCGCGAAAGAATCGGGTGTGGAGCCGTGCGAAATCGTCAGCGTCGAGGGCCTCTCAGGCGTCATCCTCGTCGTTGAGGTTCCCGGCATTGCGAACGGCATGCTCCTTGCCGTCGTGGCCAGCAAGACTTCGATGTTGGGCGAACTACGCTGGATGGCTGCCACCTGCGGCGGACACCTGGCGAAGTTGCTAAGCGGTCAATAGATCAATGCATGGAACTTTGTCCGGGACACATCCGGCCGGACAACTTGCGACTGAAGTCGGATGTTCAATCACGCGAAAGGGAACGCAAAGATGGTGAACTTAAACGACCTATGCAGTGGTCTGCTCAGCAGCATCGACGGTTCGTTGTGCTCCGCAGTGGTCGACGCCAATAGCGGCATGTTGCTCGCCAAAGCCGGCACGGGGGTGGATCTGGAACTTGCCGCGGCGGGTAACACCGAAGTGGTGCGCGCCAAGCAAAAGACGATGAAATCACTCGGCCTCAAGGATTCGATCGAGGACATCCTCATCACACTCGGTAAGCACTACCACATCCTGCGACCGGTGGCCGCCAAGCCGGGCTTGTTTATCTATGTAGTGCTGGACAAGGCGAAGTCCAATCTGGCTTTGGCCAGGCGCGCGGTGCTCGACATGGAAGCTGTCATGGCATGACGATGGCGTTGCACGCAGACCATCAGAGGGGGCCGGCGCAACGTAAAATGCCCCGGCCCTACTGCTTGCTTGAACTAGGCTGCAAACCCGCTTGATCGGCAATATAGTCGGCAAGGCCGACCCAGTCTTTCTCGCCGTGTCCAGCGGCAATGCCCTTCTTGATCTGATCCAGCATCAGATCCCCAATCGGCAGCGTCATGCCAAGTGCCGCTGCTGTCGACAGGGCGAGTCCGACATCTTTTTGTGCGAGATCGAGCTTGAACTGCGCCGGCTCGAACGCGCGCTCGACGATCATCCGTCCGTAATTCTTGTAGGCGGGCGCACTGAGCGACGTGCTAGTGAGAATGTTGATGAAAGGCGCGGCCTCCACGCCCGCCTTGCGCACCAGCGCGGTGGCTTCGCTCAAGCTTTCGATGATCGTGCCAAGCAAAAAGTTGCGCGCGATCTTGATGACATTGGCATGCTCGGGCGATTCACCGACGATAAAGGTTTGCTTCCCCATCACATCGAACAAGGGCTTGCAGCGCGCCAGCGCGGCGGCGGGTCCAGCCGCGATGATGTCGAGCTGCCCTTGTTCTGCCACATGCGGGCGACCGAACACCGGTGCAGACAGGTAGTAGCTCTTGCCCTTGGCGTGGATCTCGCCGAGCGTGCGCGCCACGGCAAGGCTGGTGGTGGCCATGTTGAGATGAATCGTGCCGGCGCGCATGTGCGCGGCCAACCCCGAATCGATACACAGCGACTGCACCGCGGCATCATCCGACAACATGCTGATGACGATCTCGGCACCCAACAAATCGATTGGCGATGCGGCAACTTTCGCACCGAGCGCAACATGCGGATCGGCCGCGGATCGTGTGCGATTAAAAACCGTGAGCGTATGGCCGGCCTGCAAGAGGCGCAGTGCCATGCCCCGGCCCATCTGCCCCAAACCGATAAATCCGATGTTCATTCGTTCCCTGCCCCTTCACTTTTCAAAGCCAATCGTAGGGTGGAAAAGCGCAGCGCATTCCACCGCAATCGAAGACTCGCTCAATTGCATCCTCCGCGGTGGAATGCGCGCTGCTATTCCACCCTACGTGAAAGACGAATCACCGCATCATTTGGCGCGCCATCCGCCATCCACCACCATCGTGTGCCCGTTGATATAGCCCGCTTCATCCGAGGCGAGGTAGCACACCGCCGAAGCGATGTCTTCCACCGTGCCGCGCACCCCGGCCGGGATGAGCGCGCGGATCTGATCATCGTTCACCGCAACACCACGCCCGCTCATATCCGGTAGCCCCGGCCCCAGCAACGCTTGCGAATGCGGACGCAAACCGGTTGGAATCGCGCCCGGACAAATCGCATTGACGGTGATGCCGCGCGCGCCATAGGCGACCGCCATTTGCCGGGTGAGTCCGACCACGCCATGTTTGGCCGACACGTAAGCCGCACCACCGCCTGTGCCGTTAAGACCGGCGACCGATGCCGTGTTGATAATGCGCCCGCGGCCACGCGGCAACATTTCCTTCAATGCGCGCTTGGCGCCGAGAAACACACTCACCAGATCGATATCGATCACGCGGCGAAATGTCGCCTCATCCATTTCATCGACGTTGAAGTAACCGTCGAGGATGCCGGCGTTATTGATCATGATGTCGAGTGCGCCAAGCTCTTTCACTGCGGCAGTAACCGCCACGTCGATGTCCGCCGCTTTGCTCACATCAGCGCGATAGGCGCGGGCCTTGCCACCCGCCTTGGTGATTGTTTGCGCGGTCTCCTTTGCAGCGGCCTCATCGATATCGACGACAGCCACTGCCGCACCCTTGGCGCCAAGCATCACCGCCATCCCGCGTCCGATGCCGGAACCCGCGCCGGTCACCACCGCCATTTTGTTAGCGAATGTCATGCACGCCTCCCTTAGACTGCCGCCTTGGCTGCCACGGTTACGCCACGTATCCCATGACGCGCGATCACTTGCGCGACCAACCCGGACGCTTTGACATCCTCGGCATACTCACGCAGGAACCGCGCGGTGGCATCGCTGCGATTCTTCGGTGTGCCGATCGCTTGTTGAACCGCGGTGAAACGCCCTTCGAGAATGCGCGAGCCGGGGAGCTTCTCGACATCGGTCACGAGCCGCGGTCTGAGTCCGGCCAGCGCTTCCATTTTGTCGGCGACGAAAATATTGTAGGAGGCATCCACACCATCCACCTTCACTAGCTTGGCCTGCTGGATGCTGCGGCTCAAATACAACTCGTACGCACTCTTATTGGCCACGGCGATGCGCACACCCGGGCGATCGACATCGGCAACCTTCTTGATTGGCGACCCGGCCGGCACGAGATAGGTGGCCTCGATTTCAAGGTAGGCGGCGGTAAAGTGAATCTGGTTGGCGCGCGCGGGTTCCGCACCGAGGAACGCGACATCCCATGCACCGGCCATTGCCGCTTCGGCCATCGTGCCCGGCGAATCATATTTGAGCAGTTCAACCGGTACGCCAAGACGCGCACCCAGTTCACGGCCCAAGTCCGCAGCGATTCCCTTTGCCTTTCCCGCCGCGTCGGTTTGCACCAACAGAAAGTTCGAGTGATTGAGACCGACGCGCAGCATGCCGGTAGGAGCGAGATCAGTGCGGATCGATGCGGAGACTGGCGTGGCCATAAGACACCTGTTGAGGAGTGAAGTGAGCGTTAGGGAATTTGAACAAGAGGGCTCGCCCCCTCGTAACTCCCCGAAAAATTTGGCCACGCTGATTGCGCGGGATAGCCTAATCAGCGTTTACTTCTCAATACTAGCGTAGGGCGAACGGGGACGTCGGTCGGTGCCGCCGCGGTGATTCGGCTGGATCGTTCCTTCCGGCATAGAATCAGCGTCATAGTACAAACGAATGGAGACTCGCCATGCCTCACACGCTCGATCAGTTCGCTGCCTCCTGCCACAAGCTACTTGCCGCCGAGCCCGGCCCCGCCGGACGCGAAAAGGTCCGAAAGCTGCTCGAAGAGGTATTGCGCGACCAAACCTTCGTCGACAAATATTTGACGGAGGCCACCGGTGAACGCGAAATCCTTTATCAGGACCCGGAGATGGGCTTTTGCATCCTTGCGCATCACTACAGAGACGCAAAGAATTCGCCACCGCATGATCACGGCCCATCCTGGGCAATCTACGGACAAGCGCGCGGCGAAACCGTCATGACCGATTACGCGATGCTGGAACCCGCGAGCGCCACGAAAATAGGCAAGGTCCGCCCGACCAAGACCTACTCGCTCACTCCGGGGATCGCCCATGTCTACAACGAGGGCGATCTGCATTCACCGGCCCGTGCCGGCTCCACGCACCTCATCCGCATGGAAGGCGTGAATATGGATACGGTAAAGCGGTTTCGGTTTGAGGCTGTGTCAACTCGATGACGACCATGACCCCTCTCAAATCCGAAATCCGCGACGGCATGCGCATCGATTGGGATGTGCCGATCACGATGGACGATGGCCTCGTTCTGCGCGCCGATCTGTTTCGACCGATTGCCGAGGGCAAGTATCCGGTGATCCTCAGCTACGGCCCCTATGGCAAGGGCCTCGCGTTTCAAGAGGGCTACAAGACCTCCTGGGAGATCATGGTCCGCGAGAATCCCGATGCGGTAAGCGGCACCACCAATAAGTATCAAAACTGGGAAGTCGTCGATCCCGAGAAATGGGTGCCCGATGGCTATGCATGCCTTCGCATCGATTCGCGCGGCGCGGGCCGCTCACCAGGCTTTCTTTGCCACAACGCGAGCCGCGAGCATCGTGATCTGTATCTTTCGATCGAATGGGCGGCTGCGCAGCCCTGGTGCACCGGCAAGGTGGGAATGAACGGCATTTCCTACTACGGTGCGAATCAGTGGCGTGCGGCCGCAACGCAACCGCCTCATCTTGCCGCGATCTGCGTGTGGGAAGGATGGACCGACACCTATCGCGACGGCACGCATCATGGCGGCATCGCCTGCACCTTCCGCAAGAACTGGCAGGAGATGCAGGTGAAGACCGTCCAGCATGGTGTGGGCGAACGCGGCAAGAAGAATCCGATTACCGGCGAACTCGTGTGCGGCCCGGAAACCTTGTCGGAGCAGGAACTCATCAAGAATCGCGAAGACATGTGGTCTGAACTCGTGTCGCGGGAAATGGATGGCCCCTATTACCGCGAGCGCTCGGCGGATTTTTCGAAGATCACTGTGCCAGTGCTGTCCGCCGCAAACTGGGGTGGACAAGGCCTGCATCCGCGCGGCAACTTCGAAGGTTTCGTGCGCGCCGCTTCCACCCAAAAATGGTTGGAAGCGCACGGCGGTTCGCATTGGGCGCCGTTCTACACCGACTATGGCGTACAACTGCAAAAGCGCTTCTTTGATCATTTCTTGAAGGGCGCGAAGAACGGCTGGGATCAGCAGCCGCGCGTGCAATTACAGATCCGCCATCCGGGCGAAAAGTTCGTGATGCGCCATGAGAATGAATGGCCGATCGCGCGTACCCAATGGACCCACTACTATCTCGACCCGGAAGGAATGCGGCTGACCACGACCGCGCCGACCGTTTCCCGCACGCTCACCTACGATGCGATGGGCGACGGGCTCACGTTCCAAACCCCACCGCTCACACAAGCCATCGAAATCACCGGCCCCTCCGCGCTGAAGCTCACACTGTCTTCATCCACGGTGGATGCGGATGTCTTCGCGGTGCTTCGTGTGTTTGATCCGGCCGGCAAGGAAGTCGTGTTCCAAGGTGCGCTCGATCCGCATACCCCGATCGGTCAGGGGTGGCTGCGCGCATCGCACCGCAAACTCGACCCGAAACTGTCGCTGCCCTATCGCCCATACCACACCCACGACGAAAAGCAGCCGCTGCAGCCCGAAGTGCCGGTGGATCTGGACGTCGAAATCTGGCCTACCTGCATCGTGGTGCCGGCGGGCTTTCGCCTCGCGATCACCATTCGCGGCAAGGATTACGAATGGGACGGCGCGGCGACGACGCTCTCGAACATGAAAAACCCGATGCGCGGCTGCGGACCATTCGAACATGACGACGAAACCGATCGCCCTCCCGCGATCTTCGACGGCAAGGTGAGCTTGCATTTCAAGGCGGGGAAGCAATTAAGCGTGTTGTTACCGATCATTCCGGCGCGCTGACCCCTACCGATACAAGTCTGGAACCGCAATGGACGCAAAGGACGCGCAGATGCATAAGGACGTCACTAAAAATTCGTCATTCCCGCGAAGGCGGGAATCCAAGCTTTTTGGAATTCCCGATGCTTCAATAGTCTCTGGATTCCCGCCTTCGCAGGAATGACGGGAAGTTTGAACTTTTTGAGGTGCCCTAAAAAACTGGGTCTTCAGGAAATCGAGTGGGTAAATTGAGGGCTAAAGATGCCTGAAACCCGCGTGGATACTGGGGTTGCGGCATGTTCAATGCTGTTCAAAATTGGCATCATGTTTGAATGGCAAATTCAAAGAAGCGAAAGCGGCGACTGTGG
>CAMDRJ010000228.1 GCA_945906755.1 Klebsiella pneumoniae | reverse complement strand
ATCGATTGGACGTGGGATGGCGCGCCCTGTGTATTGCAGTCGCGCGCCATTGATGAGACCGGCTACGTACAACCGAAAATCAATCAGTTGCGCGCGATGCGTGGCACACGTTCGATCTATCACAACAACGCGATTCAGTCGTGGCAGGTCGCCCACTCCGGCGAGGTGTCGAATGTTCAAGTCTACTAAGTGCTTGGTGGTGCTCGCATTGTGGATCGGCGCTGCCAATGCATTCGCGCAGAGCCGCTTTCCGGGCGTTGGGCGGCCGGCGACATCCGCCGAAATCAAGGCGTGGGACATCGATGTCCGTGCGGACCTCACGGGACTGCCGAAGGGCGCCGGGTCGGTTGCGAAAGGGCAGCAGGTGTGGGACGCACAGTGCGCGTCCTGTCATGGCGTGTTCGGCGAGTCGAATGAAGTCTTCACACCGATCGTTGGCGGCACGACCCAAGACGACATTAAGTCGGGCCGGGTCAGTGCGTTGCAAAAGCCCGGCGAGACACGCACGACGCTCATGAAGCTCTCATCGATCGCAACGCTGTGGGATTACATCAATCGCGCCATGCCGTGGACCACACCGAAATCATTGACGGTTGAAGAAGTCTACGCGGTGACTGCCTCTATTTTGCATCTTGGCGAAATCGTCCCCGAAGGTTTTATCCTTTCGGACCAGAACATGTCGGCGGTGCAGCAGCGCTTGCCCAACCGCAACGGCATGACGCAAGCGCATGGTCTTGGCAGCGTGCGCGGCGCACCGGATGTGAAGAATGTCGCCTGCATGAAAGATTGCCCGCTCGAGGCGAAGCACATTTCCACGCTGCCTGATTACGCGCGCGATGCGCATGGTAATTTCATCGAGCAGCATCGCATTGTCGGCCCGGTGCGGGGCGCGTTGACGAGTAAGCCCGCGCTCGATGGCAAGGTCGGCGAGCAAAGCGAATGGCTGCGTAGGGCGGCGGCGCATGCGCTTACCAAGACATCGCCCGAGTCGGCCTCAGCAGACGGGATGGCACTCGCGAAACGGCATGCTTGCGTCGCCTGCCATGCGATGGATCAGAAGTCGGTCGGCCCCTCGGTGAAGGAAATTGCGAGCAAATATCGAGAGAAGGCGGACATCGGGTCCAATCTCATTGCGAAGGTCAAGGCTGGTGGCGCCGGTGCCTGGGGCGATATTCCAATGCCGCCGCAAGCGCACATCAGTGATGGTGAAATCAAGAACTTGGTCCAATGGATGTTGAGTTTTCCTCGATAGGTTAATCTTCCCCAATGCACCGCCGCGAATTTCTTCAGTTATTGGCTACCGCCGCTGCGGGCGGTTTTCTCCTCGATCCGCGTGAGAGTTGGGCGCAGGGGGATCGTCTGTACGACGTGCCGCGCTTTGGCAATGTGAGCCTCTTGCATTTCACCGATTGCCATGCGCAGTTGCAGCCGATCTATTTTCGCGAACCGAACGTCAATCTTGGCGTGGCCGATGCGCTGGGCCGGCCGCCGCATCTGGTGGGTGAAGCGCTGCTGAAGCACTTCAAGCTGCACCCGGGATCGGCCGAGGCGCACGCTTTCACCTATCTGAATTTCGCGCAGGCCGCCAAAACCTACGGCAAAGTGGGTGGCTTTGCGCATCTTACGACCTTGGTCAAACGCCTTCGCGCGAGCCGGCCGGGCGCGTTGTTGCTCGATGGCGGCGACACCTGGCAAGGTTCAGCGACGGCGCTTTGGACCAAAGGCCAGGATATGGTCGATGTCTGCAAGCGTCTTGGTGTAAATATCATGACCGCCCATTGGGAATTCACGCTTGGCGCCGATCGCGTGAAAGAGGTCGTCGACCGCGATTTCAAGGGGCAGATCGACTTCATCGCGCAGAACATCAAGACCACCGATTTCGAGGACCCGGTGTTTCCTTCGCATGTGATGAAGGAAATCAATGGCGTGCCGGTGGCGATTATCGGCCAGGCGTTTCCGTACACGCCGATCGCGAACCCACGTTACTTCGTGCCGGAATGGAGCTTCGGCATTCAGGACGAAAACATGCAGAAGGTGGTCGACGAGGTGCGCGCCAAGGGCGCGCATGCGGTCGTGCTGCTCTCGCATAACGGCATGGACGTCGATTTGAAAATGGCCGGCCGGGTGCGCGGGATCGACGCCATTCTGGGCGGGCATACGCATGACGGCGTTCCTGCGCCGGTGATCATCAAGAACAGCGGTGGCCAAACCTTGGTGACCAATGCCGGGTCGAACGGGAAGTTTCTCGCCGTCCTCGATCTTGAGGTCAAGGCGAAGCGTGTCACCGATTTCCGCTATCGGTTGTTGCCGGTGTTTTCCAACCTGCTGCCGGCCGACCCGGACATGGATGCGCTGATCAAACACATTCGAGCACCGTTCCAAGCGAAGCTCGACGAAAAACTCGCGGTCAGCGAAGGGCTGCTTTATCGTCGCGGCAATTTCAACGGCACGCTCGATCAGATGATCCTCGATGCCTTGATGGAAGTGAAGGGCGCCGAGATCGCGTTTTCACCAGGCTTTCGCTGGGGGACGACGATCCTGCCGGGACAAGCCATCACGTTCGAACATGTGATGGATCAAACCGCGATCACCTATCCCTACACCACGACCAACGAGCTTACCGGCGCGACGATCAAAACGATTCTCGAAGACATCGCCGATAATCTGTTCAATCCTGATCCGTACTACCAGCAAGGCGGTGATATGGTGCGGGTGGGTGGCATGACCTACACCTGCAATATGAACGGCAAGGCGGGGCATCGGATCAGCGACATGCGATTAGGCGGCAAGCCGATCGATGCGGACAAGCGCTACAAGGTGGCGGGTTGGGCGCCGGTTTCGGAGGAATCGCGCAATGTGGGCGGCGAGCCGGCGTGGGACGTCGTGGCAAGCTACTTGCGCGCCAAGAAGACGATCAAATTGCCGAAACTTAACTTGCCCAAATTGAATGGTGCGAGCGGCAATCCGGGCATGGCTGGATAAGCAAATCGGGCCGTAGCGGGTTTTAAGCCCGCGGCGTAGACTAACGGCATATGCGAGTATTCACGTTCAGGCATGTTGTGATAGGCATGTTGTGATAGGCGTGTTGAATACCTAGGAGGTTGCATGGAAGAGACCGGTCGTAGGAAATTTCTTCAATCGAGTAGCGCCGGGGCGGTATTTGGTCTGTTCGTGGCGGCAGGGCTGATTCGCCCAGGCGTGGCGTTCGCGCAAGCGGGATGGAACAAGGACGCGTTCTCATCCAAGAATTTGAACGATGTCGTCAAGGCCTATGGCGGGGCGGGCGCCGCACAGACCAACGACGTCTCCTGGGGCTCAACCCCGGAGATCGCGGAAAACGGCGCGGTGGTGCCGATCAATGTCACCAGCCGTATTCCCAATACCCAATCGGTTGCGGTGCTGGTCGAGAAGAATCCCAATGCTCTGGCGGCCAAGTTTGATTTCCCGCCGGGTACCGACCCCACGGTTTCCACCCGCGTGAAAATCGGTCAGTCCTCGAATGTGCACGCCTTGATCAAGACGGCCGATGGCAGGTATTTCGTGGCGACCCGCGAAGTCAAGGTGACCCTTGGCGGGTGCGGCGGTTAGTGCGCAACGCTGATCACGCGTTCATTCAATATTAGGAGAGAAACATGGCAGATCCGATGCGGATTCGCGCCACGATGCAAGGCGACAAAGTGTTGGTCCGGGTATTGATGAGCCATGAAATGGAAACCGGCCAGCGCAGAGACGGCGCGGGCAATCTCGTGCCGGCGCATTTCATTCAAAGCGTCACCGCCACCCACAATGGCAAGACCGTCCTCACCGCCGAGTGGGGTCCGGCTGTGTCGAAGAATCCGTTTTTGCAATTCCAGTTCGCGGGCGGCAAGCCGGGCGAAACGGTGCAGATTACCTGGACCGATAACAAAGGCGACAAGCGCACCGACGAAGCAAAGATTTCATAGGCGCAGCAAGGCCGGTACGCCTGACCATGTTGTCTTGGCAGCAAGGTGTCGTTTCCACATCGAAAGGTCGAACCATGTTCTATCGCATCGTGGCTGGATTGTCCGTTCTTGTTTGCATGCTCGGTCTTGCGGCGCCACTGCCCGCAGCTGCCCAAGGTGACGCGATCAAGGTGGTCTACCATCTGAATGACGGCATCGACCAGGCGGCGCGCGCGATCGGCAATATTCGCAATCATCTGGGGGCAGATCCGAAGGCGAAGATTCAAGTCGTTACGCACGGTCGTGGGATCGATTTCCTGCTCAAAGACGCGAAGAATCCGGCGGGAGCGGCCTTTAGTAATGATGTTGAAGAGCTTTCGCTAAGCGGCGTGGAGTTCAAGGTTTGCCGCAATACCTTGCAGTCAAGAAAGATCGATCCTGCGCAGGTCATCACCGATGGCAAGATCGTGCCATCGGGGGTGGCGGAAGTGGCGCGTTTGCAGGCCAAAGAAGGCTACGTATATTTGCGGCCCTGATGTTTCGGGCCGTGCGTTAAGCAAACATATTGCGAGGATGACCAGGTGAAGATCGGAATAATCGGAACGTTGCTCGCGCTCGTTATCAGCGGGGTCGCATCCAATACGGTCCTGGCACAAGCCGGGGCGGATTCAGTGCGGCAGATCGAGAAGTATCGCGAAGCATTGGCTGACGGTAATCCAGCGGATCTCTGGGAAGCGCGCGGCGAAGATCTGTGGAAACGTGTGCGTGGTCCACGCGCGGTGTCCCTTGAGCAGTGCGATATCGGTAAGGGGCCAGGCGTCGTAAAAGGCGCCTATGCTGAATTGCCGCGCTTCTTCGCCGATGTCGACAAAGTAATGGATCTCGAGACGCGGCTCGTCTATTGCATGACCGTGCTGCAGGGATTGTCCCGCGTCGAAGTCGTTCGCCGCCCCTTTGGCAATGGCAATGATCGGTCCGACTTTGAATCGCTCGTTGCGTTCATCACAGCCGAGTCGAAGGGCGTGAAGATGGCGGTGCCGATGAATCATCCGAAGGAAAAGGAAGCCTTCAAACTCGGCGAGAAGATTTTCTTTCATCGCGGCGGCCCGCATGATTTTTCCTGTGCGACCTGCCATTCGGAATCGGGTAAGCGGATCCGCTTGCAGGACTTGCCGAATCTGACTGATCCGAAAGACGCGCAGCGTGCCTACACGACTTGGCCCGCGTACCGCGTTTCGCAGGGTGAGCTTCGTTCGATGCAGTGGCGCCTCTACGATTGCTTCCGCCAACAGCGTTTTCCGGAGCTGACGTTCGCCTCCGATACATCGGTGGCACTCACCATGTTTCTCGCCAGAAATGCCAATGGCGGAATCTTCAACGCCCCAGCCATCAAGCGATGAAAGCCATGTCGATCTCCAAGAAAACGTTTGGTGTACTGCTTGCAGCCGGGCTGTTGAGCGGTTGTGTCGCCCTCGTGAGTGATGCCGAGTACCGCGCCCAGGCGATGAAGCTGATGAGTACTGATTTCAAAGCGCGCGGACAGGCGGGCCTTGATCGACTCAATCAAGACGAAGCGAATGCGGCATGCAGTCGTGCGCCCGCCGATGGAAATCTTCCGAAGGCGCAGTCCGAAGCCATTGAGAAGTCCAATTTCGCGCGGTTGAAGTACCCCTCGGACGGCAAGCTGATGGGTGATTGGCGAGAAGGCGAGCGGATCGCGCAAAGTGGCGTTGGCAAACAATTCAGCGACGACCCGGCGCGGCCAGCAGGCGCCAACTGCTATGCCTGTCATCAACTCTCGCCGCAGGAACTCTCGTTTGGCACCATTGGCCCATCGCTGCTTGGCTTCGGGAAAATCCGCGGGACGTCGCAGGCGATTCAGGAATACACCTTCGGCAAGGTCTACAACCCGCAGGCTTATACGGCGTGCTCGAACATGCCTCGATTCGGGCACAACGGCATCTTGACCGAGGCGCAGATCAAGGACATCGTGGCCTTGTTGTTGGATCCTGAGTCGCCGGTCAACAAATAGCCCGCGCGGCTCACGCAGTCACAAGACCAGAGTAATGGATCAGGATCCCGATGTCGGACGGATGTTCGAGTCAGCCGCCTCGTACTTGTCGCTGCTTTCCGAGCCGACCCGCCTCCGAATTCTGCATGCCATCTGCAACGAAGAAAAATCCGTCAATACCATCGTCGCGGAAACCGGCGCCACGCAGACCAATGTGTCGCGGCATCTATCGCTGATGCATCGCTCCCGCGTGCTCAACCGCCGGCGCGATGGCAACGTCGTGTACTACTCAGTGGCCGATCGAACGCTCGTCGAGATCTGCCGCGCCGTATGTGTGCGCGTGGCGGCCGATCTCAACGAGAAGTTTGATGAGAGTGTGACCGCGCGAGTGTTTCAGGCGGGGGCGAAGAAGCAGGCGGGACGCGGACGGAAGGCCTGAGGTTCGCAGGTATGGTGGGAATAAAGGGGAGGGAATAAAGGGGACGCTTCCATTTATGTTAAGGGTAGCGTCCAATTTAGTGCATTTATAGCGTATCGATTGCACGAAAAAATTCGGTGGAGTGCGCGTTGCTTCTCCACCCTACGTGTTCATCTGTGCCGGCGGGTAGGGTGGAAAAGCAGCACGCATTCCACCGATACAAGAGGAATGGGGACGCACGGCGTCTGGTTCAGGACTAGGAATCGGGCGGGTCGCAACCATTCTTCGATGAAGGCGTTTGCGCCCGCCCGTGATCTCCTTTATCGCAAACTCACCGTCTGCTGCTTCCATTGCGGATCTTGCCAACGCTTGAATGCGTCGATGAGATCCGGATCGCTTGCCTGACGTATCGGCGCGAGCGTATCCACGCGCACCAATTCAAACGACCGCAGGTACTTGCCTTCACCGACGGCTTCGCGTGCGACGAGCATCTGTGCACCGCCTGGTCGCCATCCCGCGAATTCTGCGTAACCCACGCCCGGCGCGGTGGCGGCCGGAGGCATGACGCGTACCGTCCAGTCGTTGTCCATGCGGCTGAACACCCAGAGTTCGCGCCACGCCTCCGCCGATTGCACCGCAAGCGCGATCGCCGTGCCCTCGCGATT
>CAMDRJ010000227.1 GCA_945906755.1 Klebsiella pneumoniae | reverse complement strand
CACACGCGCTTGAGCAGCGTGATGATCTGCGCCTGGATCGACACGTCGAGCGCGGTCGTCGGCTCATCGGCGATCACGAGTTTTGGTTCGGCACAAAGAGCGAGCGCAATCACGACGCGCTGTCGCATCCCGCCGGAAAACTGATGGGGATAATGATCGATACGCTGCCCGGGCGCGGCGATACCGACTTCAGTCAGGATTGCAATCGCCCGCTCGCGGGCCTGGTTCCGCTGCAGTGATAAATGCGTCATGATCGTTTCGATCAGTTGATCGCCGATCGTGTAGAGCGGATTGAGCGAAGTGAGCGGGTCCTGAAACACCGCGCCGATCTCACGCCCGCGCACCCCGCGCATCGCGTTGGCGGGCAAGGCATCGATCCGCCGGTCGCCAAGAAAAATCTCGCCGCCCGCGATCCGGCCGGGTGGCTCCAGAAGACCGATGATCGCCGCCCCGGTCAAGGATTTGCCGGCGCCCGACTCTCCCACCACGCCGAGGATTTCGCCCGGAGCGATGTCGAACGACACATCGTCAACCGCGATCAGCGTGCCGCGTCGCGTCGGAAATTCCACGCGCAGATTGCGCACTTGCAGAACGGGCGAGTTCGTCGGGTTCATCGCAGCTTTGGATTCAACGCATCTCGCAGCCAATCGCCCAACAAATTGACCGACAACACGAACATCACTAACGCCGCTCCCGGAAATACCGTGATCCACCATTCACCTGAGAACAGGAAGTCGTTGCCGACGCGAATCAGCGTGCCAAGCGAAGGTTGTGTCACGGGGACGCCGATGCCAAGAAAGGAAAGCGTCGCCTCGGTGATGATGGCCGTGGCAATATGAATGGTAGCGATCACCAGCACCGGCCCCATCGCGTTGGGCAGCACATGGCGCAGCATGATTGCGATCGATGAACGGCCGATGACGCGCGCCGCTTGCACATACTCCTTGTTTTTCTCCACCATCGTGGAGCCGCGTACCGTACGTGCGTACTGCACCCATCCGGCCAAGGCAATTGCGATGACCAACACCGGGATCGCCAGCGCATCATGTGAATCGCGGGGCATCGCGACGCGGGCAAGGCCATCGATCAACAACGCCACGAGAATCGCCGGAAACGACAACTGCACATCGGCGACCCGCATGATGAACGCATCGATTCGCCCGCCCAGAAATCCTGATAACAAGCCAAGCGAGACGCCCACTACCATCGCGAGCGCAACCGAGGCGAGACTCACCGCAAGCGATATTCGCCCGCCATGCATGATCGTGGAGAGAATGTCGCGCCCTTGGTTATCGGTGCCAAGCAGAAACGCCGCACGGCCATCCGCCGACCATGCCGGCGGCAGAAAGGCATCGCTCAGATTGAGCGATGCGGCGGCGAATGGATCCTGCGGCGCAAGCCAGTGCGCGAAGAATGCGCCGATCAGGCAGATCAGCGTGAGCGTCGCCGCGACGATCGAGACGGGCGATTGGCGAAAGCTATAGGCGAGGTCGCTATCCCAGGCGCGGGCGAGTGTGCTAACTCTCAATCCCCCTCTCCCCAGCCCTCCCGCAAGGGGCGAGGGTGAGATCAGTCCTCATTCGCTGACGCGAATGGGAAAAACATCAGTCAATCCGGGCAAAGCGGGATTCCGGCCGGTCGTCGGCGCGATGCACCGTCGTTACCGATCGCTTCATCGCCCACGGACGCATTTGATGGTGGAGTGGGATGTAGTACGCCTGATCGCGCGTCGCAATGAGTCCTTCGCGCAGCATCGCATCGCGCTTTTTCACATCGGTTTCGGTCTTGATTGCGTCGATCACCGCGTCGAGCTTCGGATCACTCACACGGCCCAGGTTGAAGTTGCCGTCCGCGCCCGTGGTCTTCGTTCGGACCAATGATTGCAACGTGTACAGCGCATCAAAGGTCGCGACCCCCCAGCCCAGCATATAGGCACTCGTGTCATGCTTTTGGATCTTGGGGATGAAGGTCGAGAACGGCATCGCATTGAGTCGCGCCTTGATCCCTGCGCGCGCCCACATGCCCACCAAGGCCTGACAGATTTCTTCATCATTCACATAGCGATTGTTGGGGCAATCGAGCGTGAATTCGAAACCGTCGGGATAACCCGCCTCCGCCAGGAGCTTCTTGGCGCCATCGGCACTCACTGCCGGTCGCGTATCGATGTCATTCGCGTGGCCATGCACGCCTGGAGCAACCAGGATGCCCGCCGGAATCGACAACCCGCGCATCGTGGTGCGTTTGATCGCTTCGGCATCCACTGCCATATTGAGCGCGCGCCGAACGCGAGCGTCCTTGAATGGATTCTTGCCCTTGACGCTTGAATAGGCGAGTTCGTCATTGTGCTGGTCCATGCCGATGAAGATGGTGCGCACTTCATGGCCGTCCACGACCTTCAGCTTCGCATCTTGTCGCAGGCGTGCGACATCTTGCGTCGGCAGGTCGGTGACGATATCGACATCGCCTGAGATCAACGCCGAGACGCGCGTCGCATCCGATTTGATCGGCGTGTAGATCACTTCGGTCACATTGCCGTCGTGTTTGCCCCACCAGCCCGGGTTGATATTGAAGACGATGCGCCGATCCGGTTCCCAGGATTTCAGGAGATAGGGGCCCGTGCCCACGGCATTGCGCGAGGCAAAGGTATCTTCCTTCGCCTTGAAGTCCTGAATCTTCTCCGACTTCGTCTTGACCGCCCATGCGCGGCTCATGATGCGAAAGTCGATGATGTTGCGAAGCAGGATCGGACTTGGGCCTGCGAGAATCAGATCGATCGTGAAGTCATCAATCTTGCGAATTTCGTTGATGCCGCTTACATAGACTTGCATCGTGCCCTGCGGCTGTCTGATCCGCTCGAACGAGAACAGCACATCATCGGCGGTGAACGGACTGCCATCATGGAACTTCACGCTCCGGCGCAGATTGAACCGCCATTGCGTCGGGCTCGTCTGCTGCCAGCTGGTCGCGAGCGCGGGCTCGATTTCGTAGCCCCTGCCGTAGCGCGTCAACCCTTCATAGACATGCATGACCATCGTGTTGGTGGTCGCATGATTCTGTGAATGCGGATCGAAGGTGAGAATGTCGTTCTGTGCGCCCCACTTGAGCGTGACGGCGTGCGCCGGCAGGAAAAGAATTGAGGCGGTGAAACCGATGAGTAAGATGACTGCACGGGCGAATCGCTGCATAGTCGAGTCTCCTTTAGAAACGCTGATTAAGCTGTTCCGCGCCATCAGCGTGCTCATATTTTCCGGGAGTTACGAGGGGCGAGCCCCTTGTTTAATTATCTCCTTTGTTCAGTGCGTGGCCACGGTTCGGTCGACGCGCAAGCGCGGGTCGACCGCATAATAAAGCAGATCGACGAGAAGGTTGATAACCACGAAGACGAGCGCCACCATGCACAGATAGGCCGCCATGATCGGAATGTCGGGATAGGTCACCGCCTCGATGAACATGAGCCCGACGCCTGGCCATTGAAAAACAGTTTCAGTGATGATCGCAAAAGCGATGATCGCGCCAAGCTGCAATCCGGTGATCGTAATCACCGGGACGAGCGTGTTCTTGAGCGCATGCCCGAAATGGATGCTGCGATCGGTAAGGCCGCGCGCGCGCGCGAACTTGATGTAGTCGGTCCGCAACACTTCCAGCATCTCGGCCCGCACCAGGCGCATGATGAGGGTCATCTGGAACAGTCCAAGGGTGATGGACGGCAGGATGAGCGACTTGATGCCGCTCCAGGTCGCCAGGCCGGTACTCCACCAGCCGATCGCGACGGTGTCACCGCGGCCAAACGAAGGCAGCCAGCCAAGCGTTACGGCAAATACCAGGATCAACAGAATACCGATCAGAAACGTCGGCAGCGATACGCCGATCAGTGACAGCGCCATCAAGGTATGCGAAAGCCATGTGTTCCGCCTGAGCGCGGTGTAGACCCCCATCGGAATGCCGACCAGCAGGGCTAGCAGCGCGGCGGCGAATGACAATTCGAGGGTGGCCGGCAGCCGATCGGCGATCAGCTCGGAGACGCTGCGCCGGTACTTGAAGCTCTGACCGAAGTCGCCCTGCACCGCGCGCTCGACGAAATTCCAGAACTGCACATACCACGGGGAATCCAGGCCGAGCAGGGCGCGCACGCGCTTTACGTCTTCAGGCGTCGAGTACTGCCCGAGCATCGTGGCGACCGGATCGCCGACGAATTGAAAAAGGCTGAACGCGATGAAGCCCACCACGAGCATGACCAGCACCGCCTGCAGCAATCGACGAATGATGAACGCAGCCATGGCGCATGGTGGCGGAAGGGGATGCGCAGGTCAATCGCTGACGCGGGGAAGGGAGAGCGAACGTAGGGTGGAATAGCACCGCGCATTCCACCGGGCGGTACTTTGAATATTATGGAGCGGGTGAAGGGAATCGAACCCTCGTATGCAGCTTGGGAAGCTGCCGTTCTGCCATTGAACTACACCCGCATGACCGTACATCCTACCCCGACCATCGTACCGGGATTGCCTCCGGCCGCTACGCTTAACTTGCGCGGCACGCCACGCAAGTTAGCCTGCGCCGCAACATGCTTTCGCAAGTTGTCGAACCCTCGTATGCAGCTTGGGAAGCTGCCGTTCTGCCATTGAACTACACCCGCATCGCGCTATGCCTCGGCGCGGCGCTGATTCTAGCGCAATGGACGTTCAGCCCGCCCCCAATCGATCCGACCGTATCCAGAAACAAGAAACCCGCCGCAGCGGGTTTGGATTGGCGGCCTCTGGAATTAATCGCGCCCCGGCCGATTGCGGCTCGCGAAACCAACGCCAAGCAGAGAGAGGCCCAGCAGCGCCAGGGTTGAAGGTTCAGGGACTTTATAGGGATGCGGCTTCCACACAAAGGACTCGTATTTTCCGTCTTTGTCGTTGTCGTCTTCCTTATAGTCGTCGTCTTTGTCGTCATCGTCCTTGTCGTCGCCGCTTTTATTTCCGCTGCCACCGTATCCGCCGCCACCGTATCCCCCGTGGTGGCCGCCGCTCTCGAATCCTTTCACCAGCAAACCGACCATGACTCCGTAGAGGGCGTTCTTTCCGGCGTGCTTCCCTTCTGTCCAGATGCGGATATTGACCCATTCGGCGACATCGACAGCGCTGCCGTTATTGACGCCCATTTTCACCTCGTGCTTCTCGGATGCGGCGCCAAGGTCCGCCTTGAATCCGATCGAATTGCCCCCCGGCAGATTCTTCGGGCTGGCGCCATATGAAAAGGAAACGCCATAGCGGCTCTCTGTGATTTTGCCTTTCTCGTATTCAATTTCGTATTTGTCGCCGTACCGGCGCCGATCGAGCCAGTCGAAATAAATGTCGGTAATCGATGACACAACCGACCCGATGTTTGCAAACCGGAAGTCGATGTACTTGTCTTCTTGCGTGGTGGTCAGGCGGAGCTGGTTTTCGCCGGCCGCGCAATTGGCAGCGTTGTTGTTCGTGATGCAATCGAACTCAAACTTCATGACGCCGGCCTGCGCGCTGGTTATCCCGCCGAGCGCGGCGAGCCCAATCAGGAACATTGTTCTTATCGTTACTACACGCATTGCGTGCACTTTCGAATGCCGATCGAACGGCTAAAAATTCGCTTCGCCGAGGCGACTACGCGGTACCGCTCGTCTTTCCGTGCAATGTTCATGCCATCCACATTGTGAATTTCAAGGCGAGTCGTGGCAACAATTGTGGGAAGCTGGGGCATCGCGAAAGTGGCTTCAATGTGTATTGAAGTCGGACTATCGCGACTAAAAGGTGGTCGGCAACGCAGCGAACAATTGCTTTCGCGCAATTGACTTGGCGGTATCGATATTCACTACTTGACTCACTTACACAAAGAACCGATCCCATGCCTTGCCGTGGCGGGTCCTTCCCGAGCGCTTCGCTTTCCAGATGACAACTTCTGTTGAGAGCTTGGCAGTAAGTGTTCCGCTGTCATCACCCGTTGCGCCCAGACGCCGTATCGGCGTGTTCGTGCTAATCCCAGAACACGCCGGCAGTGATCATCATCGCTGCCGCCCCAAGCAGAACGAACTCCGCGCCAAACCGCTTGCCGGAGAGTCCAATCGCGGGGACGAGTGCCGGCGCGTAGCCATAGTGATTGAACGGAATCTTGTCGCGGTACTGGCCCTTGTAGCCGTGCAGAACCCCACTGGTGAGCTTGACGTGGATGAGTTGGGCGCTATCGAAGGGGCGCCAGATGCGTCCGACATACAAATATTGCGTGGGTTGTCCGAACGAATTTCGAATAAAGGTCGCCCCCCACACGAATTTATCCGGCGCCCAATATTCGAAATCGAGAATGCGTTGATGATTGACATGATCGGGCGAAGGACTGAAATGGCGCGTCAATGCGCTGGTCTGAAAGTACCAGCGACCGGCCGGATAGGTGAGGCCTTTGGCCGGTGCCTCGGCGCTTGGCTTGGACTCGATCGGATCGGTCTTGTCATCGGCTAAAGACGATGCCTGTGCGAGCGTGATGTGCGTACTGTCCGCATGAACTCGCGCGCTGCCGATGGAAAGGAGCACTACACAAATCAGCAGGCGCAATGTTGTAAGGCGTTGCAACCAATCAGACATCATCTTAGCGGGCCACTCGCAAAAGCTGCGATTCTCCACAATTTTCCGCCTCATCCGCAGGAGACCTTAGAGGCCGTTTCAAAATGACACCAAACGGCCCAAACTTAGGGGAGTATGAGGGGATGTTTCCCCTCATTTTGCAACCGGTTCTCAGCTTGGCGCACGGGCGCGGATCGCTAACGCCGCCGGTCGAGTGTTGCCGTCCCCTCGATGGCATTGGTGAGCTTGACCATCGAGTCGGTCAGCTTGCCTTGGAATTCGGTAATGAGTTCCTCGCGGACCAGTAGCGTAGGCTCAATGTATTTCCTGATTAGCAATGAAACTCCGCCGGCTCACGTGGCGAGCTAGCGGGTAGTTGAAGATGGGGGCCTTCCCGACGAGGAGGTACCCCATGCCGATGAATCGTATCCAGTTTCAACCCGGGCTTTCGCTGACAGAGTTTATGGAACAG
>CAMDRJ010000226.1 GCA_945906755.1 Klebsiella pneumoniae | reverse complement strand
GAAGCCTCGCGTACCAATCTTGATGTGCAACGCGCTGATCCTTCGGCGCTTGCCTCCTTGCAGATTTCGAGGCACTTGCAGCCCTACCCGTCCACGCACTGGTATTACAACCCATCGCTCGATGAGCGCGCCACACGCTTGAGCAGCATCGCGGTCGACGATCTCAAGCGCTGCCACGCTGAGCTGGTCGGTGCGTCAAACGCCGAGCTCACGATCGTGGGCGACTTCGATCCGGATGAAATGACCCGGCTTGCCGAACGCCTGCTAGGCGATTGGAAAAGTCCGCGGCCCTATACACGGGTGCCGTCGCGCTTCTTTGAGGTCAACGCCCTCAGCGGCTCGATCCAAACGCCGGACAAAGCCAATGCCGTCTACCGCGCCGGCATGCAGTTGAAATTGAAAGACGACAACCCGGACTTCCCTGCACTGGTACTCGCCAACTACATGTTAGGCGGATCGTCCGATGCGCGCCTCACGCGGCGCATCCGTGAGAAAGAGGGTCTTTCATATAGCGTGGGTTCGTGGCTTACCGCCGGATCGGAAGATGCGGTCGGCGAATTCGGCGTTAGCGCGATTTATGCACCGCAGAATCGCGAGCGACTGGAAACGGCGGTCCGCGAGGAAATCGACGAAGTTCTAAAAAAAGGCTTCGCCAAGGATGAAATAGAGTCGGCCAAGAAGGGCCTTCTGCAGGCCAGGCGCGTGGCCCGCAATCAAGACTCCACGCTGGCCGCCCGCATCAATAGCTATCTGCCGCTTGGGCGAACCTTCGCCTGGGATATCGAACTCGAAAAAGCGATCGCGGCGCTCACGGCTGAGAAGATTCATGCGGCGTTTAAGCGACATATCGCAATCGAACGGTTGTCGGTGGTGCGCGCGGGCGATTTTGCGCGCGTGACCGCCGGTGCCGGCGCCAACGCCAACTGACCGGTGACCGCCCGGTGCGCTACTCGATCGGCAGATAGCGCACCGCGAGCACTTCGATATGCTCGATCCCGCCCGGGGTCCTGAGCGCAATCACATCGCCTTCGCGCGCTTTGATCAAGGCTTTGGCGATCGGTGAGATCCATGAGACACGCCCGCGGGTGGTATCGGTCTCATCGATGCCCACGATGCTGATGGTTTTCTCCTCCCCGGCCCCGACCGAATAAGTAACGGTCGCGCCAAAGAACACCTGATCCTGACCAGCAGGTTGATCGCGCGGATCGGCGACCTCCGCAATTTCGAGCCGCTTCATGAGATAGCGAATTCGCCGATCGATTTCCCGCAATCGGCGCTTGCCATAAATGTAATCGCCATTTTCCGAGCGATCGCCATTCGAAGCCGCCCACGACACGGTCTGAGTAACCGAAGGCCGCTCCACCTCGACCAACTGCTTCAACTCGCTTTTCATGCGCTGATAGCCGCCTGGAGTCATGTAATTCTTGGTGACGGTAGCGGGGATGACCAACTCCGGCGGCAACAAATCCTCATCGTCGCCATCAGTCTCTTTGGTAAAGGCCTTGCTCATGCGGATCATCCTTGCTTCGCGATTTCACGCGCGGAACCGACTCTATGCCAGAACCATGCGATGGCGGCAAGCTGCAATAGCGCAATCACGACAAACGCGATCGCATAACCGGCCTGCGCATAGCCCGCGCCCTCTGGGTTGCGGTCGAGCACCGCGCCAACCGCAAATTGAAAGGCGAATGCAGCCACGAACACGCACATGTTCGCAGAGGTGGCGGTGCGGCCGGTCAGCGACTTCGCAAAACGCCGCGACAACAATGCATAGGTGACCGGTGAGACGCCCACCGACAGATGCAATATGAGCCACGCGGCAATCGCAACGACCGGCCAGCCGGACGCAAGCACCAGCAGTGAAAGGGCCTCCACGATCACCCCGATCATGAGTAGACGCTCGGGTCCGATGCCGAACTTGGTCAGTCGATCGGTCAACTGCCCAAACAGCAGAAATCCGGCCACCAGCGAAAAATTCATCGCGAGCAAATAGACCGATGCTTCGCCGCGCGGAATTCCCATCACATCGCGCAACCATGGTGCCACCCACAAAGTTTGCAAGCTGATCCCGGCCCCTTGCGCACAGATGCCGATCAACGCGATCGCCCAAAAGTAACCATCAGTGAGTACCTGGCGCAGTCCATCCATCAACTTGCTGAACGATTCGGGTGCTTCGGTCGCCGCGCGTTCCGGTACGACAACGATCAGCACCAATGCCACGAATAGCGTCACCCCGGTCAATCCGACAAACATCTGCCGCCAGCCGATGGTGCCGACCAGCCATTCGACCGGCGCGGTACCGGCCATCGCGCCGAGCCCGCCGATCGCAAGGAGCCAGCCCGTGAGAACCGGCTGGCGCTCCATCGGAAACCAGACGATGAACGCCTTGATGCTCGCCATGAGGGCTGCCGAACAACCAAGACCAATCAGACCCCGCGCAATGGTGAGCTCGGTTGCGGTGGTCCCGACCGAGAAAAGCAATGCACCCAACGCAGCCACCGAAATCAATGCTGCATTCACTCGGCGCGGTCCGAACCGATCAAGTACCAGGCCAAGCGGCAATTGGGCCAGCGCGAAGGTTACAAAGTAGGCGGCGGTCAACAATCCGAGCGTGATCGCAGGCAGGCTGAGCTCCTGCACCAGATCGCGAAAAATCACCGCATTGACTACGCGATACAGGTACGACAAAAAGTACCCGAGACAAAACGGCAGAAAGACGCGCAGGATCAAGCGGGGGCCGCAATGAGTGAACGATCATGGAAGACGGGCGACGATAGCACAGGCCATTTATTCCCCGCCCATGCGCCACGCACCAAGCGGCAGGCGTCCGCGCGGCGCCGCGAACAGCACCTGGTTGTATCTGTTTGTATCGGGATGGAACTTCATAGCGCGGTCCGGCATCGAACGCACGGTCTCATCCGTAACTAGCTCCGTTGTTGCCATCAATAAGGAGATTCGCCATGTTGTTGTCACGTGCCGCGATCGCCACGCGCACCCTTACGCTTGCCATCGCCGCGGCAGGCCTCATACCCACCGGGGCCATCGCCAATACCGCGCCCTCAGCGCAATTAAGCGCTCGCCAGTTGCCCGATTTCAGCGCTCTCGTCGAAAGACAATCCGCGGCCGTCGTCAACATCAGCACATCGCGCGGTGCGGCGCGCACGCAATTGCCACCGAGTCCACAAGGCGACCCATTACCTGATTTTCTGCGGCGCGTCCCGCCCTTTGCCAATGGCCAACCGCAAACGGGCGTTGGTTCAGGCTTCATCATCTCGTCAGACGGTTTCCTCCTTACCAATGCGCATGTCGTTGCGGAAACCGACGAGGTGATCGTTCGGCTTACCGACAAGCGCGAATACAAGGCGCGCGTCGTGGGCTTCGACAAGCGAACGGATGTCGCGGTGCTCAAGATTGATGCACAAGGATTGCCGGCCGTGAAGATCGGCAACACCGAACGCTTACGCGTGGGTGAATGGGTCGCTGCAATCGGTTCCCCATTTGGATTTGAAAGCACGGTTACCGCCGGTATCGTGAGCGCCAAGTCGCGTGCGCTGCCAGATGATTCGTACGTGCCCTTTATTCAGACCGATGTCGCCATCAATCCGGGCAATTCGGGCGGGCCGCTCTTCAATTTGGATGGCGAAGTGGTCGGGATCAACTCACAGATTTATTCGCGGTCGGGCGGCTATCAAGGGCTTTCGTTTGCCATACCGATTGAGGTGGCGATCCGCGTCAAAGACGATCTTGTGAAGCATGGACGCGTGCAGCGCGGTCGCATCGGCGTGTCGATCCAGGCCATCTCAAAGGATCTGGCCGATTCGTTCGGACTCGACAAACCGATGGGTGCGTTGGTCAACGCCGTCGACACAGGTGGTCCGGCGGATAAGGCCGGCATCAAAGCGGGCGACATCATCATGAGCGTCGAAGGCAAGAAGATCGAGCAAAGCGTCGACCTACCGCGCGCCATCGGCGAGGCAAAACCCGGTCAGACCCTGCGCTTTGGTGTATTTCGCAAAGGCGAGACACGCGATATCGCGGTGGCCATCGGTGAGATGCCTTCAGACCGTGTTGCTAGAGCGCCGACCCGTGCAACGCCACCCGAAAAGCAAAGCCGCTTAGGCATCGCGGTCCGGCCCTTGACACCGGAAGAACGCAAACGCATCGACGCGGACGGCGTGGTCGTTGAACAGGTCGACGGTGCCGCAGCCCGTGCGGGCGTCCAACCGGGCGATGTCATCCTCGCCTTGAACGACCAACCGATTGATTCGATCGAGCAGTTGAAGAAAATCGTCGAGCAGTCCAAAGAGCGCGCCGCGCTATTGGTACAGCGCAATGGTTCCCGCATCTACTTGCCGGTGCGATTGAGCTAGCGGGCGCGCTCAAATCGGCGCGATCAGGCGTCCACCTTGGTCGCGCCACGATCGCATACCCCCAAGGGATAGAATCGGCTACTTAAGATCCCCTCGAGGTTCTCCATGCCCGATCCCCGTCCGCTTGGTTTCGATACGCTCTCGCTCCACGCCGGGCAACGCCCTGATCCGACCACCGGTGCGCGTGCGACACCGATCTATTTCACGACATCGTTTGTGTTCAAGGATGCGGACCATGCCGCGGCACTCTTCAACATGGAGCGCTCCGGGCATGTCTATTCACGTATCTCGAACCCGACCAACGCCGTGTTGGAAGAGCGTATTGCGGCACTCGATGGCGGCGTTGGCGCGATCGCGGTGGCGAGTGGTCAGGCTGCGCTTCATTTGGCGATAGTCACTTTGATGGGGGCAGGCTCCCATATCGTTGCAAGCCGGGCGTTGTATGGTGGGTCGCATAATCTTCTGGAATACACGCTGCCGCGCTTTGGCATCGAGACCACCTTTGTGCAGGCGCGCGATTTCGATGCATGGCGCAAGGCGGTGCGGCCAAACACGAAGTTATTTTTCGGCGAGACGCTTGGTAATCCCGGGCTCGACGTCCTCGATATCGCTCGTGTGTCGGATATCGCCCATGCGGTGGGCGTACCGCTGTTGGTGGACGCCACCTTCACCACGCCCTATTTGCTCCGCCCGTTCGACCATGGTGCCGATCTCATTTATCACTCGGCAACGAAGTTTCTGGGTGGCCATGGCGTGGCAATCGGCGGTCTGGTCGTCGATGGTGGGCGCTTCGATTGGGAAACCTCCGGAAAATTCCCCGAACTCACCGAACCCTATGCGGGCTTTCATGGCATGGATTTCCAGGAAGAATCCACCGTCGGTGCATTTCTCTTGCGCGCGCGTCGCGAAGGCCTGCGCGATTTCGGCGCTTGCATGAGCCCGGCCACCGCGTTTCAACTCCTGCAAGGCGTGGAAACCTTGCCGATCCGGATGGAACGGCATGTGTCCAATACGCGCAAGATCGTTGAGTTCTTGTCCACACAGCCTGCGGTCGAGGCGATCGCGTATCCGGAGTTGCCGTCCCATCCGGATTACGAATTGGCGAAGCGCTTGTTGCCGCGCGGTTGCGGCGCGGTGTTCAGCTTCAACTTGCGCGGAGACCGTGCGGCTGGCCGGCGTTTCATCGAGGCGCTCTCGGTGTTTTCGCATCTGGCCAATGTCGGTGATGCGCGCTCGCTGGTGATCCATCCGGCCAGTACCACGCATTTCCGTATGGACGTCGCTGCGCTACAAGGCGCCGGGATCACCGAGGGCACGATTCGGTTATCGATCGGTCTGGAAGATGCCGGCGATCTGATCGACGATTTGTCGCGTGGCTTGCGTGCCGCGACCAAAGGCTAAGCGATGGAAATTCAAGTCCAAGATAAAGGCGCGTATGCCTATACCGGCGGCAAACCGTTCGATGCCAAGCTGCCGACGGTTATGTTCATTCACGGCGGCGAATGCGACCATTCGGTGTGGACCATGCCCGCACGCTATTTCGCGCACCATGGGTTTGGCGTACTAGCGATCGACCTGCCGGGACATGGCCGCACCGATGGCCCACCGCTCTTCTCGATCGAGGGGATGAGCGATTGGATCGTCGCGCTGCTCGATGCAGCGGGCGTTGCCAAAGTAGCGCTTGTCGGTCATAGCATGGGATCGCTGATTGCACTGGACACCGCCGGCCGCCGCCCCAATCGCGTCGTGAAAATCGCGCTGCTGGGCACCACCTTTCCGATGCGCGTATCGGGCGAACTTCTCACCGCCGCACGCGAAGACGAGCCGCGCGCGCAAAACATGATCAACGCGTGGTCGCATTCCGCCTATGCGTACTACCCCAACAACCCCGGACCCGGCGCTTGGATCCACGGCGCGAATCTGCGCTTGATGCAGCGACAAAAACCGGGCGTGCTATTCGCCGATTTCAATGCCTGCAATGCCTATAGCGCCGGCACCGAACGCGCGGAGGCCACGACCTGCCCTGCTCTGTTTATTCTTGGTAAGCGCGATGCGATGACGCCGGTCCGTGGTGGACGCGAGTTCGCCAAAGCCATCAAGCAGGCGCAGATCGTCGAATTAGCGAATGCCGGTCATAACCTGATGGCTGAACGTCCCGATGAGGTGCTCGACCAGTTGCGAGGTTTCCTTTAGTCGCGCAGTTGCAGCAACACCGGCTGATGGTCCGATGCGCTGGTGGTCGCGTTCACCGTCACATCGATCACGCGATCAGCGAGATCTTCAGTGACGAAAATAAAATCGCAGCAGAACGGGTCGCCTGGCCATTGACCTTTATCAAAGAGGCCAAGCGTCGGCGCGTGCGGCTGACCCGGATGACGGATATTCCATGCATCGCGATACGAAGGCACGCCGATGCCGATTGGCGCCTGCATCGCGCGATAACTCTCCGAGTCCGATCGAAAATTGAAATCCGCCGTCAATATTCCTGAGGCCGGACGCGGCTGTTTTTGAAATGGACCGCTCGCTTTTTCACGATTGACCGGATCAGCGCCATGCAATGCCGCCTCGCATTGCAGATTGCAGAGTGCGGCAACCTGCGCGGCGCGCTGTATTGCTGAATAGTATTCAAGATGGGTGGTGGTCACCCGAAGCGGCCCGCTTGCGGTGTCGATCACGATTTCAATCGCACACCGCTGCATACTTGGCACCTTTGG
>CAMDRJ010000225.1 GCA_945906755.1 Klebsiella pneumoniae | reverse complement strand
GCAGCCCCGGCAACGCTGCTGGTGGTGGGTTCTGGCATGGTGGTCATCTCCATAAAAAAAGCCCGCTCTGACGCAAGCCAGGCGGGCGGTTGGTTAAAACAGTCGATCTATGCGGGCACGGCGTGAATCTCGATGACACGCTTTGTCTTCACTGCCGGCACACCACGCACCCGGCCAAACAGGTCCTTGCGGTCGTCCCGGAAATCGCCTTCGATGTAATACGGCGTGTAACCGGTCAGGAATTCAATCGCCGCCGCAAAGAACGGCACGTTGTCGGAATAAGCCGAATTGCACCCGGCCTCCCAAAGCGGCCCCTCCAGAAACATGCAACTGCCCTGGCACAACTGCAGCACCGGACAGGCAGCACAATCGCGGCGCTGGCTCCAGTGGGTGGCGGTTTTCAGCTTTACGCTGGGCAGATCCGAGAGGTGGCCAATTTTGTGCGTCTGTCCGTTCGGCGCGACTGCCTTCGCCGATACGTTCTGGCAGGTGATGACATTGCCGGCAAGATCGACGGCCAGGTTGTCCGCTTTGTCCATGCCGCACTTCTGGCCCACGCTGCTGGCCGGCCGCTGGTTGCGGATCGAATCGATAAAGCCTTGAATCTTCTGTCGCGCGATTGAGAAATTCGCCACCCGCCCTTGGCGCAATTCGGCAAACGCCCGGGCGCGGTACAGCATGTGCTCGGCCGGATCGCGCAGCACCGCCGCCATGCCGCCTTCGTCGTAGGGGTCAATGTAGGCGCCTTCGCCAATCGGCACATCGTTTCCAAAGCGCGCCTGCAACCAGGCCTGCACATCGGCGCGGCTCTGATTGTCCCGATGCATCATGGCGTTCAGCCTACAAGAAGTTTCTTGAGGTTCGCCGCGAACGAATAGCACATCGGCTGAACGCGTTCATCGCTGACTGACGACCAAGAAGAACCTCACCACGAACTTCCGTTCGCAAAGGTTCAGAGCACCTATTGCCGGAGTCGGGAAATTCACGGCTCGGAACTAAACCCGAAAAAGTCAGGAGGTTTTGAGACAAACGGGGTTTGAGACGGTTTTTTCGGGCGAGTGCCGGAACCGCAGTCAGGAGCTTTAAGCGCAAAGCCCCGCGTGGTGCGGGGCTTCAGGCAGCCCCAAAGCCGCTTGAGCGGGTTTGAGGTCTTTGTACTGGCGGAGAGAGAGGGATTCGAACCCTCGATACGCTCATCACGTATACACGCTTTCCAGGCGTGCGCCTTCGACCGCTCGGCCATCTCTCCATGTCTGATATGAGAGCGCGGCGTTCCGCCACGCGGTCGCGCAGGATAAACGAGGGGACGACAACACGCAAATCCATGATTTGGTCGGTCTGCGACGAAGGTGCCCATTTGATCGACATGTTTTCCTATCGATGAGCGCGCAGGAAGGTTCTATCTACTATTTCGGGGACATCGGTGAGGCATTCAGCGCCGATGCTAAAATGCGCAGGCTCCCATCGGCAAATCGCTCGTTGCACTGCATTCGACGCGAATTGAGCAAATTGCAACGCCGCGGCAAATTGACAACGAAGACGGAACCCCACCCATGTCGCAAAGCAAGAAGCCCTTCGACGAATCGAGGGCCCTCCGTCCGATACCAGGCCTCATTTTCGCCAGCCGCTGGCTGCAATTGCCACTATATCTTGGCCTTATCCTCGCTCAGGGCGTGTACGTGTGGCACTTCTGGGTCGAATTGAGCGATCTGATCCTCGCGGCGTTCGGGAACCAGGGCGCCCTCGATCACATCCTCACCGCAGTGCAAGTCCAGGGTACGGTACGTCCGACCAAGCTGAATGAAGTGACCATCATGCTGGTCGTGCTTGGGCTGATTGATGTGGTGATGATCTCGAATCTGCTCATTATGGTCATCGTGGGCGGCTATGAGACCTTCGTATCGCGAATGAACCTCGAACGACATCCCGACCAGCCGGAATGGCTCTCGCATGTCAACGCTTCGGTGCTAAAGGTCAAGCTGGCGACCGCCATCATCGGCATCTCATCGATCCACCTCCTCAAGACGTTTATCAACGCGGCGGCCTATGACGATAAGACGCTCATCGCGCAGACCGTTATCCACATCGCCTTTTTGTTTTCCGCGATTGCGATTGCCTATACCGACAAGCTCATGGCACCGTCCGAACATGCCGCTCGCAAAGACGATGGCCGCCAGCGTAACGACTGATTAACGGAGTCCCGCACCATGACCGTCATCAAGGCAGAAGATCTAATCCAAAGCGTCGCCGACGCGCTGCAATACATCTCCTACTATCATCCGAAGGACTTCATTCAACACTTGGCACGCGCTTACGAACGCGAGCAATCTACCGCGGCCAGAGACGCGATTGCGCAGATTCTCACCAACTCCCGCCAATGCGCGGAAGGCAAGCGTCCAATTTGTCAGGACACTGGCATTGTCAATGTCTTTCTAAAAATCGGCATGGGCGTACGCCTTGACGGGTTCAAAGGTTCGCTGGCCAATGCGGTAAACGAAGGCGTGCATCGCGCCTATATGAATCCGGATAATCCTCTGCGTGGCTCGGTGCTCGCCGATCCGATCTTTACGCGCAAGAATACGAAGGACAACACACCGGCCGTCGTCAATGTCGAGTTGGTCGCCGGTCAAACCTTCGATGTCACCGTTGCGGCCAAAGGCGGCGGTTCGGAGAACAAAGCGAAATTTGTGATGCTCAATCCGTCCGATTCAATTGTCGATTGGGTACTGAAGACGGTGCCCACGATGGGCGCGGGCTGGTGTCCACCCGGCATGCTTGGCATTGGCGTCGGTGGCACCGCCGAGAAAGCGATGCTGATCGCCAAAGAAGCCCTGATGGATCCGCTCGATATGCACGAACTCTTGGAGCGCGGCGCGAAGAACAAGACCGAGGAGCTGCGGATCGAGCTCTACACCAAGGTCAACGCGCTTGGCATCGGCGCACAAGGCTTGGGCGGCTTATCCACGGTACTCGATGTGAAGATTAAGGATTACCCGACCCATGCCGCATCGAAGCCCGTGGCCATGATCCCCAATTGTGCCGCGACCCGTCATGTCCACTTCACATTGGACGGCTCGGGCCCCGCTGAGCTCGAAGTGCCATCGCTCGACGATTGGCCGAAAGTGTTCTGGACGCCCTCGGCCCAATCGCGCCGCATCGATCTCGATCGATTGACACCTGCCGAGGTCGCAACCTGGAAACCCGGCGAGACCCTCCTGTTGTCTGGAAAAATGCTTACGGGCCGTGATGCCGCACACAAGCGTATCGAGGACATGCTCGCCAAGGGCGAGAAGCTGCCGGTCGATTTCACGAATCGCGTGATCTATTACGTCGGCCCGGTCGATCCGGTGCGCAATGAAGTGGTCGGCCCGGCCGGCCCCACGACTTCTACGCGGATGGATAAATTTACCGAAATGATGCTGGCCAAGACGGGCTTGATCGGCATGATCGGCAAAGCCGAGCGCGGTCCAACAGCCATCGAAGCGATTCGCAAGCACAAGGCCGCCTACCTGATGGCGGTCGGTGGAGCGGCGTATCTGGTCGCCAAGGCAATTCGCAAATCCAAAGTGCTCGCATTCGCCGATCTCGGCATGGAAGCCATCTACGAGTTCGATGTGAAGGACATGCCGGTCACGGTTGCGGTCGATGCAGCCGGTACGTCCGTGCATATCACCGGCCCGAACGAATGGGAAAAGCGCATCCGGGACTTCAAAATCCCGGTCAATGTTGCGTAGTGAGTACGAGGGGCGCTATGGCCTCACCCGAAGACCTTGCGTTGTGTTCCGCAAAGGCGCTGCTCGGCCTCTATCGCAACAAGCAAGCCTCGCCGGTCGAGGCAGCGACCGCCGTCTTTGCTCGGATTCGCAAACTCAATCCTGTTCTCAACGCCTTCTGCCTGATCGATGAAGAGGCAGCGATCAGCGCCGCGCGGGCATCGGAAGCGCGGTGGATGAAAGGCTCGCCTTGCGGTCTCGTCGATGGCGTTCCAACCTCGATTAAGGATCTGGTCGTGACGCGCGGCTGGCCAACACTGCGCGGCTCCAAGACCATCGATCCCAAAGGTCCTTGGAACGATGACGCGCCCGTCGTTGCGCGCTTGCGTGAACACGGCGCAGTGCTCCTCGGCAAGACCACGACGCCGGAATTCGGCTGGAAAGGGGTCACCGACAACCCGCTCACCGGGATCACGCGCAATCCCTGGAACATCGACAAAACACCCGGCGGTTCCTCCGGTGGTGCGGTCGCCGCCGTCGCCGCCGGGATGGGCCCACTTGCCATCGGTACCGATGGCGGCGGATCGATTCGAATTCCGTGTGCGTTCACCGGCCTGTTTGGCATCAAAGCTTCATATGGGCGTGTTCCGGCATGGCCGCTTTCGCCATTTGGCACCATCGCGCATGTCGGACCGATCACGCGCACCGTGACCGATGCGGCGCTGATGCTGAACGTGCTGTCGCAACCCGATCACCGCGATTGGACTGCCCTACCCTATGATGTCCGCGATTATCGAGTCGGCTTGGACGACGGTGTACGCGGACTACGCATCGCGTTCTCCGCAACGCTTGGCTACGCCAAGGTCGATCCGGAAGTTGCCGCAGCGGTGGCCAATGCGGTGAAGACCTTTGCATCGCTTGGCGCGAGAATCGAAGCCGTCGACCCCGGCTTTCCGAATCCGCGCGATTGCTTCGATCGCCACTGGTTTGCCGGCGCAGCGTATGTGGCATCTGGCCTTTCCGCGGAACAGCGATCAATGGTTGATCCGGGTCTGCAAGAAATTTTCGCAGCAGGTCAGGCCATTTCGCGCCATGAATTCTTTGCCGCCACCGTCGAACGCGGTGCACTGGCCACCACCATGCAGCAATTTCATGAGCGCTTTGATCTGCTGCTGACGCCAACCCTTGCGGTGCCCGCATTCAATGTCGGTCAAGAAGTTCCCGAGCCTGGTCAGGGCAAGCGCTGGATGGATTGGACACCGTTCAGCTTCCCATTCAATCTGACGCAGCAGCCGGCCGCCTCGATCCCCTGCGGATTCACAATGGGTGGTCTACCCATCGGTTTACAGATCGTCGGGCCGCGCTATGCCGACGCCCTGGTGCTCCGCGCTGCGCGCGCCTTCGAATCCGTGCATCCGATCCGGCTACCCGACGTATCCAAGCTGGCTTGATTGTCAGCGCGGTCAGTCAACCCGCACGCCCTCTTCAAAGCGCTCGCCGGAATCGTCTTCTCCATAGGTGCTGGGCGGATAGAACGCCCGGAAATCGTCCGTGACCCGCTCAAACGGAAAATCCGACCAAACGCCATGATCCTTCACGTATTCCATATGCTGACGGTTGTGCGCGTCATAGGGTTGGAAAATCGCATTCGAGTGGCCATCGAAATCCGTCGGCAACACCCCGAAGCGCTCGCATAGCTCGATATTGAACGCGGGCGCCGCCTTCACCCACTTGCCTTCCAGATACATCACCGCGTAGCCGTGGTGAATGAAGAGCGTTTTGTCGCCCATGCGCGCCTTCAGTTTCTCGGTGGTCAGATGATTTTTGACGTCCGACAGCCCGATCCCGGCATGAATGCCCACTGCCCGCGCCGCCGCGGTCAGCAACACGGCCTTTGGAATGCAGAACGCGCCCTTGGTCCGTAGAACATTGCTAGCGGTGTAAAGCGTAGGCGCAAGACTGATCGCAAACGGGTCGTAGCGCACGCCATCTCGTACCGCGTAGAACAGCTTTACCGCCTTGCCGATCGCGCTCGATTCACCCGCGACAGCACGGCCGGCAAATGAACGAACCAGCGGATCGTCGCAATCGAGAAAGCGCGTGGCGGCAAGATACTCCGGACGTGGTTCCGGATAACGACCAGCCTGCGTGAAAATCATATCGGGGTTCCACTCATGGTGCGGCCCGCGATTCTATCAAAGTCTTGCCGATTACCGTTCGCCCCCGCAACCCAGGCCGCAGGAGCATCGCAATACAATCGGCGCATACGTTTGGTCACACGTGATTACAATGCAGGCATCTCGCTCGATTGGAGTCCCAAGCATGGAGAAGATTTTTAGAAACGCGCCGATCATGGCCAAAAACGACGAAGTCCGTCGTGGGCTCTGGGATCTGGCACGGGCGCACCGGATGCTCGATCTCGAGGGTCAGAATGATTTCGCATGGGGGCATGCCTGTATGCGCGACCCATGGGATCGCGGCGTTTGGCTAAAACGTGCGAACCTCGGTTTGGAAGAAGTTTTTGAGGACGATTTCATCCTGCTCGATTTCGATGGCAATGTACTGGGCGGCGATGGCGTTCGCCATTTGGAATGGCCGATTCATACCGAAACGCTGCGTGCGCGTCCCGATTTCAATTTTGTGCTGCACACCCATGCGCCGTGGTCGGTGCTTTTTTCGGCATGCACGGGCGAAATCCTACGGCCTTATTCCAATGAAGGCTGCTGGTTTACCGTGCCACCGCCCCACTACATGGGCACGAGCGATCTCATCGATACCCCCGAGCTTGGTCGCGCTTGTGCTGAAGTAATGGGAAAATCCGAGGGCGTGTTCATTCGCAATCATGGTGTTATCGTGGGCGGTCGGACAGTCAAAGACATGTTGCTCGCCGCGATCTTTCTGGAAAAGGCGTGCCGGGTGCAACTGCAACTGGCGATGAGCGGACTCAAGCATACTTATCCGGACACTGCCGAAATCGATAAAAAGAGGAAGACCATTTTCCCGCAGCGCGCACACGATAATTGCTGGGATTATATGAATCGCAAACTCGACCGGCATGAAAGCAAAGTGGGCGCGGACAAGGGGAAATTTCGTTAGCTAAGCGCTGATAGGAGACAAAATGGGTGCCATAGAGAAACTGCCAAAGCCGCAAGTCGAAGCTCCCGCCAACGAGCTGCCGCGTTGGCTCATTGAAGACGCCGAGCGCCCCGAGCATCGTTATCTCGGGTCGCGATTGCTCGCGCTCCTCACCAGTGGAGCCTTGCCGAAGGCTGCCCTCAAAGACTACGCGGTGCTCAGATGGGCATTCCAGGCGCATGCCAATCCGGCGATGATGCTGTCCCATGCCACCTACTTGCAAGGCAAGGACGTCCAGCATCTCCTCGAGAACGCCTATGACGAAATAT
>CAMDRJ010000224.1 GCA_945906755.1 Klebsiella pneumoniae | reverse complement strand
TCCCATACCTTGGAGCCGTCCATGCCAAGCTTGCCGGGTAAGCCAAGCAGTTTCGCGAGCTGATCAAGCGGCACATTGTTGCGCGGCTGATAAAGCGCGAGCAGATCCATTAGATCGAGATGGCGCGAGTGATAGCGGCTGATGTAGTTGTTGTACTTGAAGTCACGATCGTCTTCGCCCATGTCCCAATACTTCGCGGCCACCACGCCATTAATGAGGCCGCGGTAGTGCAGCACCGGCAGATCGAACCCGCCGCCATTCCATGAAACCAACTGCGGGGTGAACTTCTCAACACCATCGAAGAAGCGTTGAATCAACGTGCGCTCATCGTCTTCGGGCGTGCCGATCGACCAGACGCGAAACGTCGCACCCTCTCGCATGGCGCAGGAGATCGCGACCACACGCTGCAAATGGATTTGCAGAAAGTCGGAGCCCCCGGTCTGCGCTCGGCGACGTTGAAACGCGATTTCAGCCACATCATTGTCCGAGAGGTTCGGATCCAACTCGAGCATGACCCTGAGGCCCGCCACATCGGGTACCGTTTCAATATCGAAGACCAGCGTCGGCGTCATGGATCAACCCGGGAATACACCAGTGGAAAGGTAGCGATCGCCACGATCGCACACTATCGCAACCAGGGTTGCTTCGCTCACCTCTTGTGCGATACGCAAGGCGATATGCACCGCGCCACCGGACGAGACACCGCCGAAGACACCCTCTTCCACCGCGAGGCGGCGCGTCATTTCTTCTGCTTCGGCCTGACTCACGCCTTCGATGCGATCGACCCGACTGCGATTGAAAATTTTCGGCAGGTAGGCTTCCGGCCATTTGCGGATGCCTGGAATATTCGAGCCATCGGTGGGCTGCGCCCCCACGATCTGGATCGCGGGATTTTTTTCTTTCAAGAAGCGGCTGACACCCATGATCGTGCCGGTGGTGCCCATGCTCGATACGAAATGCGTGATGGTGCCGGCTGTGTCACGCCAGATTTCCGGGCCAGTCGTCTCATAATGCGCGAGTGGATTGTCGGGGTTGGCGAACTGATCGAGCATCACGCCTTTGCCCTCGGCTGCCATACGATCAGCCAGATCGCGTGCGCCTTCCATGCCTGCTGCCTTCGCAGTGAGGATCAACTCGGCGCCATAGGCACGCATCGCCTGTCTGCGCTCCACGGATAGATGCTCGGGCATCACGAGCACCATCCGATAGCCACGCATAGCCGCCGCCATGGCCAGTGCAATGCCGGTGTTGCCGCTGGTGGCCTCGACCAGCGTATCGCCAGGCTTGATCTGCCCACGCTCCTCGGCCTTCTTGATCATCCACATCGCCGGCCGATCCTTCACCGACCCAGCCGGGTTATTCCCTTCCAATTTCACGAGGATCGTATTGCGATCGGTACCGGGCAGCCGCCGCAATCGCACGAGCGGCGTATTGCCAATCGTCTGCTCGATAGTGGAATAGGGAACCGAAGCCATTATGTGGTGGCGACTAAGCGCGCGACATAGCGACTCACGCCAGTGGCCACGTCAAGAAAAGGCGCCTCGTAGCCGGCCTGGCGAAGATTGCGCATATCGGCCTGCGTATAGCTTTGATACTTGCCTTTGAGCGCCTCGGGAAAGGCAATGTATTCGATCAGCCCGTTGGCCTGCATCGCTTGCAATGAGAGGGCAGCTTCCCCTTTCGCCTGCCGGCAAGCATTCACCGTCGCACATGCCATGTCGTTGAAGGTGCTCGCGCTACCGGTGCCGACGTTGAAGATGCCGGAATCGAGATCCTGCTCCAGGAACTGCAGATTCACCTTCACCACATCTTCGACCGAAATGAAATCGCGTCGCTGCTCGCCGTTTTCGAACCCGCCCGAACCCTCGAACAGTTTCACCCGTCCGTTCGCCTGAAACTGATTGAAAAAATGCCAGGCGACGGAGGCCATCCGCCCCTTGTGGCTTTCATTCGGACCGTAGACATTGAAGTAGCGAAGTCCAACGATCGGCGGATGCGCATCCTGCAAACGCCGGCGCACCACTTGATCAAACAGATACTTCGAGTAGCCGTAGACATTGAGCGGCGCTTCGTGCTCCGGCCCTTCGGTAAAGATGCTGTTGCCACCGTATACCGCCGCCGACGAGGCATAGATCAACGGAATATCTTCTTCGGTACAAAAATCAAGCAGCGACAGCGAATAGCGATAATTGTTGTCCATCATGTACCGGCCGTCCGACTCCATCGTGTCGGAACAAGCGCCCTGATGCAGCACGGCATCCACGCCATTCGCAAAATCGCCGGCCACCAGTCGCTCGATGAATTCTCGCTTATCGAGGTAGTCCTCGAACTGGCAGCCGATCAGATTGCGGAATTTGTCGGATCGCTCGAGATTATCGACGACGATGATGTTGCGTAGCCCACGCTCGTTCAGCGCTCGCAAAAGATTGGAACCGATGAACCCGGCGCCACCCGTCAAGATGTAATAATTTGCCATGGAGTGATCTAGCCGATTTTGGAAAGATGCGATGCAAGTTCGCTTGCCGTCACGACCGCGGTGCCTAGTTTGCCAACGACGATGCCGGCCGCATGATTCGCAACCCGCACCGCCTCCATCATTTCCATGCCGGCCGCGAGCATGACCGCCAGCGTCGCGATCACGGTATCACCCGCACCGCTCACATCGAACACTTCGCGAGCCCGTGCCGGATCATGCATGACCGACCCCGACCGGAACAGCGTCATGCCTTCTTCGCTGCGTGTCACGAGCAGCGCCTCCAAACCAAGCTCCGCGCGCAAGCGCTCGGCGCGATGCGCAAGATCGGCTTCGTCCTTCCATCGACCCACCACTTCGCGTAATTCGGCCCGGTTCGGGGTGATGATATTGGCGCCTCGATAACGGCTGTAATCGTCGCCTTTCGGGTCGACCAGCACACGCTTGCCCGCCTGCCTGGCCAGTTCGATCATTCGCACGATATGCGTCAGACCACCCTTGCCGTAATCGGACAGGATAACCACGTCGCAATGGGCGAGCAGCGATTCAAAATCAGACAACTTATCGGCGAGTACCTCGCGGCTTGGCGTGCTCTCAAAATCGATGCGAATCAATTGCTGCTGACGGCCGATCACGCGCAGCTTCACGGTCGTGGAAACCGAGCTATCGCGATGTAAGGTCGAGGCAACGTTTTCCGCTGCGGTGAGCTTTCGTAAGCTCTCGCCCGCTTCATCATTGCCCACTACCGATAAGAGCGAAGTTCGCGCGCCAAGCGCTGCCGCATTGCGCGCGACATTCGCTGCACCGCCCGGCCGCTCCTCAGTGCGCGCGATGCGCACCACTGGAACAGGCGCCTCGGGTGAGATGCGCTCCACATCGCCGAACCAGTAGCGATCGAGCATGACATCGCCCACGACGAGGATGCGACCAGTGGTGAGGTTCGGTAATTGCATTGTATTAATGGAGGATCTTCTGGTCTCGCACTTAGGCCGCGACAACCCGCCGGCCAATTGGATAGTACTCAAGCCCGGCCTGTATCACATCGGCTGGATCGTAGAGATTGCGCCCGTCAAACACCGCCGGCGACTTCAATGCCTTCTTGATCGCGCCGAAATCGGGGCTGCGAAATTCTTTCCATTCGGTGACGATGGCCAATGCATCAGCACCGACCAAGGCGTTCATTGGATTTTTTGCAAACTGGACGCGCGCTTCGCCGCCGAAGACGCGACGCGCCTCTTCGATCGCGATTGGATCGTAGGCCGAGATCGTTGCACCACGCTCTAGAAGATCACCAATCAATTCGCGACTGGGAGCCTCGCGCATATCGTCGGTATTCGGTTTGAATGAAAGGCCCCATACGGCGAAATGGCGCTTACCAAGATCATTGCCGAAGCGGGTCGTGATCTTGGTGGTGAGGACATGTTTCTGGCGATCGTTCACGCGCTCGACCGCCGCAAGAATATCGAGCGGAAGGCCAGATTGCTGACCGGTGCGCATCAATGCTTTCACATCCTTCGGGAAACAGGAACCGCCATAACCGGCGCCGGGATAGAGAAAGTGAAAGCCGATGCGTGGATCGGAGCCGATGCCGCGCCTGACATGCTCGATATCGGCGCCGAGCCGCTCAGCCAGATTGGCAAGCTCGTTCATGAAGGAGATGCGCGTGGCAAGCATGGCATTGGCCGCATACTTGGTGAGTTCGGCCGAACGCACGTCCATCACATAGAGCTTCTCGTGATTGCGTTGGAACGGCCCATACAGCGAGTTCATATGGCGGATGGCCTCCGCATCGTCGCTGCCGATCACAATGCGATCCGGCCGCATGAAATCATCGACCGCCGCGCCTTCCTTCAGGAACTCCGGATTCGAGACGACCGCGAACCGATGATTCGCCTTGCGCTTCGTCAACTCATCCCGGATCGCGTCACGCACCGCATCGGCAGTACCGACCGGAACCGTGGATTTATCAACAACGACACGGTAGCCGTCCATATGACGTCCGATGTTGCGCGCCGCGGCAACCACATGGCGCAGATCGGCCGAACCATCTTCATCGGGCGGCGTGCCCACGGCAATGAACTGCAAAAGGCCGTGCGCGACCCCTTCGGCGATATCGGTGGTAAAGCGCAGACGCCCGGCGGCGCGATTGCGCGCCACCATGGCATCCAGCCCCGGTTCATGGATCGGAATCCCACCGCTGTTGAGCATGTCGATCTTGCGCTGATCTAGATCAAGGCACAGCACATCGTTGCCGACTTCTGCAAAGCAAGCGCCGGTTACCAGGCCTACGTAGCCCGTGCCGATCATCGTTATTTTCATGTCCGATCCTTATCGATAGTAATAGGCTGTCTACGGCCCCAATTCAAATTCTTCGGTGCGCCGTGGCGGATAGGTTTCCCATCCGGAACATGCCGGGCACTGCCAATAAAACTGTCTGGCCTTGAATCCACAACTGACGCACCGGTAGCGCGACAATCGGCGGGTTTGACCATGCACCAGATTCTTGACGAGCTCCAGCTCCTGACGCTGTTCCGCCGAGGCGCTGATCAGTTGCGCTTCGAGTAGGCGATCCAATCCAAGCAAGGTCGGATTGCGGCGTAATTCGTCGCGCACCAGGCGGTATGCAGCCTCGGGCCCTTCGGCGTCCAAGGTCGATTGAAACGCCACGTCCAGCATATCGAGCGATGGCGCTTTCTCCAGAAATTCCTTCAGGAGCGCGAGCCCTTCGGCGTTGCGCCCTAAGGCGCGAAAGCTTGCCAAGAGTCGCTGCGCGACCAGCGCAAGAAAGTTCGCATCCTGTTGCTCAATGCTTCGCCAGGCGTCGATCGCCGCGGCATGGCTGCCTTCGCGGACCGCGAGATCACCGGCAATGAGATTGGCGCGCACGCAGCGCTTGTTGGCGAGCAATGCTTCGTCAAGTGCGGCACGCGCAGTCAGGGAATCGGGCTTGTTCATCTCGGCAATCGCGATCTCGCACCAATAATTGGCGATCTCCTTACTCCACGACTGGCCGGAATCCTGCGCGGACTCTTCGGCAATCTTGATCGCTTTGCGCCAGTCCTTCTCGATCTGGTAGATCTCGAGCAGAGCCTTCAATGCGCGCGCGCGATTGGGGCCATTGCGAAGCTGCGTGTAGGATTCCTCGGCGCGATCGAGCAGCCCGGCCTTCATATAGTCCTCGCCCAATTCGACCAGCGCATGTTGACGCTGTTCGGGAGCGAGATCGGACCGCTCAAGCAGATTGCGATGCATGCGAATTGCACGGTCGGTTTCGCCACGGCGACGGAACAGACTACCTAGCGCAAAGTGCAGATCAATCGTTTCGGGTTCGACCTTCACCACTTCGATGAACGCCTCGATGGCCTGGTCCGGTTGTTCGTTCAAGAGGAAATTGAGTCCCTTGAAATACGAACGCGGTAGTGCACGCGACTCGGAAATCAGGTGTTTGAGATCGATCCGCGCAGCGATCCAGCCGAGTCCGAAAAAAATCGGAAAGCCGATCAACCACCAGAATTCGAATTCCATGGAGTGCTGTGGGGGGAGTTAACGGCCGACGTGCCAAGTCTTAGACCGCTCAGGCATGACCAAGCGGTGTATCCGGAACCGGACGCACCGACTCGTCCGCGGCGGCACTGGATTCGGTTCGGCGCGCCTCGTCGGTTGATCGCATACGAAGTTCACGTTTGAGGCTGATGATCTCACGGCGCTGCGCCACCAAACGTTCGAGACTGGCCGCCAATCCGAGCAATACGCCGATCGCCAACGCGAGAAAGAGTATCAATGCAAGGGGCGCCGTCCACGCATGTTCGAGATAAAAACGCAATGTCACCGGATCGGTGTTCTTCATTGCAAACAGCAAGATGAAGAGAAACACGAATCCGCGAAGCAACCAAGTCAGAATCTTCATCAGCGCTGGCACGGCGCCTCTCCCAGTGGGAACGATAGGTGGGGTGGTCGTACGCGGTTGCCCTATTGGATTTCTCTGAAGGCCTTGCCATCAACCCGTTCGCGGAGTTCCTTACCTGCCTTGAAATGCGGCACGAGCTTTTCGGGCACGAGGACCTTCTCGCCCGATTTTGGGTTCCGGCCGATCCGGGCTGGCCGCTGGTTCAGTCCAAAACTGCCGAAGCCGCGAATTTCGATGCGCTCGCCATTCACCAGACTATTGGTCATGGCATCGAGCACCATCTTCACCGCGTATTCGGCATCTTTTGCGACTAGTTGCGGGTAGCGGGATGCGAGCCGAGCAATCAGCTCGGACTTCGTCATCCCGCCGCGGCCGTCCGCGTCGAAGGATCCCTCGTCGTGGTCGGTCGTACCGTGGTTCATTGCGGGGTGCCGCGATCGAGCCTTGCCTTCAACAGCGCGCCAAGATTCGTACTACCGGTCGCTGCCGCGCTTTCGCTTTGCACCTTCGCCATCGCCTCGTTGTCTTTCGAGAAGTCTTTCGCCTTGACCGACAGATTGATATTTCGGTTCTTGCGATCGACGTTGATGATCATGGTGGTCACGACATCGCCCTCTTTCAAGAGCGTACGCGCATCCTCGACGCGATCGCGCGAGATTTCCGAGGCCCGCAGATACCCTTCGACTTCGGCTTCGAGCTGAATCACCGCGCCTTTGGCATCGACGGATTTGACCGTGCCGGACACGATCGCGCCCTTGTCGTTCATCGCCACGAAGTTGTTGTACGGATCGCCTTCCAGCTGCTTCACGCCAAGT
>CAMDRJ010000223.1 GCA_945906755.1 Klebsiella pneumoniae | reverse complement strand
GCATGGGGTACCTCCTCGTCGGGAAGGCCCCCATCTTCAACTACCCGCTAGCTCGCCACGTGAGCCGGCGGAGTTTCATTGCTAATCAGGTTTTTCTATGTCAAGACTGTTGCATGAAACATATCGACGCACTACAATTCGGACACGATATGGCCTTAAGCACTACATGTAGTGGTTGAGACAGGTTGGGATGATCATGCGGGTACCCACGCGAATCCGCATCCGAACCCCACGGAACCCGATTTAAGCAAACGAAATAAACAAGGCACGGCGTGAGCGCCACTGCCACTGAGAGGAGTTAAGCATGCAGCTTGTTGGCGGAAGTGTTCCGTTACAGCCTGTTGCGTCGCCGGCGATGCCGGAGGTAATGCCGAGTCCGGCAACGACGCTCTACGCAGATTTCAAGATCATTCGTCGCAATGGCGCAGTGGTTGGATTCGAGCCAGGCAAAATTTCGGTCGCCATGACCAAAGCTTTTCTGGCCGTCGAAGGTGGCCAAGGGGCCGCTTCCGCACGCATTCGCGAAGTCGTGGTGAGCCTTACGGAAGGTGTTGTGAAGGCCCTGGTTCGCCGGCAGCCGGCGGGCGGGACGTTCCATATTGAAGATATTCAGGATCAAGTCGAGTTGGCGCTCATGCGTTCCGGCCAGCACGATGTCGCCCGCTCGTATGTTCTGTACCGCGAAAAACGGGCAGAGGCGCGCGCCGCCGAAGGCGCGAAGCGAAAGAAATCCTTGGCGGCGGTGTTGCACGTGTTGGATGGCGGCGTGCGACGTCCGTTGGACGAAGGCAAACTCAGCGAGATCATTACCTCGGCTTGTGCCGGGTTGGGGACGGTCGTCGATCCCGAGCTGATCAAGGCGGATACGCTGAAAAATCTTTATGACGGCGTGCCGATCGAGGAAATCCGCAAGTCGATGGTGCTCGCCGCGCGGGCGATGATCGAAAAGGAGCCGGCCTATTCATTTGTCACCGCGCGCTTGCTCCTGCACACGATCCGCTTGGAAGTGATCGGCGAAGAAGTGTTCCAGAACGCGATGGCCGATCGCTATGCAGAGTATTTTCCGATCTACATCAAACGTGGCGTCGCGGCTGAGCTGCTGGATGAGCGGCTTGCAGGGTTTGATCTTGCCAGGCTCGGCAAGGCGCTCGACGCATCGCGCGACCTCCAGTTCAGCTATCTTGGACTGCAAACGCTTTACGACCGGTATTTTCTGCATATTGACGGCACGCGGATCGAGTTGCCGCAGGCATTTTTCATGCGCGTGGCGATGGGTTTGGCGCTCAACGAAATCGATCGCGAGGCGCGGGCGATCGAGTTCTATCAGGTGTTGTCGAGCTTTGATTTTATGAGCTCAACGCCGACTCTATTTAATTCCGGCACGCAGCGATCCCAGTTGTCGAGCTGCTATCTCACCACCGTCGCCGACGATCTGGATGGCATCTACGAAGCCATCAAGGAAAATGCGCTACTTGCCAAGTACGCGGGTGGCCTTGGCAACGATTGGACGCCGGTCCGTGCACTGGGTTCCCATATCAAGGGCACCAACGGGAAATCGCAAGGCGTGGTCCCATTCCTGAAGGTGGTCAACGATACCGCCGTGGCAGTCAATCAGGGCGGCAAGAGAAAAGGTGCGGTGTGCTCCTATTTGGAGACTTGGCATCTGGATATCGAAGAGTTCCTCGAGTTGCGGAAGAACACCGGCGATGACCGGCGCCGTACGCACGACATGAACACGGCGAACTGGATTCCCGATCTGTTCATGAAGCGTGTCGCGAACAATCAGGAATGGACCTTGTTCTCGCCGTCCGATTGCACCGATTTGCACGAAAAATTCGGGCAGGCATTCGAGAAAGCCTATCTTGGCTATGAACAGAAGGCGGCGCGCGGCGAACTCAAGCTGTTCAAGAAGGTCGCGGCGATCGACCTGTGGCGAAAAATGTTGTCGATGCTGTTCGAGACCGGCCATCCCTGGATCACGTTTAAAGATCCCTGCAATATCCGCTCGCCGCAGCAACACGTCGGTGTCGTGCACAGCTCGAACCTTTGCACCGAAATTACGCTCAACACCGGCCCGAACGAAATCGCGGTTTGCAACCTGGGTTCGGTCAATCTGGTTGCGCACTTAAAAGACGGGCAGCTCGATCACGTGAAGCTGAACCGCACTGTTTCAATCGCAATGCGGATGCTCGACAATGTTATCGACATCAACTATTACGCTGTCGCCAAAGCGCGTAATTCAAATCTGAAGCACCGGCCGGTCGGTATGGGCATCATGGGGTTCCAGGATTGCCTGCACGCGCTGCGCATTCCTTATGGATCGCAGGAATCGGTTGAGTTTGCCGATCGATCGATGGAAGCGGTGGCCTACTACGGCTACCTGGCCTCCACCCAATTGGCCGAGGAGCGCGGGCGTTATTCCAGTTTCCCAGGCTCGCTGTGGGACCGGGGCATCCTGCCACAGGACACGGTCGAACTGTTGAAGACCGAGCGCGGCGGATTTGTTGAGGTCGACCGCTCCTCTTCGCTTGATTGGAGCGTGGTACGGGAGCGGATTCGAAAGCATGGGATCCGCAATTCCAATTGCCTCGCGATTGCGCCGACCGCGACGATCTCGAATATCGTCGGCGTATCCGCCTCGATTGAGCCGACCTTTCAGAACCTGTACGTCAAATCGAACCTGTCCGGTGAATTCACGGTCGTCAATGAATACCTGGTCCGGGATTTGAAGCAACTCGGGCTGTGGGACGAGGTGATGATCGCCGACCTCAAGTACTTCGACGGGAACCTGGCCAAGATCGATCGCGTGCCTGCTGAACTGCGAAGGCTTTATGCGGCCGCATTTGAAGTGGACCCGTCGTGGCTGGTCGAATGCGCAGCGCGCCGGCAAAAATGGATTGATCAATCCCAGTCGCTCAATCTCTATATTGCCAACGCTTCCGGTAAGAAGCTCGATGAAACCTACCGGCTCGCCTGGTTGCGCGGCCTGAAAACCACCTACTACCTGCGTTCCCTTGGCGCGACGCATGCGGAAAAATCCACGGTCAAGACCGGCCAGCTGAACGCGGTCTCCTCCGGTGGCATGTCGCCCTCGGTACTCGATAGCGCGGCCGAGCCGAAGGCCTGTGCGATCGATGATCCCGAATGCGAAGCCTGCCAATAGGTAAATAGAATGCTCACATTCGATGAAGATATGCGTGGTGCCGCCGTGGCTGGGTTAGCGCTGCGACAGGGATTCACTGCCGATACGCCAAGCGGCGCAAGCTCACATCCGGTTGCCGATGCGCCGAGCGAGGCGTTCCGGCGCATTCGGGTTGAAGACAAGCGGATCATCAACGGCAATACCGATGTCAATCAGCTCGTCCCATTCAAATACAAATGGGCCTGGGAAAAATACTTGTCGGCGTGCGCCAATCACTGGATGCCGCAGGAAATCAATATGAGCCGCGACATCGCGCTATGGAAGGACCCGCAGGGTCTGACTGAAGACGAGCGGCGCATCATCAAGCGCAATCTTGGGTTTTTCGTTACCGCTGATTCCCTTGCGGCCAACAACATCGTGCTTGGTACCTATCGCCATATCAGTGCACCGGAGTGTCGCCAGTACCTCCTCAGGCAGGCCTTTGAGGAAGCGATCCACACTCATGCTTACCAGTACATCGTGGAAAGTCTTGGGTTGGATGAGGGCGAGGTCTTCAATGCCTACCATGAGATCTCAAGCATTCGAGAGAAGGATGAGTTTCTTGTCCCCTTTATCGATGTCTTGACCGATCCTGCATTCAAGACCGGTACTCCCGAGGCCGACCAGAAGCTTCTTCGTAGCCTCATCGTGTTTGCTTGCGTCATGGAAGGGCTCTTCTTCTACGTCGGCTTCACACAGATATTGGCGATGGGCCGGCAGAACAAGATGACCGGTGCTGCTGAACAGTATCAATACATCTTGCGCGATGAGTCGATGCACTGTAATTTCGGCATCGATCTCATCAATCAGATCAAGCTAGAGAATCCGCACCTTTGGACGCAGGAGTTTCGTGAGGAAATTCAAGCTCTCATGAAGAAAGCGGTGGAACTCGAGTATCGATATGCAGAAGATACGATGCCGCGTGGGGTACTAGGACTCAATGCACCAATGTTCAAAGAGTACCTGCGCTATATCGCGAATCGTCGGTGCCAGCAGATCGGGATCGACGTCATTTATGCAGGAGCGACAAATCCGTTTCCCTGGATGAGCGAGATGATCGACTTGAAGAAGGAGCGCAACTTCTTCGAGACCAGGGTGATTGAGTATCAAACGGGTGGTGCGCTCAGTTGGGACTGATACGGTTGCATATACACACACCACGCAACGGCACCGCGAAGCAAGCGATGCACAAGCCGGCGCCATCGATGCCGCAGGTAACCACCTGCCGCCTACCGATGATGGCCTCGGGCGGACAATTCATATGCGATGGCAATTCGCGTCGAACCGCATCGACGCGGCAAATTCCAGGGGATGCAGTGCTTCCAGTCCAAAGTGAATCGTGATTGAACATCGCGATTTGCCAAGCATTCGACCGGCCGGCGTTTGCCGACGGTTGGATATCCCGGTTAATTCGACCGGGGTTCGTTGGTGTGTTTGTTCAACTTGATAGGAGCTACAACCATGGCAACAAAGAAAGCAGCCAAGAAAAAAACCGCGAAAAAAGCCGCCAAGAAAAAGGCGAAGAAGAAAGCGGCTAAGAAGAAACCAGCGGCAAAGAAAAAAGCTGCCAAAAAGAAACCGGCGAAAAAGAAAGCGCCGAAAAAAGCAGCTAAGAAACCCGCTAAGAAAGCCAAGTCCGTGAAAGCGCCTGCTGCAGCAGCGCCGGCATCGCCGAAGGAGCCTAGTGCTTCGATGGCGTCGGGGGCAAGAATGCCTCTGAACCCGGCGGCAGCATGGCCGTTTCCGACCGGATCGCGGCCCTAAGCGGTAGTGGAATGGTCTGCGGCCAGTCTTTGTGCAGGCAAAGGCTGAACCGCAGACATTCCGCGTTGGTGCGTTTGTCCCCGGCGAAATGACCGCGAGATCTGTTCATTGTAGCAAGCACGTGCGCCCTCGCCGGGGCGCTTGTCACGAGAAATTTCAATGCTGCAACAGTGCAGCGCAGCATCCAGCCTCGGATGTTGCAGCGTGGTATCACGCTGGTAATCAATTCATAGCGACTCGCGAGAGTGTCATCGAGCCTGTGTCGTCAAGGCGCATCGGTTGGGCCGATCGGCCATGATTACTTGTCCTCAAGCCGCCGAATTGTCTTGGCTTTGTAACAAATCGACGCTGGCGATTCGGCCTAGTGGACTTTCCCCCCGATCTGCGAGTTGCTCTGGTAGCTTCATGCTTATGATTCACTACACGATCAAGCAGTCCAATCCAGGGTATCCACCACGGAAGTTTTGAGCGGCGGAGAGGCCAATGAAATATTTTTCTTTGATCAAGATTCCTAACTTCGAGAAGCTGGACACCGTGTTTGATGGCGTGCGCACCACGATGAGCATCGTCGGCCTATTTACGGTCGTCATGCTCTCATTGCAAATGCTTGACCAGGGCGTCACCGTCACCGGCACGATCGAAACCGAAATCGCATCCCAAAGGAAAATCGAGGACGCGAGTTCTCCGATCGGACTGACGCTCGTTTCGAGTCCGCTTACCGATCCTCGTCAGCGTATGTTGGCGCGCTATCTATCCAGCAGTTATCGCATTGCCCCCGAAGCCGCGGCCGAACTGGTGGCGGCCACCCACGCAGCCGGACGGATTGTCGGATTGGATCCAGTATTATTGCTGGCCGTGATGGCGGTCGAATCGCGCTTCAATCCCATCGCCGAAAGCGATATGGGCGCCAAAGGATTGATGCAGATCATCCCCAAGTACCACTTGGACAAGCTAGCGACGCATGGTGGCGCGGCGGCGGTGCTCGATCCATGGGTCAACATTCTGGTCGGTTCGCAAATTCTGCGGGAGTGCTCATCGCGTGGTGGCAATCTCGCCACCGGACTTCAGCAGTACAACGGCGCGGCAAACGATCCGGCCATGCGCTATTCAGAACGGGTGTTCGCCGAGAAGCTCATCTTTGAGCGGTTCCTGCGTGACAATCTGTTGCAATACACGAAGGCTGATATCTAAACCCATCGCGGATCTAAGGCTGGTTTCGACCGTTCTACATCGTCTTCACCAACCGCCGCACCCGGTCCATGCCCTCAACGAGTGATGCCATGGATTGGGTGTAGGCAAAGCGCACATAGCGGTTGGCGCTGTCACCGCGAAAATCCTTCCCGGGTGTAAAGGCGACCCCGGAACGCTCCAGCGCATCGAAGGCGAACGTGAAGCTGTCTGCCGAGAACCGCGAGCAATCCGCATAGACATAAAAGGCCCCATCCGGGGCGGCCGGAACGTTGAAGCCAATCGTCTCCAAAGCGGGCACCACAAAATCCCGTCGCGTTCGGAACTCCGCTCGTCGCGCTTCATAAATCTTGATCGAATCGGGCGACAAGGCGGCCAACGCGGCATATTGAGCAGGTGCCGACGGACAGATAAATGCGTTCTGCGCAAGGCGCTCGATATCGGGAACGTAGGCCTCTGGCGCGACGATCCATCCGATCCGCCATCCGGTGAGATTGAAATACTTTGAAAAACTGTTGACGACGAATGCGGTATCGGTCGACTCCAAAATAGTGCGCTCGCGTGGGCCATAGCTGAGACTCTGGTAGATCTCATCGACGATCAGCGCTCCGGAACGCCTCGCAACCAGTTCAGCGACCGCCGTCAGCTGATCAAAGGGCATCGAGGTGCCGGTCGGGTTGGAAGGCGACGCGATCACGATGCCACGGGTGGACGGTCCCCAAGCCGCTTCCACCATGTCGACGGTCGGTTGGAAATGGGTACTGGCATCGACGTTCAGATCGACCGGCGTGGCGTCGAACATGGCCACGAAATGGCGGTTGCAGGGATAACCAGGCGCGGGCAACAGCACCTCATCGCCCCGTTCGAATAGAACGCCGGCAAGCAGCAGAAACGCCCCGGACGCGCCCGACGTTACGATGATCCGCTCGGGGGCAATTGCCACGCCGAACCGGTCGGCGTAGAAACGGGCGATGCCCTCGCGCAAGCTTCGCATACCAAGCGCGTCGGTATAGCCGAGTGACTGCGTTCGCATGGCATCGATGATGGCGTCCCGCACCGACGGTGGTGCA
>CAMDRJ010000222.1 GCA_945906755.1 Klebsiella pneumoniae | reverse complement strand
ACACCTTGTTCTCGGGCTTGCAGTAAGCGGCGATTCCGTCCCAATGTTTATCAATCATCTCGGCGAATTTCTCGTAAGGTTCAAGTCGCTGCCATTTCAGGCTTGCGCGCCAGTTCTCGAAGAATCGCCGCGCCCAGGCTTCACTGTTGGCCGCGCAGCCGCAACTGCTCACAGCCGCATCGATGAAGCCGTGATCCTTCCGCATGTGCAGATCGGCAGAGGATGTACCTTGCGTCGCGTCGTGATCGACAAGCGCTGCGTCTTGCCACCCGGGTTTGTAGCCGGTGTCGATACGGCATTTGATCGCGCACGCTTTCAGGTGACGCCAGATGGCATTACGCTCATCACCCGATCGATGTTCGATCACGCAGGCCATCGTGCGGCGCAACGGGAGGCCGCCTAAACGACCTGATGTTGCACCGGGAAACAGGGCGTACGCATGTCACGCATTCTCCAACTGCTCTATTTGATGCTACCGGTGTACTTGGCGAACATGGCCCCGCCCTTCACCAAGTTCTGGCCGTGGTGGAATCGGCCGATCAGCGAGAAATGGCTCGGCGCCCATAAGACGGTGGTTGGGTTTTCGTTCGGCATCGCGGCCGGTGTGTTGACGGCATTCATCCAATCGCGAATCGATTGGCAAGGCGCCGCAATCCCTATGGAGCAATGGCTTGCGATCGGCGTTGCGTGCGGCTTGGGCGCCATGGTGGGCGACAGCGCAAAGAGCTTTATCAAGCGCCGCTTGGCCATCGCGCCCGGCCATTCCTGGTTTCCGGCGGATCAGCTCGACTTCGTGGCGGGCGGGCTTATCGCGCTTTCGTTCTGGGTTGATTTATCCTGGACCGACGTCGCGTGGATCCTGGCATTGAGCCTGGCGGGGGATATCATCGTGAACCAAATGTCGTTTCGGTTGGGGATTCGCGATACCAAATGGTGAATGCGCAGGCGGCTAACTACTTCACCACCGTCACCGGCACGTCAGCCAGCGCCACCACCCGCATCGCGACCGCCCCCACGACCACCGATCGGGGCGTTCCCTTGCCATGCGTGCCAAGCACGATCTGGTCGCAGGCATTCTCCCGCGCGAAAGTGGCGATCACGGTCGATGGCCGACCAATTTCAATGTGTGATGAGTGACCGACGCCCGCCTCAAGAAGCAGCCGTTCGGCCCGCGCCAGCGCAGCCTTCCCTTCAGCCGCCAAGTCCTGATCGACCTCTTCGCGACCAAGCGCATCGACCGATTCCTCGGAGACTTCGGGCGAAACATGCAACAGGTGGATCTCAAAGGGCCCCGCTCGCTTGGCCAAACCGATGACATGCTTCACTGCCCTAAGTGAGCTTTGCGAGTCATCCACAGCCAGCAGAATTCGATGCTTCATTGGGAATTGGCAACCTTACCGGTCGGAACAGAACAGCCGCGTTAAGACGACCCATTGTGATCATTCCAATTGACGCTGCACTTGACCAAGATCAGACAAACGCGCGCAACCGTGTGGCTCAATGATTTACCCACCCGGTCGAACGAAGGAGAGATTGCATGGCCACGGCAAAGATCGCAGCGCAACGCCGCCATGCGGGACGCGCGACACCGAAGCGGCCAACAGTCAGGCGCCAACCTGTTGCCAAGACGAGTACGGCCACCAAGCGACGGTCACGACGCAGTGCCATGACACGCACCTCGCCCCCGATCCAGACGGCCGCGCCGTACGCCGACGACGACGGCACATTGGATAGCGTGCGCAGGGAACGGCACGGTATGATCGAAGAGGCTACCGAGCCGCCACCCTCCCGCACCGGCGAGGACATCCAACGAGAATGAGGTCTGTTCCAGATGAATAGCTTACGGTCGGCGATAGGAAGGAGAACCGCGATGAGTTTTTCCCAAGCGGAAATGGATGCGGTGTACGAGGCGGCAAGGAACCTCCTCAACGAGATCGGCTTGGGCGCATGCCAGTTCAGCGTGGAACCGCAAGGTGGAATGTGGGAACTGCGAATCGTGGGTGTGACCACGGAAGGAAAAGTGGCCTCGTCCGTTCCCATCGATCATCATCTACTAAAGGAAAGCCTTGACGATCACGAGGTGCGCCTGCGCTTGCGCCACGACTGGACGGCCAAGCTGATCGGTGGACGCAACGCCTTTCTCCGGGATGCGCAATAGCATGCGCGACCGGTCCGAAACCCACAACATGGCGGTCTTCTGCGATTTCGAAAACGTAGCCATCGGCGTTCGTGAAGCGAAGTACGCGCAGTTCGATATCAGCAAGGTATTGGATCGACTGCTCCTGAAGGGCAGCATCGTCGTCAAGAAGGCCTATTGCGATTGGGAGCGCTACAAAGAGTTCAAAGGGGCAATGCACCACGCAGCGTTTGAACTGATCGAGGTGCCGCACGTTCGCCAGTCCGGCAAGAATTCGGCCGACATTCGGATGGTCGTTGATGCGCTCGACCTTTGCTATACGAAAGCCCACGTCGATACCTTCGTTATCGTCAGTGGCGATTCCGATTTTTCACCCTTGGTGAGCAAGCTTCGCGAAAACAATAAAAGCGTGGTGGGCATTGGCGTAAAGATGTCGACCTCCGAGCTACTCATCGCCGGCTGCGACGAGTTCATCTACTACGATGATCTCGTACGGGTAGCGCAAGCACCGACGGACAAGCGACCGCGGCGCGGCACGCCTGCCGTCGAACCATCATCGAACGACCTTGCAGATGATCGCCGGCGTAACGAGGCATTTGCTCTCCTCGTACAGACTGTGCAAGCTTTGCAGGCCGAGCGCGGCGAAGACGAAAAGCTATGGGGATCGATGATCAAGCAGACCTTGAAACGTCAAAAACCCGGGTTCAACGAGGGCTACTATGGTTTCCGCTCGTTTAATCGACTTCTCGAGGAAGCCGAGGCGAATAAACTCGTGGCGCTTGAACGCGATGAAAAATCCGGTGGGTACATCGTGACACCGGCACTCCCTGAGCGACCGCTCCCGGAGCCACCCCGCGGCCGGCGCGATCCGCGGCGCGCAGCGAAGAAGCAAGTTACCGAAGGAAACGCTGATTAAGCTGTTTCGCGTAATCAGCGTAACCCTATTTTTCGGGGAGTTACGAGGGGCGAGTCCTCTTGTTCAATTACTCCCGAAGGAAACGCTGATTAAGCGCTCTAGCGCGTAACGAGCACCGGAATCTGCGAGTGGGTGAGGACAGCGTTGGTTTCACTGCCCAGCAACAGGCGCTTAATGCCCTTGCGCCCGTGTGAGGCCATGACGATCAGATCGCACTTCTCTTTCTTCGCCATGCGAATAATGGCTTCGGCCGGCGCGCTAACACGGGTCGTCACGCCTATGAACGGCACGCCCGCCTTCGCGCAGGCACGTTCAATGGCCGCAATATATTTGGCCCCCATCATCTCCGCATCGCGTTCGAACGCCTCGATCGTCGAGGCTGGCATCGGCGTTGGATCGGCATAGTAGAGCACAGGACTTGGCAGGATGCATCGTTCGCCGGTCCGGTCACGACACCAAGCGTTGGGGCCTTCGACTTGAGTGCACCAATGGAAGCAGCGATCGCCCTCATCCAACGCGAACATGACGCGCTTGGACGCGTGCTGCGTGGACTCGATGAGATCACCCACGACATCGCCCTCCAGCGGAACGCACCCGACTTCGATCTGTTGGCGGCGATGCTCTATTACATCGATCAATTCCCGGAACGCTTCCATCATCCGCGCGAGGAGGAAACATTGTTTGCGCGGATCCGGAACCGTACGACGGGCGCCGATCAATTGTTGAATACGCTCCAGAACGAACATCAACACGGCGCCCGCTTGACGGCGGATCTGGCGTTGAAGCTGATGCGGCTTCAAGGTGGTGGGCAAGTGGAGCTGCAGTCTTTTTCGAAGGCGGTCGCCGACTACCTCCGATTCTATTGGGCGCATATGCAAGTGGAGGAAGACGACTTGCTGCCGATTGCCGAGCGGGTCCTCAGCCCAGCCGATTGGGCCGCGATCGAGGTGGCCTTCGCGACCAATGACGACCCGATTTTTGGCCGGTCGCAGGATCCGCGCTATAGCCGCGTGTATTCACGCATCGTCAATCTCGCACCGCGCAAGGTGAGAATGACGCTGCGCAGTCCGTGACAGGCCGTGATCGGCGATCAGCTGCCCAAGCTAATCCTGCGGCGGAATGCCCGCCGTCGCGATCGTCTTTCTCACCCGGTCATAGTCGCTCTTGACACGCGCGTCAAAGGCTTCCGGTGTCGTTGCAATGTTGACCTGCTTGTCCTCGACATAGCGCTCGACGACATTGGGCTCCCTGTTGGCCTTGGCAATCGCTTCATTCCAGCGATTGACGATCGCCCGCGGTAATCCGGCCGGCGCACCAAAGGCCATCCAGACCGGCATCGCTTCGAAGCCGGGAACGACATCGGCGACGATCTGCGCGCCGGCGGGCGCCATCGCCTTCCCGACTGGATCCGAATTCGTCACCGCAATCAGTTTCCATTTGCCGGCTGCAAGAAATCCTTTTGCCACCGCATAAGTGATGAAGCCGACCGGAACCTGTCCGCCGGTAATCGCCGGAATCATCGGACCAAATCCCTGGAACGGCGCATGGACCCAATCGATGCCCGCGAGGCGCTGGATCATCTCGCCTTCGAGATGTTGCGATCCACCAATGCCGCTGGTCGCATACACAACCTTGCCGGGGTTGCGTTTGGCGTAGGCAATCAGTTCAGTCATGTTGTTGGGAGGAAACGATGGATGCGCGACGATCAAAGACACGCTTTCCATGAGCAACCCGACCGGCGTGAGATCCTTGATCGGATCGTAGGGCGTTTGCTTTTTGAGGGCGGGCAGATTGATCCAGGAATTGGCCACGGTGGCGAGCAACGTATAGCCATCGGGCGCCGCGCGCGCAACATGCTCAGTGCCGATCAGGCCGCCGGCACCCGGCCGATAGTCAAGGATGATCGGCTGTCCGAGCGATTTTTCCAAGGACGGCACGAGCAGGCGAATAACGATATCGACGCCACCGGGTGGATACGGCACGACGACGCGAATCGGTTTGTTTGGATAACTTTGTGACCACGCCAGAAGCGGCATGGCGAGGCACGCGCCGGCGATGATGCGAAGGGCATGCTGGAGAAATACGGACCGCGTCATTTTCTAGTCTCCCTTGTTCGGCGCCACATCGATATCGAGCAGACGCGAGAGATTAGATCATAGGGCCCAGAAACCCTGCGGAGCTACTGGTAGAAGACATGTCGGCCAATATGGGCCACGCGCTTTTTGTTCTTGGCCCAGGAAGGCTTCACATAGGTCGCGTGGAAGAACAATGCACCGTCCATGGTGGGTATCCTCGGCAAGAAACGCCATCGAGCCCAATCCACCTGCTAAGGCGCCTGCCATCGCGTAAGACCCAATGCGGCCAAGGTGATACCCGGCGGTAAGGACGGGCGTCGATGCGATCCGGGTCGCCGTGAGCAATGCACTACACATCGCGACGCAATGGCCACCGCCTAACGCGCCCACCAGGAACATGGCCAACGCAGCTTCCATCGCGTCAACCGTCCAGGGCGTTCACCGACCGCTGGGCGAGAAACAAAGTGAGCGCGCTGGACATCGCGCACACCGCCCAGAAGCAAAAAAAGCCAAGCGTATAAATCGCGGTGCGCGACATAAAAAGGATGCCGCCAAAAAAATGCAATTCCTCCGGATCGACGAGCGTAAAGAAAACGACTTCCGCGAAGCCTGCGACCAGAAACGCCGGCCACACGATCCACATGATGCGGCGCACAAGCTCGCTTTCCTTCGACTCGCCCGCCGACTCTGGCACTACCGGCGCTCGATGCATGGCATCGGGCAGACGCGGATCGGACATGGTGCGTCCCTCCTAGTGGGTCAAGGCAGAATCAGGGTCACTCGCCGGACGCAGCTTCACAATCTCGACTGCTGGTCGTACCGTACCGACAAGGCGCCATTCCGGTGATTCGATAAGGACCCTGGATGGTGCGAGCCCAGCCGGCGCAAGATCGAGGCTCCCTTCGAACACGCCCTTGCCGATCGATGCGAGCGTTGCGACGCGATCGTCGGCTGCGCAAATCGAGTGAATCAACTTGATCGTCACAGATGGGGGAAAGACCCGATGCGGATCGCGGGCGCTAAGCTCGATCCGGGCGCGGTGCATGGCGCTCTCAATCCGCATCTCGCCGGTCAGCCCGAGTTCATCAGCGCGACGGTCACGCGCCAAGGAGCGATTGATCGTGAGCCCGCGCTTGTAGTAGTCATCGGCGACCAATCCGTCGGCGGTCGAATAGGCGATGACGGTCGTAATGATGCCGGCAATGACCACCGCAATCGGGCCGGCCGCGACGATCCATAGCCATGGCTCGCGATACCAGGGTGGCACGCTCGTCTGCATGGATGATCTTGCTGTCATGATTGAAGCTCCATCGGCATATTTGCTAGTTTGATCAATCGCATGAACGCGTCAACGCGGCACGATGAACACGGCTTGCTCGCGCACTTGAATGTACGGCTCGTCCAGCGCACGCACCAAGAATTCAATCTTGTTCGGCCCTGCCCGCCCCTTGCCGGGATCGAGTTGCACACGAACCGGTACCGCCCGCATCGTCGCGCCGGACAATTCCACTTCCCGCGATGAGGCAATGTCGATCGAATCGATGCCGCCCACCGATATTACGAATCGATGCGAGCGTTCCGCGGTATTCATGATCTGCAGACGATAGACGTTCTCGATCCGCCCACCTTCCACCTCACGGGCCAAGGCACCACGATCGCGAATCACGTCGACCTTCAACGGCACACGCAGCGCCAGCATGACGACCGTGGCACCGAAAATCGCCACTAAGATGCTCGTGTAGACCAAAACGCGCGGCCGCCGGACGCGTCGCCATAGTTGCGCCGGAGAGAAACGGTGTGCGATCGCATTCTGGGTCGAGTAACGGATGAGCCCGTGGGCATATCCCATACGATCCATGATCTGATTACAGCCATCGATACATGCTGCACAGCCGATGCATTCGTATTGCAGGCCCTTCCTGATATCGATGCCGGTCGGGCAGACCTGCACACACACGCCGCAATCCACGCAATCACCGAGCCCAAGCGCCTTGGGATCGGCACGGCGTGAACGGGAACCGCGCGGCTCGCCACGTTGTTCATCGTAGGTGATGAGTAAATATCCCCCGGCAGAGCCGGGGGCTTTAGTTTGTGAGCCGCTCGAAGCGGCTAGAAGCGGTCGCTAACGCGGCCGCACGGTTTTTGGGCCACCCGGCGGTGGCCCTCTAGTACTGCAGCT
>CAMDRJ010000221.1 GCA_945906755.1 Klebsiella pneumoniae | reverse complement strand
GCTCCTTCACATCCATCGAATTTCTCGGCCGCCAGCTTGCCACGGAAAGATGGCGAAATTGGGGCGTCAACGGAGCGCCTGGATCAATTTTTGGCTCGCCACTCGTCAGGGGTCATCGTATGCATGCTCAAGGCATGAATTTCGGCGCGCATTCGATCGCCGAGCGCTTTGTAGACGAGTTGATGCTGTTGCACGCGATTCTTGCCGGCAAAAGCAGCGCTCACGATCGTCGCCTCGAAATGCTGCCCGTCACCGGAAACGCTCACATGCTCGCAGCTGAGTCCCTGCTCGATATAGCTCTTCACATCATCGGGTCGAACCATGGTGGTGTCTCCTTGCGTTAATCAATCGGCTTATTGCGTTGATACGGTTGTCTTGCATCACGGACGCATTCGATAACCATTGCGAAGCATCGTGAGCGCGATCACCGACAGCGTAAGCAAAGCCGTCAATACTGCAACGATGCTGATGGTCGGCGCAACGTCGGACTGCCCGAAGAATCCGTAGCGGAATCCATCAATCATAAAAAAGAACGGGTTGGCGAGCGACACATCGCGCCAGATCGGTGACAACGAGTTGATGGAGTAGAACACGCCCGACAAAAACGTCGCCGGCACCACGACAAAATTCTGGAATGCCGAGAGCTGATCGATCTTTTCGGCCCAAATCCCCGCGAGGACGCCCAGTGCGCCAAGGACAGCGCTCCCGCAGATTGCGAATGCAAGCGCCCAGATCGGCTGCGCGATATTGAGATCAACCAGCGGGGCAGTGGCAATCAACACGCCTACGCCGACCGTCAAGCCGCGCACCATCGAAGCAAATACATAGGCACAAAAAAACTCGACATGCGAAAACGGCGGCAACAGGACAAACACGATATTGCCGGTCATCTTCGATTGGACCAGACTCGATGAACTGTTAGCGAAGGCATTCTGCAAGATAGCCATCATCACCAAACCCGGGACCAGAAAAGCCCGATACGACACATCCGTATAGACCTGCACCCTTTCTTCCAGGACGTGCGCGAAGACAATCAGATAGAGCAGCGTGGTCACCACCGGTGCAAAGACCGTCTGCATGCTGACCTTGGAAAACCGCAGCAGTTCCTTTCGCGCGAGCGCCCGGAATCCGCTCATAGTGCGCTCTTTGCTTGTGGCATCGCATCAGTCCGCATGATCTCAACAAAGATTTCCTCGAGATCGGGCTGCAGCAATTCCATTTCGAGGAGGCGGCAGTTTGCAGCGCGCAAGCTAGCGAGCGTGCTCTCGACGTCCTCGAAGCGATCAAGCGCGAAGGTGTGCATGTCATCGACCGATGCAACACAACGGGCCCTTAACGACGCGGGCGGTGGTGCATCGGCCAAGCGTACGCGCAGATTCAAACTGTGATGGCGTTTGATCAACGCATCGGTTCGGTCGAGCGCCACGATGCGGCCCCGATTCATCATCGCGATGCGGCCACAAAGCGACTCGGCCTCTTCCAGATAATGGGTGGTCAAGACGATCGTATGTCCGTCCTCGTTGAGGCGACGGATGAATTTCCAGAGGGTCATCCGGAGCCCCACATCCACGCCCGCCGTCGGTTCATCGAGCACGATCACCGGCGGTTTGTGGACCAGCGCCTGACCCACCAACACGCGCCGTTTCATCCCACCGGAGAGTGCGCGCATATTGGTATTGGCCTTGTCGGTGAGATCGAGGCTTTCGATGACTTCGTCAATCCACGCCCGACTGTTCTTTGCACCGTAATACCCCGCCTGAAACTCCAGCGTTTCCCGCACCGTGAAAAACGGATCAAACACCAACTCCTGCGGCACGACACCGAGCGCGCGACGGGCCGAGCGATAGTCCGCAATGACGTCGTACCCCATCACCTTGGCGGTACCGGCATCAGCGCGCGTGAGGCCCGCGATGATGCTGATCAAGGTCGTCTTGCCGGCGCCATTGGGACCGAGCAGGCCGAAGAATTCACCGCGTTCGATGCGAAGATCGATGTAATCGAGTGCCTGCAGTGCGCCAAATCGCTTGGCGAGTCCACGGACTTCAATGGCGGGATGTGTGCTCATGGCAGGATGAGCGCCCGTCGCGGCATGAGCGATCATCGCGACGCGCCTACCAAGAGGCGTACGAAGGCAATGTTCGTGAGGCGGAAAGCAAGCGGGTCCATCGTGGCATGCGCAAAATCGCCAATTGTACGAAATGCACGGGCGATGCGGTTGGATATTGCGTGCGATCGGGGCTAAAAACGGGGGCAGCGCATGCCGTTCCACCCTTGCGAGCCGCCGGCCTCGCTATGCAAACAGGTCCTGCACATCGTACAGCGTCGCAAGACTTGCCATCCCCTTTGGCATACCGATGATCTCGAGTGCGCGCTTCGCCGATCGACGCCAATCGAGCAGCAAGGCAAGCGCCGCCGAATCAACCTCGGTCGCGCCAGAAACGTCAACGATGGACACGCCCCCCGCCAGTCCGCGCCGCCCTTCTTCGATCAGCGCGGCGACCGTCGACATGGTAAGGGCACCGCTCAGCACCAGGCGATCACGATCGACCGCAATCACTTGCGCGTGCCCGCATTCTGTTTGTTCTTGTCGACCAAGGTCTTGATCAGTCCATCAATGCCGTTGGCGCGCACTTCCTGTGAGAAGGTTTCGCGATAGGTGGTCACCAGGCTCACGCCGCCAATCGCGACATCAAAGACTTTCCAGCCGCCATCGGTCTTCTCCATGTTGTAATCAATCGGTATGGCCTGTGCACCGGATTGACGGATTTCGGAGCGGACAATCACCTCAGTATCGGCGGGCTTGCTGCGCAGGGGCTTGTAATCGATCGTTTGATTGCGGTATGCGGCTAATCCGGAGGAATACGTGTGCACCAGCAGCGTGCGAAATTGTTCGACGACCCGCTTTTGTTGATCGGGGGTGGCCCGACGCCAGCTTGGCCCCATTGCGAGCGCGGTCATGCGTGCAAAATTGAAATGGGGCAATACCTTTTCCTCCGCGAGATCCATGATGCGCTTTTGGTTGCCGGCCAAAATCTCCTTGTCGGACCGGACGATCTCAAGGACCTCGGTTGCCACGGACTTCACCAAAACATCCGGCGCGACCTCCTGGGCAAAGACGGCCGGCCCAATTGCCGCAAGTGAGAGTGCGCCAATGCACATGGCGATACGGTAGAACATCAATGTGAACCTCATCGTCAATTCGACCTTTCTATTGCAGGTTTCGACATCCTACAGTCAGTCCGCATGCGCGTGGACGCCGCTTTCGCTGGGCAATTCCGTCGGTCGTGCAATTATCACGTCATCGACTAGTGCGCCACTGGCCGGCGCGCCGGCGTGCATGGCCGGATCTTCGCGCACGCGCGATTCTTCATCGGGATCTTTCTCGCGGGGCGGATAACCGTCATAGACCAGATTTCGCCGTCGTTGCATGAAGGCATCACGGGTAAATGCGTAGCAATCGAGCGCAGCCTGGTCAATAAGGTTGGTTGCTTCCAGCGCATCGGCACGCCGGTTTACAAGGTCGAGGCCCGCTAAGCCAAAGCGGATAGTCGTGACGTTGTCACCCGGGAGCGCGCTTACCGCCGCGCCGAACGGACTCGCGGCAAAGTCAATATACAGTGCCGGCGTATCGCGAAAGGTACTTGGACCGAGCAACGGGATGACAAAATATGGGCCACTTGGCAAGCCCCACCAGCCAAGTGTCTGGCCAAAATCTTCGTTGTGCTTTTCAAGGCCCGCATCGCTTGCCACATCGTAGAGCCCGGCAATGCCGAAACTCGTGTTGAGCACCACACGCATCCAATCGGAGAGCGCGTCGCCAACCTTTAGCTGAAGAAGGTTGTTCGCACCGATCCATAGGTCTTCAAGATTGGCGAAAAAATTGCGCACACCAATACGAACGAGGCGCGGCACGACGAACTTGTAGCCTTCTGATACGGGTTTGAGAACATTGCGGTCCACCGCATCATTGAATGCATACACGACCCGGTTATACGGCTCGAGCGGATCGCGTGGATTGCTCGCGCAGCCTGCCAAGAGCAGCAGCAGCAGCAGCAACAGCATGATTCTGATGAGATGCCGCCCCGCGCCTGGTGCGAACCGGGCTGGACCCCTTTCTCGAGTCAAGGCGGTGGCGGTAGCGGTAGCGGTAACGCAATATGCTTCCTGCATGGATCCTCGTCGGGCTGATTAATTCTTTGCGTCGAGAGGCGCCAGGGCTTTGCCAGACACACTCATTTCTTTTCACCGGTGCCGCCTTCGGCCGCCTTGTTATATAGGAATTGCCCAATCAGATTTTCGAGGACCACCGCCGATTGCGTGATCTTCAACGTATCGCCTGCCTTAAGGTTGACGGTATCACCGCCTGCGCTAAGCCCGATGTATTGCTCGCCAAGGAGCCCTGACGTCAGTATTTTCGCGGACGTATCACGCGGAAATTTATACTGCTCGGCCACCGAAAACACCACCACGGCTTGGAAACTTTCATTGTCAAAGCTAACGTTGGTCACCCGCCCCACCACGACCCCGGCGCTTTTCACCGGCGCGCGGACCTTTAATCCGCCGATATTGTCGAAGTTGCCGATCACGCTATACGACTTGTCCGCGCTGAAGCTGGACGCATTGGCGACTTTCAACGCAAGCACAAACAACGCGACCAGTCCGAGCGCGACAAAGAACCCGACCCAAAGGTCGAGCAGGCGATTGCGATTCATGAGTGCTCCAAGAAAAGGTTGCGCAACCGAAATGCTTCCCTATGGCTTGATTGGCGAAGTGTCATCTTCAGGCACCGCGAAACATGAGCGCGGTTAGAACAAAATCGAGCGCTAGGATAGCCAAAGCCGACAAGACCACCGTACGCGTGGTTGCGCCGGAAACCCCTTCAGCGGTCGGGGGCGCATCGTAACCCTCGAACACGGCAATCCATGTGACGGCAATGCCAAACACGAAGCTTTTGATTACGCCATTTCCGACGTCGCTCCGAAAATCGACCGAGGCCTGCATCTGCGACCAGAAAGCGCCCTCGTCGACACCGATCAATACCACCGTAATCAAGTAACCACCGAAGATACCAACCGTAGAGAAGATCGCCGCCAGGATCGGCATCGAAATCACGCCACCCCAGAAACGCGGCGCGACCACACGCGCAATCGGGTCGACCGCCATCATTTCCATTGCCGCAAGTTGCTCAGTGGCTTTCATCAGACCAATCTCGGCAGTGATCGCCGACCCGGCGCGGCTCGCGAACAAGAGCGCCGCCACGACCGGTCCCAATTCGCGGAGCAACGATAGTGCCACCAGCGACCCGACCGCATCGGCCGATCCATAGCGCACCAAAATATCGTAGCCCTGCAGACCGAGCACCATCCCGACAAATAAACCGGAAACACTAATGATGATCAACGACAGCACACCGGCGAAATAGATCTCGCGAATGGTCAGCCTGAAGCGCATAAAACTCGGGCCAGAAAACCGCAGCACCGCCAATATGAATCGACTCGCGAAACCAAGACGCGTAATGGCGCTATTGACCCGCGCACCAAGGGCTTCAACGAGGGCCAGAATCGATCGCATCACGAACTCATCAATTGTTCACGATACGGGGGCGCCGGGTAGTGAAACGGCAGGGACCCGTCCGCCTCGCCATGGACGAATTGGCGCACGAACGGCAAGGCGGATTTACGTACCTCACTGGGCGTCCCTTCGGCGATGATGCGACCGTCGGCGAAAAAATAGACGTAATCGACGATGCTAAGAGATTCCTCCACATCATGCGTGACGATGATCGAGGAGGCGCCAAGCGCATCGTTCAATCGACGAATCAATTGGCCGATGATCGCAAGCGAGATCGGGTCGAGGCCGGTAAAGGGCTCGTCATACATCATCAACTGCGGATCGAGCGCAATGCCGCGCGCCAGTGCGACCCGACGCGCCATGCCGCCAGAGAGCTGGTGGGGCATGAGACCGTGCGCACCACGCAAGCCCACAGCATGCAACTTCATCAAAACCAGATCACGAATAATTGCTTCGGGCAGGTCGGTGCGCTCGCGCATCGGAAACGCCACGTTGTCGAACACTGACAAGTCAGTGAACAACGCGCCGAACTGAAACAGCATGCCCATTTTGCGGCGGAGCTTATAGAGCTCGGCGACCTGTACGGTCGTCATGTCATTCCCAAACACTTTCGCCACACCGCTAGTGGGCCGCATGACCCCACCGATCAAGCGCAGGATCGTCGTCTTACCGCATCCGCTGCCGCCCATGAGTGCGACCAGCTTGCCGCGCGGGACGGTGAGCGAGATGTCTGACAGAACGAGCCGCGTCCGGTCATAACCGAACGACACGTTCCGCAGGCTTACGATCGGCTCTTCAGCCACAAAAAAATCCCAGCGTTCAATGAAGACTCGGAAGAAGCGATATCAACGCATTGAGTCTACGTGAGCATTGACCCTTTGAACAACCGAATCAACAATTGGATTGGGTAGACCACGTTGACGATTCGTTGAAACGAGATTGTTGACGCGGCCCATGGGATGAACGCACCGTCGCACGCTACGTCAGAGCAATTTGGAGGTAATCTTGAGCGATGCATACGGCAGCGATCCAATTTTCAGGCGTCTACAAACGATACGGCAGCGCGGAGGTGTTACGCGGTGTTGACCTGCAGGTAAATGCCGGCGAATTCGTTGGTCTGGCAGGGGTGAATGGGGCCGGCAAGACGACGCTCATCAAATGCCTGCTCGACTTCTGCGGCATCGATCGCGGCAGCATTCAACTATTCGGGCAATCCCATTTACAGGCAACGTCGCGCGCGGCGCTCGCCTTCCTGCCTGAACGATTCTTGCCACCACACTATCTGAGCGGCGCGGATTTTCTGGGTCACGCGGCAAAGCTGCATCAACACCCCTATGATCCAACTCGGGTCAACCACATTCTTGCTGCCCTTAATTTCGATGAAGGTGCGCTCGCGCGTTCAGTCAGGTCTTATTCAAAAGGCATGACCCAGAAGCTCGGACTCACGGCGACGTTTCTCGCGGAACGGCCACTTTACATTCTCGATGAGCCGATGAGTGGTCTGGACCCGCAGGCGCGCGCCGGGGTCAAGCGTTTGCTGACTGATGTTCGGCAAGCAGGTAAAGCGGTTTTCCTTACCTCGCATGCGCTCCCTGATATCGAAGAGATATGGGCATCTCTAAAAATTGCTTAATTTCGAGGCACATTGTAAACGTTAAGTGGGTATGTACGTTGTAAGGTTAAATCACCGACACGAAGCGAGAGCAAAATGTCCATACGCCTTCAACCGAGTTTTTTCGACATTCATGAGCGCAGCGCC
>CAMDRJ010000220.1 GCA_945906755.1 Klebsiella pneumoniae | reverse complement strand
CGCATCGCCCAGTTCGTCAATAGGTTCGCCTTGCCACCGGATTTCGCCTGCCATCGGTTCGAGGGTTCCCGCCAGGATCCTGAGAAGGCTGGTCTTGCCGCTGCCATTGGGCCCGAGCACTCGCATGAGCGTTCCGGGCGTCAACGTGAACCCGACATCGCGGAACAGGCTGCGCTCGCCGCGTACGCATTCAAGACCGGTTACGGCGAGCATTGGATGGTAAATGAGGAGTCGTTGAGGGACTCGCCCACGACGAGCGGGTCGAGGACCGGAAAATCATAGTGTAGCGTGCCCGCGATCCCCTGAAACAGGAACTGCGCTCGCCCCGCTACTCGAGAAACTCGGCTTTCGGCTGATCGCCCGCCTGCACCGTCATCAACAGGCCCATTTCCTCTTTGGCGCCCTCGCTGATGTTGATGAACCGCCGCGGTACGCCAGGGGGCATCGAGCAAACATCCAGCGGATCGAGATCGACATGCTGATCGGCTTTCGTTCCCCAGATGACTCGCCACCGACCTTTGATCGCAATGAAAGTCTCATTGGTGTCGTGATTGTGGAGCTTCGGGCCGTTGCCCGGCTTCGCTTCCACATAGGAGAGCGTAAAGCCTTCATTGATCGGAATCGCGGAGAGCGGATCCTTGCCGCCCTCGACGACCAGGCCACTGCCGATCACCAGATAGTTACGCCGCTCATGGCCAGGCAATTTGCTGTCCGGATAGCGCTCCGGCGGAAACACCAGCTTCTTGAAGCGTGCGACGCGCTTCTCGACTTCTGCGCGGGATGCCTCTCTTGTGTTCATCATCGAGTGTTGCTCCTGTTAGTCAATCAATCTTGCCGATTTTTTGAATGACGGCATTCAAGCGCGGCTCCTCTTTGGCGAGAAACGCCTTGAACGCCGGTGCGTCCATATGCTCGATCGGTAGATTGAGCTTGGCCATCTGCCCGATCAACTCCGGATCGCGTAAAGCCTTGGTGAAACCATCGCGAATGGATTGTGCGATGCTTTCCGGCAATTGCGCCGGCGCGAACACGCCGACCCACAAATAGAACTCTACATCGGGAATGCCCGACTCCATGACCGTCGGTACATCGGGCAGCGTGGGGATCCGACGTCCGCCGGTGACGGCAAGTGCGCGCAGATCACCGCGCCTGACATGGGGGATCGACGCGGCGGGCGACACCATCGTCGCCACCACATGACCACCCATGACCGCGGTGAGTGCCGGGCCGCCGCCTTGATACGCAGCGTGATTGAACTTCACGCCCGCATTGAGCGCGATCATTTCCATTGGCACATGCACTGCGCCGTAGTTGCCCGACGAACCATAGGCTACGGTGCCAGGCGCCTTACGTGCCGCCTCGACCATTTCTTGCAGCGTCTTGTACGGCCCATCGCCTTTCGCGATGATGACGAGCGGATCGGCCACCAGCAAAGCAAGCGGTGTGAACTGATCGAGCGTGAAGGAGGGCGCGCAGCCAAACACGCGGTCCGATGCCGGAATCGTGATCATGCTCATATGAGCGAAGAGCAGCGAGTAACCATCCGGCTTGGTGCTGGCCATGGCCACAGCGCCCACTCCGCCACCGCCGCCCGGGCGATTGATGACGAGCACCGGTTGCTTCCAGATGCGTTCGAGGGCCGCCGCGACCGGACGCGCGGTGAGATCGATGACGCCACCGGGTGGGAAGGGCACGATGAGTTGGACGCGTTTGTCCGGAAATGGCTCGTTGGCGAGCGCCACGGCACAGAAGAAAGCAGCGATCGCGACAAGCACATGCCTGCCCAGGGTCATCATGGTCTGCCTCCTTATTCGCGCGGTGTCGAACCGCAGTGTCGAACAATAGACCGCCCGGCCGCTGTCGGCAAGCGGTAGTCCTATTCACCAAGTCGTATGGTGAAGCACGCCAGGCGCGCTATGGCGAGGGTGCGCTCGTGGCGAATCCTCAATGCGGGCCTGCGGCGCAACCTCGCGCTGTTTCGCGATGTGGGCGCCTGTGCGAGACCGGCTTTTTCTCGACCTCGATAAAAAAACCACGGTCTTTTTTGCATATACGCAAAATTAACCGCTGTTATGATGTCGGGCATGAACGCCTCCGCACGCCATCCACGCTATTTGCACCAGACCATTGCCGACGATCTCGCCCGCAAGATGGTGTTTCTCGGTGGCCCACGCCAAGTCGGCAAAACCAGCCTGGGCAAGGCGCTGATTCCCGAGCCCGCGGCCTACCTCAACTGGGATGTGGCCGCGCATCGCGCGCTGATCCTGAAACAACAGTTGCCCGCCACGGATGCGTGGTTCTTCGACGAAATCCACAAATATCGCCCGTGGCGCAACTATCTCAAGGGCCTGTACGACCTGCATGGCGCCAGCCGGCGCATCCTGGTCACCGGCAGCGCGCGTCTGGATTACTACCGCTTTGGCGGCGACTCCCTGCAAGGGCGCTATCACTATCTACGCTTGCATCCGTTTTCGGTGGCTGAGCTCGGCATCCGCACGCAGGATGATTTCGAACAACTACTGCGTCTAGGCGGATTTCCGGAACCGTTCTTGTCGGGCTCCCACCGACAGGCACGGCGCTGGGCGCGCGACTACCGCGACCGTCTGATGCGCGACGACGTCGCCAGTCTCGAACGCATCGACAACCTTGGCCAGTTGGAATTGATGGTGATGCGCCTACCTGAGCTCGTTGGCAGCCCGCTTTCCCTCAATGGCTTGCGCGAGGATTTGTCCCAGTCACATCGCACCGTCGCGAACTGGATCGACGTCCTCGAACGCCTCTACGCCATCTTCCGCATTGCGCCATTCGGTGCACCACGGATTCGTGCGGTCCGGAAAATCCAAAAGCACTACCACTTCGACTGGTCGCAAGTGGCGGACGAAGGCGCGCGCTTTGAGAATCTGGTCGCCAGCCACCTACTCAAATGGGTGCATTGGCAGCAGGACGTTGAGGGGCGCGACGCTGAACTGCGTTACTTTCGTGATACCGACGGTCGCGAGGTGGACTTCGTGGTGATGGAGGGGCGCAATCCTGTTAGTTTCATCGAATGCAAACTGACCGACAGCGGCATCGGCATCGGCATGCGTTATCTCAAACAGCGCTTTCCAAAGGTCGATGCATGGCAGGTGACCGCGCGCACTACTCGCGATTATCTCACCCGCGAGGGTGTGCGGGTGGCGCCGGTGTTGCGGCTGCTCGAAGCGTTGAAGTAGAAAGTTCGCGCCGGGTGCCTTACCGAGCACGATCAGGTGGGCTCGATGGAACTAAAGAAGCCCGAGGTCTGTATCTGATCGCCTCCCACGCCTGCTCCGGTGTAGCTGGCAATTCGATCTGATTTACCCCAAGGGAGCCAAACGCATCGAGAATAGTGTGGATCAGCGCCGCCGATGCACCCACGGTTCCTCCTTCGCCCGCGCTATGCGTCCGCCCATGCAACGCCGCCGGATTGACCGCGCGCCCGGAATCGTCGACCTGCGATAGTCATGTGCGTCGGTCGTAAAGGGAGCGGAACGGATTGCATTCCCGGTGGCATTGCGATCGATCAGGCGCCAGGCGTCAAGGCGTCACGTCAATGAAGTTTTCAACATCAAGATGATGGCCGATGCCAAGCGCACGGGCGAGGCGATTGGCGCGTGCTGGGCGATCGAGTGCTTACTGCGATAAAAATAAGACCGCCTGTTGATTTTGATCAAAGAAACGGGGTTCAAGCCCGCGCTGAATGGTGGGACTCAAGCGGAATGCGTTCCATCTGCGCGATTTGCGCAGATGGAAGTTATATCAACTGTGCTTGTTTCCGGCCGGGCGTACGAGCTATGACTCGCCCGCCTCAAGTTGTCAACGGGAGTTGTCTAGTGGAATAAGGAGGCTTCGCCATGGCCATCATCAACGGCAACAACGGCAACAACACGCTCAACGGGACGCAGCAGGCGGACACCATTGATGGCAGGGGCGGGTAACGACCGCATCCAAGGCCTTGGCGGCGACGACTTCCTATTTGGCGGCGACGGCGACGATAGTATCGGTGGTGGTAACGGCAGCGATACCATCGATGGCGGCGCAGGCAATGACACCGTTGACGGTGGTAACGGCAACGACATTATCACGGGCGGCACAGGCAACGACTCGCTGTCAGGCGGTAGCGGAGACGATACGTTTATCTACGCGACTGGCGATGGTCTCGACACCTTCCAGGGCGGATCGGGGATCGACCGAATCGTCGCCGCGGCCGGAACCGTTCTCACCCTGCGGTCCGGTTTCGGCACGGGAAACAGCATCGAGTTCATCGAGGGGGGCAGCGGATCGACCATCCAGGGATCGAGCAGCGGTGACGCCTACAATTTCAGTGGAACGACACTGACCGGTATCGCGTCCATTGACCTTGGTGGCGGCAACGACGTGTTCCTCGGATCGGCCGGCGCTGACACGGTGAACGCAGGCACCGGCAACGATCTAATCGATGCCGGCGCGGGTGCTGACAAAATGACTGGCGGCGCGGGGGTTGATACCTTCGTGATCAGCACCCTCTCGGGCGGACCCGACAGGATCACTGACTTCGGCAACGGCAGCGATACGCTACTGCTTGCCGTGCTTCCAATCTTTGGCGTTAATTCAGGAAATCTCCAAAACTACGTGCGCGCCGAGCGCGTGGGCACTGACGTCACCGTCCGCGTTGACACCAATGGCTCGATTGGTGGCACCACTTTCACCGATGTGGCCGTGCTTGAGGGCTTTACCGGCACGACCGTGCGCGTTCAGATCGGCATCCAAATTTTCAATGTCGCAGTTGTCGCGGCGCCCCCCACCAACAACCCACCGACCGATATCTCGCTGTCCAATGCCAGCGTACCGGAGAACGCCGCCGACGCGACAGTCGGCACGCTAAGCAGCAGCGATCCCAACACCGGTAACGCCTTCACCTACACGATTCAGTCTAGTCTTGACGGTGCCCAGTTTGCCATTGTCGGGGACCAACTTCGGGTGGGTACCACCGCGCTCAACTTCGCGGCGGGCGCGATCCGCCAAGTGACCATCCGCACCACCGACGAAGGCGGACTGTCTTACGACGAGACCTTCACGATCACGGTGACTGACGTGAACGAGGCGCCGAGCGCGGGCGCGGACTTCCCCGCGAGCGCGGCCGAGGACGTGGATGCCGCCACGATTCTAGCGACGGTCGTGGGGACCGACCCGGATGTGGGCGGCGGCAACGACGCTGACAACAACTTCGAGAATTTAGGCTACGCGATTCAAACCGACGCGTCGGGCAAGTTCGAGATCGACGCGGCGACCGGCGCCATCAGTCTGAAGACGGGCGCAAGCCTCGATTACGAGACGGCCCAAAGCCATACCGTAACCGTGCGGGTGAGCGACGGGCCGGGGTTGTATGACGATGTGGATGTCACCATCAATGTGACCGACGTGTTGGACGTGATTACCGCAGGCGGGACATTCGTTCTCGATTACACGTTTGCCGCGGCGGGGGAGACGCGGACGATAGACGCGAGTGCCTCCGCGAACGCAGTCGTCATCAACGCGTCGGCCGTTGCTGGCAATCTGGTCATCACCGGCGGTTCGGCGGCCGATACGATCACGACGGGCAGTGGTGACGATGAAATCGACGCTGGGGGAGGCGACGATGAAATCGATGCTGGACCCGGCGATGACATTGTGACTGGCGGTCCTGGCGCGGATTCATTCTTCCACCGCGGCGCGGGCGACGGCCTCGACACGCTGCTCGACTTCAATCGCTCCGAGGACGTCGGCACCATTTATCTCACCGGCGCGGCGGGCGAGTACACGTACGATCCGGACACCGATGCCCTGACTCATGCGCTCGGCGGCTACGGCTTTGTCTTCGGCGGAACTTCGGACGCTCCCGACACGGTGGCGTTCGACGGCACGGAGACTTATTTCTCCGCCACGGGCGACGCCACATCGCCGCGTCAGGGCGAATTACGATCGAGTTATACAGCCAATGTCACTGGAACGACGGGCAGCGACCTGCTGCTTCTGTTCAGTTATGTTCAACCTCAACCTTTGAGCGTTACGGGTGACGAAGGCAACGACCGCATTCTGGATCTTTCGTTGAATTTGTTTTCGACTGACGGCAATGCGCTTGCGGGCGGCGGTGGCGACGACGTGCTGATCGGCGGCGCGGATAACGACATGTTGTACGGGGGCCCCGGCGCGGACAATTTCCTTCATCGTGGACAAGGCGACGGCCTCGACACGCTCTTCGATTTCAATCGGGAGGAGGACGTCGGCACGATCTATGCCGACGACGAGTCAGGAGGAGGGTACACCTACGATCCGGTCACCAAGGCCCTGAGTTTCAGCGGCTTCGGTGTTGTCTTCGGTGGAACTTCAGACGCTCCCGACGCAGTCGTTTTCGATGGGAGTGAGATCAAAGTCTTCGGACCGAGTGACCACACACTACCCCGGTTCGGAGAACTACGTTCGAACAATCTGGCTGATGTCACTGGGACCGGAAACAACGACTTGCTGTTGCTCTTCGGTGGAGCTACCAACCTCAACGCATCAGGCGCTGAAGGATCGGACCTCATTTTAGATCTGTCCACCGGTGGCAATACGCTCGCAGGCGAAGATGGTGATGACGTGCTAGTCGCCGGCGTGGGCGACGACACGTTGCACGGTGGTGAGGGAGCCGATCGCCTATACGGCGATGAAGAGGTTATTTCGGCCAGCGTCGGCGCTCCCGTTAATTTTATCGGCGGCGCCGATACGCTCTATGCCGATGGTGGCCCGCTCGCCGAAGACTCCGACACGCTCATCGACGATCTCACGGGCGACATCGGAAGTGTCTCCATTGATAATGGGGGCGGGAGTGTCGCCCTCACCGGCGGAGCGGATGCACTTTATGGCGGCACTGGCTACGCCGATCTGTTCGGCGACGCATCGTCGATCACCATTCTCAACGGCAGCGTAAGCCTGGTCGGTGGTGTCGACACGATCACGGGTGGCGATGTTGGTGGCGATTTGGTTGGCGACGTGGACGATGTCTCAGCTGCGGGTGGCAGTGTCAGTATTTCAGGAGGCATGGACAGCATTACCGGCGGGATTGGTGATGACCTCTTATATGGGGACACCAAGGCACTCACTGGATTCGGAGGCAACATCACGCTAACGGGAGGGGCGGATTCGCTGCACGGTGGCGCGGGCGTCGACTATCTGTTCGGCGATGCAGGCGGCAACATATTGTCACCGAGTGCCGTGATTGCGTTATTGGGCAGCAGCATCATTATCACAGCCGGAAACGATACGTTATCAGGCGGGGCGAATGACGACTGGCTCTACGGCGATGCCGGAATAATCGAAG
>CAMDRJ010000219.1 GCA_945906755.1 Klebsiella pneumoniae | reverse complement strand
GCCCTGATGAACTAAAACGGATCAGTGGCGCGAAAGATCCGCATCAAGCGCTCTGCCGGTCAATGCCGGACATCTAGCATCCAATGAAAAAACCTCGCATCCTAGTCGTTGAAGCAGCCCGCACCTATCAGCGCGTACTGCGCGAGCTTGCCTCACAGGTGGGCGCCGAATGCCTGATCACCGATCATGTCGATAGCGCGATCGTCGCTACCGAGACTGAGGATTTTGATCTAATTGTTGTTGCCGCCTATCTGCCCGATGGCGATGGCATGGAAGTGGCGCGCGCCTGTCGTACCTCGCTACGACATGCCTCGACACCCATCGTACTGGTAATGTCCGATGAGCCGGCCACCTTGAGCGCCAAGGCCCTTTCGATGGGTGTCACCGAATTGGTCATTCGTACCGACCTCGGCTTGCTGCGACGGCATTTCGCCGCCTGTGCGGCGCGTTGGTCCACCGCGGCTGATGCGCGCATCCTGGTGATCGCCAATGCCGAGCCAACGCCCTATGACGCGATTCTTCGCAGCGCGGGGTTTGCGGTGGCCACCCACACCGATTCCGCTACGGCCTTGGACGATATTGGGCGCGGCGGTTGTGACTTGGTGACAACCGAGGCGACCCTCGCCATCCCGATGACCTGCCTTGGCGTCATCCGCAAACTGCGCCGGCCGGGCCATCACAACATTCCAATCCTGGTCGTTGACAATATAAACGACGTTGCACTTCGCCTGGAATGCATGCGGGCGGGTGCCAATGATTTTTTTGCAGCGCCGTTCGCAGCCGAAGAGTTGATCGCGCGTGCATTGATCCTGGTGAGCGCCAAGCGCCGTCTCGATCAGGAGATGGCCGCAACCGTTGCTGTAGATGGACCGCAAACACCGACGCAGCATCTTGAAGACGCCTTGACCGGCGTGCAATCACGCGCGTTCTTCGATCACATGGGTCCGATGGCAATCAGCGCTGCGCAACGGCATGGCTATCCGGTTTCGGTCATGCTGTTTGATATTGATGCCTTCGAACGCATTAACGTCGCGAAAGGCCGCGCGCTTGGCGATCGAATCGTCGCGGCGGTGGGGCGCGTGATCGTGTCGTCATGCCGAACCGAAGATTTGGTCGCGCGATTCGACGGCGACCAATTCGCGATCGTGCTGCCGCATTGCGATTTGTCGTCGGCGCTTCTCAAATGTGAGCGCCTGCGTGCCAAGATCACCGCGCAGCGCACCGATGAGGTACGCGTGACAGTGAGCGTTGGCATCGCGGCCATGGCAGGCAATGCGCCCCGCGATCTGCGCGCCTTGATAGCAGGCGCCGAGGCGGCCTTGCAGGTGGCAAAGGCGAATGGTCGCAATCGCGTGGTGACCGAACCCGAAGCCATGCGCCGGGCGGCGATCGCAGCGCGCCTCACCGAGCAGGCGCTGACCTCGACCGATCGGTAGTGCCGTTCCGGACAGCGGTTCAGGACAGCAATTGCAAGGCGGCAAACCGCGCGTAAAGCCCACCCGATGCGATCAGCTCGGCATGTGCGCCGGTTGCATCGATGCGTCCGCCGTCAATCACGATAATGCGATCGGCGTTCTTGACGGTGGCGAGCCGATGCGCAATCACGATCGTGGTGCGATCCTGCATCAAGCGATCGAGCGCCTTCTGCACAAACGATTCGCTCTCCGCATCGAGCGACGAGGTCGCCTCATCCAAAAGAAGGATGGCGCGATCGGCCAGCAACGCGCGCGCGACCGCCAAGCGCTGGCGCTCGCCGCCCGATAATCGCACGCCCCGCTCGCCGAGAAAGGTGTCATAACCCTGCGGCAGGCGTTCCACGAAATCCTGCATGTACGCCGCGCGACACGCCGCACGTACCGCATCGTCGGTCGCATCCGGACGCGCATAGCGAACGTTTTCAGCGACGGTGGCAGCGAAGATCACCGGTTCCTGGGGCACTAAGGCGAACCGCTCACGCAGGGCGCGTGGATCGGCCGCGCGCGCATCGATGCCATCGACGAGGACACGGCCTTGCGTCGGATCATAGAACCGCAGCAACAATTGGAAGACCGTACTCTTGCCGGCACCGGACGGTCCGACCAGCGCCACCCGCTCACCGGCGGCGACCGCAAGAGAGAAGTCCGTCAAGGTTGGCCGTTCCGGGCGTGATGGATAGAAGAACGTGACCTGCTCAAGTGCGATGCGCCCGCGTCCGGACTGCGGCATCGGAACCGGTTGCGGCGGCCCTTGCACCGTCGGCTGGCGCGCGAGGAGCGCCATCAGGCGCTCGGTCGCACCGGCGGCTCGCTGCAAATCGCCCACCACTTCTGAAATCGCACCAACCGCGCCGGCGACCAGCACTGCATAGAACACGAATGCGGATAGATCGCCCGCTGTCACACGACCGGCCAACACATCATGACCGCCAATCCAAAGGATGACCCCGATCGCGCCAAACACGAGAAACATCACCATGGCGACGAGCCGCGCGCGATTGCGAATGCGCCTGAGTGCGGTGGCAAAGGACTGCTCGATCCGCTCATTGAAGCGCGCCCGATCATGCGGCTCATGCGCATAGGCCTGCACGGTGCGAATCTCATGCATGGTCTCATCGATATAGGCCGATACATCGGCGATACGATCCTGCGTCTCACGTGAGAGCCTTCGCACGCGCCGGCCGAATATCAGGATCGGCGCCATGACGAGCGGCACGCCGACCAGCACGAGCAAGGTGAGCTTCGGACTCGTCGCAATCATCATCGCAATGCTGCCCAACATGATTACGCCATTGCGCAGCGCCATCGAGAAGGAGGTGCCGATCACCTGTTCGAGCAACGATGTATCGTTGGTCAGCCGGGAAATCACTTCGCCGGTGCGGGTGGTCTCAAAAAATGTCGGCTCCAAGGTGAGGACATGGGAAAACACGCGCCTTCTAATGTCGGCCGTTACGCGCTCACCCAACCACGACACTGAATAGAAGCGGACATAGGTGGCCATCGCGAGAATCGCCACGACGATCAACAGCACGAAGAGAGAATGATCCAGCGCGCTCGGATCGCTCGTTGCAAACCCGCGATCAACGACCTCTCGCAACGCCTGTCCCATCGCCAATACGCAGCCCGCCGCGACCAGCAAAGCCAACCCCGCGACGGCGATGCGCCCCCGATAAGGCAGCACAAAGCGCCCTACCTCGAGTAATGGACGCAGATCCTTGCTAACCGGCCGATCCGGGATATTGGTGCCACCGCGAGCCACTATGAGATCCTTGCTGTGATCGATTGCCACCCGGCGAATACTCGCACTGTCGATCAAGCAGAGCAACCATCAGCGCTCTGCGCTGCAGCGATGTAGTGCGGCGAGCATACCCGCAGGCGCTTGCAACCACAGGCATGCCCCACCATTCGACGTTTAGACCATTTGGCGGCTAGCTGTCTTTCTTAAGATGCCGCTTCAGTAGTTCAACGAGCGATTTGTTGCCGGAGCGCACGGCCCGATCAAGAGTCGTCGAGACACCGCGCATACCAACCACTTCATTGATCTCCGCCCCCGCTGCGAGCAACGCGCCCGCGACGCTTTCATGGCCTCCAGCGGCCGCCCAATCCAATGCGGTCTGGCCGTCAACATCTTTGCGGGCGGGTTCGGCATTCGATTCGAGTAGCGTGCAGACCAATTCAAAATTGCCAACGCGCGCCGCGGCCATGAGCGGCGTGTGCTGAAATCGGTCGCCGGCGTCAACGCGCACGCCACGGCGAAGCAGCAGTTTCGCAATCGACAGCGCCGCCTTGTGATCGTCACCTTGCGCGGCCGCGAGCAATCCGGCGGTGCCGTTCGCGCCGATCGCATGCGGATCAGCACCTGCCTTCAGCAGGCGCTCAACCAGCGCGAGATCGCCATTGCGCGCGACAACCGCGATCATGGGTTCGCGTCCGCGACTGACCCATGCATTGGGATTGGCACCGGCAACCAGGAGTGCGTTGATCAACTTCATCGCATCCGGCGACATCCGTTTCGCGTTTGGATTCTCGGTGGTGCCTTCGCCGGCATTGAGCACCGTATTGGCCAAGGCGGTATCGCCATCTTTATCGCGATACTCGGCGGGCGTAATCCGATAGACGCCCGCGGTCAGCATCGCCATCGCCACATAGGCATATTGCGAATGCATCGAGACGATCTGAAAAATTTCATCGATCTCAGGGGCCGCCTGTTTAGCCTCCTCGAGCAATATCTTCGTCTGCGGCGCATTGGGTGCTGCCATCCACGCCTTGGCCCAGCGCGCATAAGGCGCCGCGGACTTGATGGCCCAAAGTGAGCTGTCGCCCATGTCGCCCAATGATGCGACCAGTTTCGCGGCGCGCTCAATCTCGCCCCGATTAAAGGTAAGAAGGGTCGCGTACTGGCGAAGCGCGGTGACATTGTCCGGATCGAGCTCTATCGCCTGCCGGAGCATATTGACGCTCGACTCCTCTGATTCATTGCGCGCAGCCACCTCGGCATGCCACACCAAGAGTGATGAGCGCTGGATCGGGCGTTTCTCCGCAGCGATCGCCTGACGCAGGAACGATCCGGCGTGCGCCTTGGCATCGCCTGCGCGATCAATATAGATGTTGGCGCCGGGCTCTTTGGCGATTGCATTGGCTTTCATCAACTGCACCGAAGCTTTGGCCGACGCAATACCAGGGGTGGGTACGCCGATGCGCTCGGCATCTTGAATCGCGCCTTCGGCGCACGGCACGCAGTCGATTTGAATGGCGATGCTGGCACGCGCCAAATGCGCGTCCGGATTCAGTGGCTCCAGTTTCACCGCCAATTCGGCCGCCTGGAACGCTTTGCGTCCGTAGAAGTTGGGCGATCGTTCGAGGTAGGCCTGCACCAGAAGAATCAATGTGCGCGCATCACCACCGGTCGTGCGCTGCCGCAATTCAAGCGCCTTGATCGCTTCATCGAGCTTGCGGGTGTCCTTCCGTTGCACCGCCCGCAGAATCTGTTCTTCGACGACATCAAGATGCGCAAAGCCGTCATCGCCGAGGGAACGGGCGCCAGTCGCGTTCGCCAATCCTCCAGGCAGGGCCAGCACCGCGACCGCGACTGCCCAACCGATCCGGCGATTCCTCATTGACCTCTCCCCTCAACATCGATGGCACGAGTGAGGTGAATCTATCAGGGCCAATTGGTCGCTGCGGGTCTTACGATTGGCGAAGCGAGCGTTTGGGGCGCGCGTTCACAAGCTCTTACGACGATGTTGCACGGAATCCATATCGGAACGGCTCAGGCGGAGCGCACGCGAAATGCCCGCAATAGCAACACGGCGGTGAGTGGCACGATGAAGCCGATCGTGATCACCACGGCAAGCAAATCGCCGAGCTGGCTGTAGTCGGCGGCAACCTTCACCGCGCCGGACGCACGATCCTTGACTTCACGCGACACGGTGAAAATTTGATTCATATATTTGGTGCCAAGATTGGATGCCGACAGCGCGAGATTGGTAAAGGAGGCCATCACCGCGAAAAACGTCGCCTTTAGTCGATCCGGCGCGGAATTGGCGATCCAAGCGAGCATCGGCACCATCGCAATTTGCCCAAGCGGCGATTCCAATGCGGTATCGATTAACGCGATCATCCGCGCATCGACCACGCCGCCGGTCATCGCCGCCGTCCATTGATGCAATCCGTAGTACATGCCGATCGTCGGCAGTGAGAGCAACGTCCCGGCGATCGTCAGAAACACCACGATATAGGCAATTGACTTTTCTGCCATGAGCCGACGAAATAGAAACAGTCCGAGCAGCGTGAGAAGGCTCGCCACCAAGGACAGCTTGGAAAGAAACGCCTGATCGAAGCCCAATTCATCGATATACCACCAGGTCGTTCCGACACCGCTTCCCGGCATGGCCCGAAACACAAACACCAGAATGGCCGTGCCGATCAACACTTGCCTCGCATCGGGCTCAAGTTCGCGGACCAGCTTGGCCATGAGAAAAATGATGATTGCAATCGACACGACAAAGATTGTTTCTTCTTTGTACTGGAGCGAGGACAGCCCGACCGCGATTGACACGCCGGCGAACGCCAATCCGCCACCCAGAATCCACCAATTCACCGGTGGCCGTTCACCATGCACATCCAGCAATTTTTCGACCGCGGACGCATCGAACCCCTTCGCCCGCAACGCCGCCGCGCGTCGGCGCAACAGCCAAAGCGATAGCACGACGCCTGCCACCGATACAAATGGAATGATGAGCGCCAGTTCGTACACGAACCGGTAGAGCGCCATTTTTTCCGTCTCTGGCAATTTTGCCGCGTCGTTGAAGATAACGACGTTGACGACCGATACCAGCACGCCACCGCCGATGATCGCGACCCGCCCAAGCATCTGCATCGTCGTATGCATCGAGCGGCGCAGTGCCTCATCGGTCGGCCTACCGTCATCATCGACGCGGGGCACCGCTTCGACCGTCATCGCATCGGCCACCACGTCTTGAATGACATAACCGATGGGTGCAAGGAGCGCGGCCAGCACATACCAGGTCTCAACCGGCAAGATCGCTTTCATCGCATCGATCGAGGAGACCAAGCCAATCATGATGAGCAGGCTTGCTGCGATCACGCCCGCCCCGATAAACACCAGGATGCCCTTCCATTTCCACATCAAATCGACCACATGGCCGACCGGCATCTTGAGCGCCCATGGCAAGACGAGCCAGAAACCAAGCGCCGCCAGGAATTGCGCGGAAAGGCCGAGATACTCTTTGATGAAAAAGGTGGCGGCGACGCCGGTGAGCCCCGAGACCCCAGCCGCCACATAGACCATCAAGGGCGGCAGGAATTCGACCCGCATTTCGCGCCCAAGCGAGAGAATCGTACCGTCGATCCAGGCAAATAAGCGAGCCAGCAGGCCATGGGTGGGCCGCGCGTCAGAGGGGGTCATGAGCGATCATCACAAATTAAATGGCAAGGGACGCACCGAGCGAAGCTCTACAGCACCTGCACCATAGCTGGCATCGGAATGTACGAGATATTGCCGGGAAAAGCTTCACTTCGCGGCGGCAAAGCACCGCACGACGCGGACTAATGCTGCGCTAGCGTCACCGGCGCGAACAAGGTCGCGGTTTTCCCGTTTAGTTCGAGCCCCGCATCGCGAAGCAGCGCCTCATAGCCCTTGTGAAGCGTGGGGGACACGCTCCCTTTTGCTATCGCGGCCTCAAAGCGTGCCAAGGCAACATCGGTTTTGCCTTCTTGCATATCCAATTGGGCGAGGCTCGCGATCGCTTGAACAAATAATGCATCGATCGCGATGGAGCGCTCAAAGCTGCCACGAGCTGCCTTGTGATCACCAAGGGCGCGCAGGACAGTCCCCATCAGTAAATATCCCCCGGCAGAGCCGGGGGCTTTAGTTTGTGAGCCGCTCGAAGCGGCTAGAAGCGGTCGCT
>CAMDRJ010000218.1 GCA_945906755.1 Klebsiella pneumoniae | reverse complement strand
CATCGCATGCGATACGCCGTGCTGTAAATGAAAGCGCGGGCCGATGATGTGTCCAATCGCATGCACAATCGAGACCATCGCATTGATCGAGGCGGTGCCAGACATCAGCGAGGCCATCTGACAGTCGGCGCGCGCATCGAGATCATTGGGATGCATCACGCTGCGGGGCAGTGCTGTGCGCAACAGGCGCGCCGCGTGCAGCGCGAGTCCGGTTGAAATCGGATGCCGATGTTTGGAATAGAGACATTCGATCGCGCGTGCCATCGCCGTCATGCCAGTGGCGGCAGTGAGTTCAGGCCCTGCAAATACCGCCATTTCGGGATCGAGAATCGTTGCATCGGGCACCAGGCGATCGTCCCAGAACAGCATTTTCTTCAGTTGCTTGGGATCACGAATGCCGGCGGTGGGCATGACATCGCTCGCGGAGCCGGCGGTCGTTGGCACCGCGATATGTCGGATCGGCACCATGCCAAGCGCCGCACGCGCCATTCCCTTGCTGCCCCAATCGATCGCGTAGGGCGCAAAGTCGCCACCGGTCGCAAGCAACAACGCGACGCCTTTGCCGGCATCGATTGCGCTGCCTCCGCCAACAGACACGATGGCATCGGCGTTGTGCCGCTTCACGACCTCGGCTGCCGCCTGCACGCCATCGAACGGCGTGTGCGCTTTGACGCCATCGAACACGCCGACACAATGGTCGCCCAATGCGCGTCGCACACGCGTAAGCATGTCGCCCGCCGCAACGGATTGCCCACAAACGACAATCGACCGCTTCGCGCCGAACTCGCCAAGCAAGCGCGGCAGCTCACGAACGCTGCCTGGCCCGAAGCAGACGCGCTTTGGCCAATCACGAATATCACCTTGAGCCGACATGCTTTCGATCTTGAGGGGTGAGTTAAAAATGTTCACTGCTCACGGAGTCTTGATGTGCGCCCGGGCAGTCCAAGTGCCCCATTATGCCGTGAGCTGTGCACAACCGGGCCGATCGAGTATCGTTCGATCCCCGTCCATTGAACCACGCGCCCCATGCCTCATGCTCTCATCATCGGCGGTTCCCTCGGCGGTTTGATTTCCGCGGCCCTGTTGCGCCAATCCGGCTGGCAAGTCACCATCTTTGAGCGCTCCGCCGGTGACCTGGCGGGCCGCGGTGCTGGCCTTGGCATCACCGAGGACCTGCTCGAAGTGTTGCGGCGGGCGGGTGCGCATATCGATCCATCGACTGGCGTAGTGATCGAACGTTACGCATGGGTCGACGCTGCCGGAAACACCAAGTGGGATATCGGAAGGCCGTCGTTTGCGAGTGCCTGGCCAAGGCTCTATCAGCCGTTGCGCGCGGTGGTGCCCGATGAAAGCTACCGGGCCGGGATGAATCTCGAACGTGTCGTGCAAGATGCCGACAGCGTCACCGCGATGTTTTCGGACGGCTCGCAAGTGAAGGGTGACCTGCTGGTGGCGGCCGATGGCAATGCCTCCACGGTGCGCCGACAGTTCATGCCGGAGGTGGAGCCGCGCTATGCCGGATATGTTGCATGGCGCGGTATCGTCGAAGAACGCGAGATGTCCCCCGCCGCGCAGGCCATGATCTTTGGCCGTATCGTTTATTCGTTTCCCGATGGCGAGTTAATGCTCACGATGCCAAGCCCAGGCGTCGGCGAAGACACGCGCCCTGGCTTCAGGCGTTGCTATTTCATCTGGTACCGGCCGGCGTCCGCCGAAACGACATTGCGTGAGCTCTTTACTGATGCGACCGGGCGTGATCACGGCCAGGCGATCCCACCGCCTTTGATTCGCCCACAGTTCATCGCAGAAATCCGCCAACGAGCGCATGCGATCTTTGCACCCGCATTGGCAGAAATCGTGAACCTTGCTGCGCAGCCTCTCCTGCAAGCGATTACCGATATGGAATCACCGCGTCTCACGTTCGGTCGGGTCGCGCTGGTCGGTGACTCGGCGTTTATCGCACGCCCGCATGTGGCCGCTGGCGTGACCAAAGCGGCGCTTGATGCACAGTGTCTCGCCGACTCGATCGCCGCCGCGGGCAATGATGTCATTGCTGGCCTTGCGGTGTATTACCGCAAGCAGCATGATTTCGGCACGAAGCTCGTGGCCCATTCACGCTATCTTGGCGCCGGGCTGGAAAACAAACCGGGCGCGCCACCGGTAGCGCGTGATCCGATCCGCATCATTCTCGATTACGGCGCACCGCACTTGCTCAGGCCCGTGGATGTGACGCGCGTGCGACCGCCGGCATGATGCCAGCGCCGGTGATCGAGGTTCGCGATGTTGGCATGTCGTTCGGCAATGGTGCCGGCGCGCGTGCGGTGCTGACCGGCATCTCGTTCGATGTGGTGCAGGGCGAGTTTCTTTGCATCGTCGGGCCGTCCGGCTGCGGCAAGACGACATTGCTTCGTCTCATTGCGGGTCTCCTGCGATCCACTACCGGCATGATTCGCTGTCATGATGAACCGGTGGTTGCGCCTTCTCGTGATCGCGCGATTATTTTCCAGGACTACTCGAAAGCGTTGCTGCCCTGGCGAACGGTGGCCGGCAATGTTGCGCTCGCATTGGAGGCGTGCGGTGTGCAAGAACCCGAACGCAGCGAGCAGGTCAGCGCATTGCTCTCGACGATGGGTCTCACGCGTGCCGCCAGCCAATTTCCGAGTCAGTTATCGGGTGGCATGCAGCAGCGGGTACAAATCGCACGATGCCTTGCGCAACGCCCGCGCGTACTGCTGATGGACGAACCATTCGGTGCGCTCGATGCAATCACCCGGCAAGGCTTGCAAGACGAAGTCACGCGTCTTGCGTTCGAACGTGGCACGACGGTGGTGTTCATTACGCATGATCTCGAAGAGGCGATCTATCTGGGTGATCATGTGATCGTGCTGGCTGCCAACCCTGGGCGGATCGTCGAACGCATCGAGGTCGGCATTGCACGGCCGCGCAGCCAACTTGCAACGCGCGAGGAGCCGCGGTTTCTCGCGCATCGGCATCGTTTGTTCGGTCTCCTGCAGGATCATTGATCGTGCGCCCGTCTCGGCGAACCCTGCGCGGACTGGTCATTCCGGTCGTGCTGTTCGTTGCGTGGGAGGCAGGCAGTCGCGCCGGCATCTTGCCGATGGACACGATGTCTCGTCCAAGCGATATCGCAAGTGCTGCCCGCACCGGCTTTGCCGATGGGTCGATCTTGCTTGCTACCTGGGAAACCTGCGAAGCGGCATTCACCGGATTCGCAATCGCAGCGGTTATTGGACTGCTCGCGGGTATCGTCCTTGGTTTGACGCCGCGACTCGAACGAATCGTCGGGCCAACCGTGGACGCGCTTCGACCCATTCCAGCGGTCGCGCTGATTCCGCTCGCATTGATGTTGTTTGGCTTTGGTGTACGCATGGAGGCCTCGGTGATCGCGTTCGCCTGTGTATGGCCGATTCTCATCGTGACCATCGCAGCAGTGCGCGGGATCGAGCCACGTCTGTTGGAGGTGGCGCGTGCGTTGGAGATGTCGTTCGTCATGCGCACCGTCAAGATCATTCTGCCGGCCGCGTTGGGTCGGATCGTGGTGGGCTTGCGGCTGGCACTTGGGATCGCGCTGATCGTTGCCGTCACCGTCGAAATCGTGCTGAATCCACGTGGGCTGGGCCACGGCATGATGGGTGCGCAACAGTCGCTCCGACCGGAACTCATGTATGCGCAACTGCTCTGGCTTGCGGTGATCGGTTGGTTGCTGAATCGGGTTACGCTGCGGCTGGCTGCGCGATTGGCAGGCGGAGCGATCGATGTCGATCGAACGGGGCGCGCGCTATGACACGCCGGCTCGCCACCATCGCGGGTGCAATGGCCTTTGCCGCATTGCTACTTGGCGCGTGGCAACTCGGCGCGCTTTACGGCGCGATATCACCGATCTTCTTTCCATCGCCGGTGCGCACACTGGAAGAACTCGCGAAGCAGATCGCCGACGGCCGCTTATGGCAACCGCTTGGCGCGACGACGATGCGCATGTTGTGGGGCTGGTTCGCGGCCTCGTTGGCGGGCGTGGTGATTGGTGCTGCGATCGGCCTTTCCCGTACCGCGCGCGAGTATCTCGAACCGATGCTGGAATTCATGCGTCCGCTACCGGCATCCGCGATCATCCCGGTTGCGGTGCTGTTTCTTGGCCTCTCCACTCAGATGTCGACGGCCGTCATCGCGTTTGGTTCGATCTGGCCGGTGCTGCTCGCGGCGGTGCATGGTTTCGCGACAGTCGAGCCGCAATTGGCGGAAGTGTCCTCCAGCTTGTGTCTCAACCGCTGGCAGCGGCTCTGGAAGATCGCGCTGCCCTCGGCAATGCCCGATATCCTCGCTGGCGTGCGTGTGGGGCTTGGCATCGCGCTGATTCTCGCAGTCGTCACCGAGATGCAAGCATCGCTGCCCGGACTCGGACAGAATATCCTCTTGGCCCAGCGCTCATTCAAGAGTCCGGAACTTTATGCGGGCGTCGTCGTGCTCGGAATGCTCGGCTTTATCGCCAATCAACTCATTCTTGGCATTGAGCGACGCTTGCTGCGCTGGCGCGCACTCCCCGAATGACAACACCTAAACACGACCAAAGGAGAACATGATGATTGCAAGGAATCGTTTGATGCGATGGCTGCCATTTGCGGTGGCAATGATCGCGAGTGTGGCCGTGCACGCGCAGACCAAGCTCAACGTCGGCTATGTGCCCACGAGTGATTTCCTGCCGGCCTTCGTCGCGAAGGATGTGGGGATCTTCGAGAAGAAAAAGCTTGATGTCACGCTCACCCGGGTTGCGTTAGCGCCCAACGTGCCGCCCGCCATCATCGCCGGTAGCCTGCAAATCGGCATGGGCACGGCGACGCTGCTGCTCGACACGGCCGACGCCGGCCTGGGGCTGGTCGCGATTGCCGGCACGTCACGCATGACTGACAAGCAACCGGTGGTGAGTGTGGTCGCGCGCACCGGCGCCAATATCAACAGCGCCGCCGATCTCAAAGGCAAACGCGTCGGGGTGCCCGGTTTTCGCAGCATGATGGACGTGTCATTCCGCAAATGGCTGCTGACCAAGGGCATCAAGGCATCGGAGGTCAACATCGTCGAAGCCTCGTTTCCGCAAATGCGCGACATGTTGAAAGGCGGCACGCTGGATGCGGTCGCCGTGATCGAGCCGTTCCGCTCACGCATCACCGGCGATCAGACCGGTAACAAGGTTGCCGACTATCTCGCGGAACTGCGCCCCGACATGCTGGCCGCGATGTGGCTTGCCAAGGGCGATTGGGTGAACGCTAATGCACAAGCCGTTCGCGATTTCCGCGAATCGCTTGCCGAGGGCATGACGTTTATCGCGCAAAACCCCGACAAAGCGCGTGAAATAGAGAAGAAGTATCTGGGCTTCAACGCCCCGCAATTCCCACCTTATTCACTCGCGATTTCCGCCGCTGACCTTGAATTCTTTGTGGCGATCAGTCGTGACATCGGCATGGAGCGCAAGGCGATCGATGTATCGACCTTGATTGTGAAGTAGCAAGGCGCCGTGAGCGGGGTCGCCTATTGATATTTCCATAATTTGCGACAGCGAATTAGGGCTGACCTCACCCTCAGGGCTGACCTCACCCTCGCCCCAATGCGGCGAGAGGGCTGGGGAGAGGGGAATTGAGCGTTCTCTCCATCAATGTCATCTGATATAAAACGCTCAATAATTTGGGCGGTGCCTCGTTGACATGTGCGGCACATGCAGCTAAGTTATTCGCATGAGCAAAATGATCCAGTTACGCCACGTCCCCGATGAGCTTCATCGTCGGCTCAAGGCACGCGCTGCGATGGAGGGTTTGTCGCTCTCGGATTACCTGTTGCGAGAGGTAAGGCGAGTTGCTGATCGCCCGACCGTAACCGAGTTGCAAGAGCGCCTTGGCGCCCGTGCGCCGGTGAAGGTGGCAATTCCGCCGGCAAAGGCGGTTCGCGCGGAGCGTGATCGACGGTGATTGTGGTCGACGCCTCGGCCGTTCTTGAGGTCCTTCTCAATCGCCCACTAGCGGTACCGATCCGCGCGCGAATCTTCGTGCCAGGCGAAACCCTCCATGCGCCTCATCTTCTGGACCTGGAGGTTACACAGGTGCTGCGCCGGTATTCCCTAGCACGGGAGCTGGCCGAAACGCGCGCAGGCGAAGCGTTTGAGGATTTCGCCAATTTGGCTTTGAGTCGCTATCCCCATGATTTTCTCTTGCCGCGCATCTGGGCCCTTCGGCACAACTGCACCGCCTACGATGCGGCATACATTGCTTTGGCCGAATTGCTCGATGCACCGCTCGTCACATGCGATCAAGGTCTTGCGTCCGCGGAATGGCATTCTGCAACGGTTGAGTTATTCGGTTAGCGTAACGCGAATCTGCCCGATACCGAATTCGCTTCACCCCTAAGCATCGAGGTCTGCCCGTGACTGCACCACTCACTGCCTCACAAATGAATCGCCCGCTCGCCCCCACCTATCGCATCGATCGCAGCTTCGAGTGGAACTGGCAGCATGGCCCGCATTTCGAGGGGCCGTGGCCGGTGGTGCCGGAAACGCCGATGAAATCGTTCTTTGGCTTTCCGGTGCGATCGCGATTCGGCATTCCGCCAAGCATCTTGCCGACGAGTAAGTGGGTTGACACGTATTCGCGCCTGGGCTTTGACATCCTTTTGTACAAGACGGTCCGCAGTGTTCCGCGGTTTTGTGGCGCGCCGCCCAATTGGGCCTATCTTGATGAGGCCTCGCTTGCCGCGAGCATGGCTGATGCGAACCTGCCGATCCTCGCGACCGATCGTGCACCCGCGAGCGCTTCGCAAGTCACCACTGGCGGTTCGTTTGGTCTGCCGACGATCACCCCTGATGTGTGGGAGGAGGATATCCAACGCGCGCGTGCCGCCGTACGAGAAGGTCAGGTGTTCATCGCCTCAGTGGTGGGGACTGCTGCACCGGACGTGAGCGAAGACGCGTTCGTGCAGGACTTTGCCGATCTCGCCGGTCGCGTTGCGCGGCTCGGTGCGCAAATTGTCGAAGTCGATCTCTCATGTCCCAACGTCGGCAAGTCAGAAGGCATGTTGTATATGAATGTGCCGTTATGCGAGCGGATTACGCACGCGGTACGCAAGGCCGCGCCGGGTTGCCCGGTGTTGTTGAAGATCGGCGCGATTGCCGATGACGATCGCCTTATCACCTTGATGAAAGCGGTTGCCGGGGCGGCCGACGGCTTGGTGTTGATCAACGCGCCTGGGCGACGCATTATTAAAGCGGACGGCACGCCCTATTAAGTAGGGAGTTCCCCCGGCTCTGCCGGGGAGGCAGCAGAAGTTTGACGAATCCGGGAGTCCACCCGGCGAAACTATCGATCGTGAGCCGCCAAGCACACGAAAGGAGAATCGCGGATGGACGAGTACGAGAGCCTAAATCACA
>CAMDRJ010000217.1 GCA_945906755.1 Klebsiella pneumoniae | reverse complement strand
CGCATCTTTTCGTCGCCCGTGCCCGAAGCGTATTACCGGCCGTTCGCGCAGGCAGTGAAGCGCGAGATCGACATACCGGTCATTCTTGTTGGCGGCATGCGCACGACCGATACGATGGCCGATGTGATTCGCTCAGGCGATGCAGATTTCATCGCGATGGCGCGCCCGTTCGTGCGCGAACCGGACTTACCAAAACAGATCACCGCCGGCCGGCGTGGACTCGTCGACTGCGTGTCATGCAATATCTGCCTCGTGCACGAAGGCAGTGACGCGCTCAAATGCTGGCGGACGCGTTGGAGCGATCTCGCGCAGCATGCCTCCTGGCGGATTGCGCAGCGAAACTGAACGACCTACCGGGAGGAATCAGTGATGACCTTTATCTCAAATGGTATCGACGAAGCCAAGCACGCCGCGCATCGATTGGCAATGCTCGTCGTTGTCGCATTCGGCTTCTTGGCACAGCCCGTCGCGGCGCAAACGGAAGCGCCCTATCCAAACAAACCCGTGCGCATCGTCGTCGCGTTTGCGCCCGGTGGGTTCGCCGACACCATTACGCGCCTGGTCGGACAGAAACTCAGTGAGCGGCTTGGGCAACCGGTGGTGGTCGAAAACCGCGGCGGCGCGGGCGGCAATATCGGCGCACGGCAGGTTGCCGGGGCGGCACCCGATGGTTACACGTTACTCTCGCATACCGCCGCTAGCGCCATCAATGTGAGCTTGTACAAGAACACCGGGTTCGATCTGCTCACGGACTTGGTGCCGATCGCGAATACCTGGCGTATCGGGCACTCGATCGGTTCCGCTTCGCCGCCGAGGAAACGGAGTTCGCGATTCGTGAGCGCATGCGGGTCTACGAACAACTACTGCGCGGCGGCGTGGGCCTCTTCGAAACCTCAGAAAACATCACTCGCACGGACTGGCGAGCCTATGTGACCGCGCTCGACATCGACCGGCATTTTGCCCGCGTGCAGGCCATCGGCTTCTCGCAGCGCATTCCTGCGGCGGAGAAGCAGCGTCACGAAGACGGCGTACGGCAAGAGGGCTTTCCGGAGTACCGGACTAAGCCTGAAGCCCCACGCGGCGAATATTATTCAGTCATCTATCTCGAGCCCTTCTCCGCGCGCAATATGCGGTCCTTCGGGTACGACATGATGACCGAGCCGGTGCGGCGCGCGGCCCAAGAGTTGGCCCGCGACTCTGGCCGGCCCGCGCTGAGCGGCAAGATTACCTTGGTGTCGGAGACCGACCAGGACATCAAGGCGGGCTTCATCATGTACCTGCCGGTGTATCGCCATGGCGCGCCGACCGGTACGGTGGACGAGCGTCGCGAGGTGATTCTGGGTTTCGTGTTCAGCCAATTCCGTGCGAACAACCTGATGCGCGGCATCATGGGTAATGACCAAGCGGACATCAATTTCCAGATCTTCGATGGCCCGGCAACCACTGACGCGGCGCTTCTCTACGACAGCAGAGCTGCATACGGTAATGTCGCGGCCTCACAACCGCCCGCCTACCAAAGTTTGCGGCAAATCGACATTGCCGGACGCATCTGGACGCTCGCATTTGCTTCCGCGCCGCGCCTGGAAGCCGCGACGGCCGACCGCATGCCGGCGGTGGTTGCGGCAGGTGGGCTGGGCGTGGATCTCGTCCTCCATTATGTGATCTTCGCGTCGTCGCGCTTGCGCAAGCGGGCAGAGCATCTCGCAGAGCAACATGCGGCCACGCTCGACCGAACCGTCAAGCTGGGCATGATCACCGACAACATTCCTATGCTGATCGCCTACATCGATCGTGACCAGCGCTACCGGTTCACCAACGCGGCGTTTCACCTGAAGTATGGCGGGGATGCGGTGACGACCGTCGGGCGAATCCTCCACGAGATTCTGCCGGATGAGATTTTCACGCCCACTCAATCGTATGTGCAGCGCGCACTCGCCGGCGAAACAGTCTTCTACGACAGGTGCGAACCGTCGGGCCGGGTTTCCGAGGCAACATACCTTCCGCAACGCGATGCCCGCGGCGCCGTGGTCGGCTTCTACGCGATTGTCACCGACATCACCGAGCGCAAACGCATCGAAGATGCGTTGAGCGAGCAGGCGCGCGTACTCGCGCAGGCCAACATCGATATCGAGCAGTTCGCCTATATCGCCTCGCACGACCTGAAGGCGCCCCTGCGCGGCATCGGGCTGCTCGCCGAGTGGATCACCGAGGAGCTGGGGGACACCGCGCCCGCGAATGTCGCGCGCAACCTCGCGCGTTTGCGCCGACGCGCGCTTCGCATGGGGGCACTGATGGAAAGCCTGCTCGCCTATTCGCGGGTGGGGCGCGTCGCGAGCAATGCCCAAGAGGTGAACACCGCGGAGCTGGTCGCCACCATCGCCGACGATCTCGCCACGCGCCCAGGGTTCGTTATCGAGAGTGTTGCACCGCTGCCGATTCTCCTCACGGCGCTGGCGCCGCTCGACACCGTGCTTCGCAATCTGGTCGCGAACGCCATCGAGCACCACGATCGTGATGCGGGCCGCGTGGTCGTGAGTGCGGTAAGACATGACGCATTCGTTGCCTTCAGGGTTGCCGATGACGGTCCCGGCATTGCCCTTGCGGATCGCGAGCGCGCCTTCCGGATGTTCGAGACGCTCGCGCCGAAAACGGACGGCAGCGGATCCGGGATCGGCCTCGCACTTGTGAAGCGGCTGGTCGATCAGGCCGGCGGTCAGATCCAGATTATCGAGAGTAACGCGGCACGTGGCGTGATCTTTGAATTTACCTGGCCATTCAATTGGCAGAAGTAAGGAGTCGTTCATGCAACAACTATTCTGGCAACACGCTCAACCGGTCGCAGTGGCGATCGCACCCGAGAATTTGATGATGCCCAAGCCGCCGATCCGCATCCTGCTGGTTGAGGATGACGATGTCGATGCCGAAGCGGTCGAGCGCGGATTGCGCAAGCACCAGATCGAGAATCCGGTGTGCAACGCTCGGGACGGTGCCGAGGCACTGCGCTTGCTTCGCGCCGAGCGCGTCGGACCCGGCATTGCCAACCCATGGATCGTGCTGCTCGATCTCAATCTGGCGGGCATGGGCGGCTTCGAGCTGCTCGATGCGCTGCGCGCCGACCCAGCGCTCAAGCACACGATCGTGGTGGCGCTGACTTCGTCCGACGCGGAACGCGACCGCACCGAGGCGTACCGGCGCGGCGTCGTAGGCTACTTCGTCAAGGCCAACATGGCGGCTGGCATCGGTTTCCTTGCGAAGCTGTTGGCGCGCTGGCCGCCGGTCGGTAGTCAATAACATGACAATGACCGCACCAACGATCGCAGTGTCACGCGAACTGAGCTTGCTCCTGGTCGATGATGATGACGTCGACCGCGAAGCCACCGAGCGCCGCCTGCAGCGCTCCGGGCTCTACCATGTATCCCAAGAGGCCACGACCGGCGCGGAGGCGCTCGACTGTGTCGAGTCGCGCCGTTACGACTGCGTCGTGCTCGACTACCGGCTGACCGACACCGACGCCATCACATTGCTTCCCGAGCTGCGCAGGCGTTCGATACAGCGCGATCTGGCGGTCGTGATGCTCACCGGGACCGGCAATGATCGCGTGGCGGTGCAGGCCATCAAGCTTGGCGTGCATGACTACCTCCACAAGAGCAATCCCGATGGCGCGCTATTGCGTAAGGCAATCGAGCACGCCGTACTGGGCGCCGACCGCCAGCGGCTCGCGCGCGAGGAGACCGAGAAGCTCCATCACCTCGTTCTCTACGATCCACTGACCGGCCTTGCCAATCGTTTTCTGTTCTTCGAGAGACTCGAACACGCGATCGGCGTTGCCGACCGTGCGGGCACCTCTTTCGCGGTGCTCGCGATGGACCTCGATCGATTCAAGGAGGTGAACGACAGTCTGGGACATGCGGCCGGAGATCGCGTGCTCGCCGCGAGTGGTCCGCTTCTCAGTCGCAAGCTGCGCCGCACCGATACGCTGGCGCGCGTCGGCGGCGATGAGTTTGCGGCCGTGCTGCCAAGCGCTGATGGAGTCGCCGGCGCGTTGCGCGGCGTCGAGGCGCTGGTGCGATGGCAGCACCCGGAGCTTGGGCTACTGTTGCCGATGGAGTTCATACCGGCCGCCGAGCGCTCCTCTGCGATCCGGCCGATCAGCTACGCAATCCTCGACAAGGCGCTTGACCAAGCCGTGTACTGGGCCGCTGCCGGGACGCCGACCCCGGTAGCCGTCAACCTCTCGGTGCGCATGCTCGATGATCCCGATCTGCCCGCGCGGGTGCTGGACGCGCTCGCCCTGCGCTCGCTCGCACCGCAGACGCTCACGCTTGAAGTGACTGAGACGGTCGCGATTACCCGACCCGAGCGCGCGGTGAAGTTGCTCGGCATGCTGGCCCGCGGCGGCGTAAGGATCTCAATCGACGACTTCGGGGCGGGCTACACCTCGTTTCGCTTTCTGAAGGAATTCCCGATCGCCGAGATCAAGATCGATCAGATCTTCATCGCCGGTATCGCGACTAACATCGGCAACGTCGCGATCGTTCGCGCCATCATCGAGCTTGGCCGCGGCTTCGGTGTCGACGTGGTGGCCGAAGGGATCGAAAGCATGGCGGTGCGCGACCAGCTCGTGCAACTCGGCTGTCGGTATGGGCAGGGGTTCCACATCGCCATACCATCCCCAGCGGAAGAGTTCGAGCGTTGGCGGCTTGGCTGGCGCGAGGAGGTTGCCGGGCAGTCCTTGATGCCGTCCAGGCACTAAAGAGAATTGGTGCCATAGCGAACCGGCACTTAATTAAACCAAATTGGCGGGTAACCATAAAGACCACGATGCTCCGTCATTCCGGCGAAGGCCGGAATCCAGGGCGATGATTGACTCCTTACTCACCTGGACCCCGTGTCGTAGCACGGGGTGACGGGCTTCAAGCGCTTGAGTAAGTGCCATTCGGATCAGAGCGGATTGTCCGGATAAATCAGCGCGCGCCACATATGCGCGACCGGGCTGCCGTCGAATCCCAATCCTTCTTTCGGCTGCTTGAAATGCCGGCCGATGATGTCGATGAACGGATCGAGCGTGACCGTTATGTTCGGATCGAAGGCATACAGGTCGTGCACGGTGATCATGCGCGCTTCCTGGTACCACTGGGGTCGGGACTAGGGCTCAGAGCGGATTATCCGGATAAATCAGCGCCCGCCACATGTGGGCCACCGGACTACCATCGAATCCCAGCCCTTCTTTTGGCCGCTTGAAGTGCCGGCCGATGATATCGATGAACGGATCGAGCGTCACCGTGATGTTGGGGTCGAAGGCATATAGGTCGTGCACAGTGATCATGCGCGCTTCTGGGTACCACTTGTGTCCGCGCGCGAACTCGTAGGTCGCCTTGATGTAGGGCTCGGGCACATAGCCTTCGCCAAAGATGCGCACATACTGCCGCGGATACTCATAGCCCATCGCCGGATCGGCGTAGAAGCGCAGCGCCTGATGATGGCGGATGGCCCAACTCACCTTCTCGGACACATACGGCTCCAGCATCTGGGCAGCCCACCAGCCGTGATCGACCTTGATCATGTTGATCGCGATATCGTGCACGAGGCAAGCGAAGACGATGTCTTCCGGTTGGCCTTTGCGTAGCGCATCGTTGGCACTTTGCAGTAGATGCTGCACCGAGTGCGGCATGAAGCGCAGGCGAAAGAAATCGGCAAGGCCAGGCTTCTCGGGCATTTTTGCAAGCGGCGCCAACGCGGGTTGATGTCCGCTTGGTGTCAAGCCGCCAAACATGACGCCAGTACCGCGGCGAACGTTGGCCGTGCTGCCGGGCGCCACCGGCTTGGCGAGCTGCTTCATCATGAATTCCTCCAGCGCGTCGGCACGCTGGTCGGCAGTCATCACATCGGCCTTGGCACCAAGGTTCGCGAGAAATGCCTGGGGGTCGACTTTCATTCCGGTCTCCTGGATCTATTCCGCGATCTGTTGTTTGATTCGATTCAGCATCTTTTTGTCGAGAATATCCTTCTCTCGATAATCGGTCTTGGTGCGCAAGAGCCCATCGATGTTCAGCACGCGAATCTTGACGCCTTCAACTTCAACGTCCCGAACGAAAGGCTGCACGGAATCGTAGGTTTCGCCATTCGCGGCAAACAACAAGTCGATAATAAGATCGTCCGCGACGCGAATGTTTTCGACCTCACCTTCGGCTGGCTCAAACCAATCGAGTTCAAGGTCGCGGGCCGAGCCCAAAAAATCGATCGCCCGTTTTATTCTTTCTCCATTTGCCCGCGTCGGCCTCACCAGTACGTCGACATCCTCAGTCGCTCGCAAGAAGCCGTTCAGGCGAACTGCCTGACCGCCGATCAACACATACTCCACCTGCTCATCGCGAAATCGCGACAGCATCCGCAGCAAGAGGTCTTCGGTGCTCATCCGCCGTTGATGCGGCGCGCCGCGTCGATGCCACGTGCTTCATCGTCGCGATTGAATGACTCGATGGAACCGCGATACGCGCCGCGCTTGGGTGGTGGAATCGCTTGGCGCAACATGGCATCAAGCGCACGCCCACGACGGTAGGCCTTGACTGGATCTAGCTCGATTTCAGACCAATCCTGCCGATGTCCAATCACTCGCATCCGCTTCCCCTACATGCTCCGCCGATACTGCCCACCGACTTCGAACAGCGCGTTGGTAATCTGCCCAAGCGAGCAGACTCGCACGGCGTCAATCAATACTTCAAAAACATTGCCGTTGGCGATCACCGCCTCTTGCAGGCGCTTTAGCATCGCGCCGCTCTCGTTCGCATGCCTTCGCTTGAAATCGTTGAGCCGCTGCAATTGCGATTGTTTCTCTTCGTCGGTGGAGCGGATGAGCTCGATCGTCTCTGGCGTCTGCTCGCCGTTTGGATTGCGATAGGTGTTGACGCCGATGATCGGATACGAGCCGTCGTGTTTCTTGTGCTCGTAGAACATCGACTCTTCCTGGATCTTGCCGCGCTGATAGCCGGTTTCCATTGCGCCCAGCACGCCACCGCGCTCGCTGAGCGCTTCGAACTCACGGAGCACCGCTTCTTCGACCAGATCGGTCAGCTCATCGATGATGAAGCTGCCCTGATTCGGGTTCTCGTTCTTGCCGATGCCCCATTCGCGATTGATGATGAGCTGGATCGCCATTGCGCGCCGCACGCTCTCCTCAGTAGGCGTAGTGATCGCTTCGTCATACGCGTTGGTGTGCAGTGAATTGGTGTTGTCGTAGGTGGAGATGAGCGCCTGCAAGGTCGTGCGAATATCGTTGAACGCGATTTCCTGGGCATGTAGGCTGCGGCCACTCGTTTGCGAGTGGAACTTGAGTTTCTGGCTGCGTTCGTTCGCGCCGTATTTGCTCTTCATCGTCACCGCCCAAATGCGCCGCGCAACGCGACCGATCACCGAATACTCCGGGTCCATGCCGTAGCTAAAGAAGAACGACAGATTCGGGGCGAAATCATCGATATGCATGCCGCGCGCAAGATACGCCTC
>CAMDRJ010000216.1 GCA_945906755.1 Klebsiella pneumoniae | reverse complement strand
GTGTCGCAGGTAATCGGGTTTATCAAAGGAAAGAGCGCGATCCACGTGGCACGGGTATATGGGGAACGGAAGCGCAATTTCGTTGGGCAAAGTCTCTGGGCGCGCGGCTATTTCGTTTCGACCGTAGGTCGGGATGAAGCGTTGATACCGAGTCGTTTGGCGTGGTACGCAACGCCTTGCGCATGGTTGCCGGCCGAGACGGCGAGCACGCCTTGCGCGCGTGCCGCCGGCGATAGGCGCGTGAGTGCGTTGAGCGCGCCGCGTTCCTTAAACGATGCGGTGAATTGGTGATTCTCGAATTTGATGACGACGCGAGCACCCGTGATAGCAGACAGCGTTCGCGACAGCGTGCATGGCGTTTGCATCACGCCGCCTGCGATCACTGCGGCGGCGGCGCGAATCGATTCGATGGTTACCAAGGCGGATCTCCTGCTAGAACGGCTTGACCACGACGAGGATGACCGTCACGACCAGAAACAAAACGGGCACCTCGTTGAACAGTCGATACCACACATGGCCGCGAGCATTGCGATCCGTTTTGAAATCGATCAGGATTTTCCAGCACCAGCCATGATAGGCGAGCGTCAGCGCGACGATCGCGAGCTTGGCGTGCAACCACGCGCCTGAGAATCCGTATCCGACCCAGAGCCAGGTACCGAACGCGATGGTCAGGATGGCGCCTGGGGTCATGATCCCGTAGAAGAGCTTGCGCTCCATGATCTTGAAGCGATCAATGCTTGTGGCATCCGTGCTTTGCGCGTGATAGACGAATAAGCGCGGCAAATAGAACAATCCGGCGAACCAGGTCACCATGAAAATAATGTGGAACGCTTTGACCCAGAGCATGATGATTCCTTCAGCTTGCTAAACGACGCCTGAGCAGCACCACGGTAGCAAAAAACCCCACCGCCGTGTAGGCGAGCAACACGGCCAGCGATATCCCTGCATCCGCGGGCAGTTCGCCCAGCAACAGTGGGCGAATGATTTGTACGGCATGCGCAAGGGGTAGCAGCTGCGCGACCGCCTGCATGGCCGATGGCAATTGCTCGATCGGAAAGAAGACCCCGCTCATCATCGCCATCGGCGTGAGCACCAGCGTGAAGTAGTAAGTGAAGAAATCGTACATGCGCGCAAGCGCGGTGATCATGAGGCCAAGCGCTGCGAAGCAAAGGCCCACGATTGGCAGCACCAGCAAAATCAAGAGGGCGGTGGGCGACTTGACGATGCCTAGCAGCGCTGCGATGAGAAGAATCGCCGCCCCGGACACGCAGGCCTTGGAGGCGGCGAACACCGCTTCAGCGAGAACGATGTCATCAAGTTCGAGCGGTGCGTTCATGATCGCGTCCCAGGTTTTCTGCACGTGCATGCGCGAAAAGGCGGAATAGAACGCCTCGAACGTCGCGGTGTTCATGGTTGAAAACGCGATCGAGCCCGCCGCCAGAAAAGTGATGTAAGGAACGCCGGCTATTTCCGGGATCAGGGCGCCCAGACCATATCCAAGTGCGAGCAGGTAGATCAGCGGATCACCGAGATTGGCAAGCAGCGATGCGCCGGCAATCTTGCGCCAGACCAGCGCGTTGCGCAGCCATACCGCGGTAAAGCGAAGCGATAAACGCGGCAGGCTGAAATCGAGCGGCATGGCGGTTTAGTCGCGTAGGTCCCGACCGGTGAGCTTGAGAAAGACATCTTCCAAGTTGGCGGGTCGATTGAGGTAGGCAAGCTGCGGGTATAGGGCCAGATTCACGATCAGCGGCTCGACTTTGTCGAGATAGCAAAACGCTGTGCCGCCCGCCATCTCGATCCGCTTTGCGAACGTAGGCGCTTGGCTGCGCGCCCACTCGGCGACGCCGTCACCATGCACCTCGATCACCTGTGCTTCGATATTCGATCGGATGAGATCGCGCGGCGTTTCGTTGGCAATGAGTGAGCCTTTATCCATCACTGCTACTCGTGAACACAGGCGCTCTGCTTCCTCCATGAAATGGGTGGTAAGAATGATGGTCTTGCCTTCCGTTCGCAGCTTTCGCAAGCGATCCCAGATGAGGTGGCGCGCTTGCGGATCGAGGCCGGTCGTCGGTTCGTCGAGAAACAGCACCTGCGGATCATTGACCAGCGCGCGTGCCAGCGTGAGGCGTCGCTTCATGCCACCGGATAGCGATGTGATAGGCGCATCTTCCCGCCCTTCTAGTCCAGCGAATTCGAGCAATGCCGGAATGCGTGGCCGCATCACCCGTTCACTTAAGCCGAAATAGCGCGCGAAGACATACAAATTTTCTCGCACCGTGAAATCCGGATCGAGATTATCGAATTGCGGAACGACCCCAACCAAATGCCTCGCCTGCCGGGCGCCCTCGGGGATTGCATAGCCCGCGAGCGTAATGGTCCCACCGTTTGGTTTGCTGAGTCCAAGGCATAGTCGAAGGGTGGTGGTCTTGCCCGCGCCGTTGGGACCGAGCAGTCCAAAGCACTCGCCCTTTTCGATCGCAAATGAAACGTTTCGCACCACCGGCGTGGTGCCGTACGATTTCTGAATCGAGTCAACCGCTAGGACGGCCATGCGCGCTTGACGATGGCGCGGATGATATGGAGCTTGCGATGAAAGAAATGATCGCAACCCGGAATCACCACGACCGGCAGTTCTTGCGGGCTCGCCCAGGCGAGCACGTTGGCAAGCGGCACGGTTTCATCCACATCGCCGTGGACGACGATCGTGTCTTCGGGCACGCGACTGGTCTCATAGTCACGGCCACCAGTGATGCGTCCCACCGCCGGCGCGACGAGGACTAGCCGAGACGCCTCAACCAGTCCCGCCACACGTGTTTGGACGAAACCGCCGAACGAATACCCGGCAAGCACCAGCGGCAGAGTACCGAAGCGCTGTTGCATAGCGCTTGCGATGGCAGCGAGATCGGTGGCCTCACCATTGCCATGATCGTGCTCACCCTCTGAGTTGCCGACGCCACGAAAATTCGTGCGCACTGCGACATGACCCAGCTCAACGAACGCTCGCGCCAGCGTTTGCGCCACCTTGTTGTCGAGCGATCCACCATAGAGTGGATGGGGATGCGCAACCAGCGCGATCCCACGTGGCACTTCCGCTGGGACTTCAATCACCGTTTCGATGGCACCCGCGGCGCCGGCAAGCAAAACCTGCTCAGGCGGCGGTCGCGTCATATGCGCAGGCGATCGACGACCCGACCGTTCTGCAAATGCTCTTCGATGATTTCATCGACATCGGTTTTGTCGACATAGGTGTACCAGGTTTCGCCCGGATACACGACCAGGCATGGACCTTCGGAACAGCGATCGAGGCAGCCGGCCTGATTGATCCGCACCTTGTCGGGGCCAGAGAGTTTCAGCGCCTTGACACGGTCTTTGGCATAGCCGCGGATGTCGCTTGCGCCGTGGTCTTCGCAACTTGCTTCGCCGTTGTTTCTCTTATTGCAGCAAAAGAACACGTGATACTGGTAATAGCTCATCGTGGCGTCCGAATCGATGGAAAATATTCAGTGGGTGGATAGGGTTGGCCGCTGAATGAATTCGCAGCGGCCGCAGAACAACCGGGAGATTATACCGACCGACCTCCGTGCTACGCTCTCCCATCATGGAATCGGCAAACGTAGTGCTCCTATCCGGTGGCGTCGATAGTGTCACCCTCGTGCATGAATTGGCGGCGGGGGGTGTCCCAATTCAGGCGCTTTTTCTCGATTACGGCCAGCGTGGCGCCCGCCTGGAACGCGTGGCCTCCGAATATCACTGCGAACCGCAGGGCGTGGAATTGATCGCGCTGGATCTTTCGAGCCTTGGCGAACCATTCCGTAATGTGCAGGCGCGCAAAGCGAATATTCCGTTGCCGCATCGCAACCTGGTTGCGCTATCGGTGGGGCTGTCATTTGCCGCGAACCTTGGCGCGCGCCGGCTGTATTTCGCACTGACTCGGGAAGACACCTTATCCACGCCTTGTTCGTCGCATGCGTTTCTTGCGCAGTTTCGGCTTCTATCGGGACTATTGGGCGATGTCCAGCTGGCAACGCCGTTTGTTGATATGAGCAAGGCCGACGTTATTCGGCGCGGCGAGAAGCTCGGCGTTGATTTTGCGGCGACCTACAGTTGCGTGGTGGGTCAGCCGGTCCACTGTGGGCGCTGCCGTCAGTGCATTGGTCGGCGCGAGGCGTTCCGCGAGGCAAGTGTCGACGAACCGCAGGACTTCTATCGCGTCTAGCGCATTAGTCGGTAGGTTCTTCCTCGCGCGTCGCGACCGCAGAAAAGATCAAATAGCCAAGCGTCACGAACGGCCAAACGCTTGAGACGAAGCCGGTGAGCCCATTGAAGTTCAGGAAGTGGCCCGGATACCAGACCTGCAAAGCGTTCGCCGTGTAGGGGTTGCCGGGCACCACATTGACCAGCGCCGTGGCGAACATCAGGAATAGGCACGCGATCGCCAGGCGAATCGAAGCTCGCAAGCGAGCCAGCATCACCAGAATGACGATTCCAGCAGCAAGGCCTTGAAAAGCGCCTGACGTGGCCCATCGAAAGGCGTTCTCGGGCGAAAAGAGGGTCGCGAAGGCCATCGCGCGAAGAATGATGGCGGTCGCGATCACGATCCCGACAATTACCCAAGTCGAGCGGCGAGGTTGGATCAGTGTGCCGATGAATAGACCGGTCGCAACAAGATGCGTCGCCGATACGAGCGCCTCAATGCCGATGAACACTTCGGCCGGATGCAAGGTGGCGGGCACCGCCTGCAGAATGCCGCGCAAGCTGCCGGTGCCAAACATCAGCGTTTCAGGATTGAGCTGCGCGAATAGCCACAATGCGATGATGACCAGTCCGAGATCGGTGCGTGAATCGGGGCGAAACCAGGCGAGGCGCAAGCGCTGCAATGCCTCGTTTTCAATCAGCCGTGGGGCCAACCAGAGACCCATTAACGCACCGGCCAGACCGCCTGCGCTATTGGTCGCGAAATCAAGATGTGAGGAAACGCGATTCGGTAGCAGGGTCTGAATGGCCTCCATCGTGCCGCTCAGCAAGGCACTTGCTGCCAACGCGAGGAGCACCGCGCGCACGACGCCGTGCAATGGATGCATCGCACCGATAATGAGGAAACCAATTGGAATGTAGGCGATGAAATTGGTCCCCACATCAAACACCGTTACAAATTTCGGGATCGACGGTTCGAGGAATGCGAATAGGCTGGCGCCGCGATCATGCCATCCTTGAAACGGATGCAAGCTCGCATAGGCGATAAGAAAAGCATAGGCCGCGAGCAGGTATCGCGCTAGCGTCGATCTGTTTGCGTCAGCCACGTGCGGATTCTATGAACGGGCGTTGACGCCGAGCGGGTTGAGGCCACTGCGCGTGACATGTCCGCGCAGCTCGCGCTGCAACGCCTGTTCGCAAAGTTCCGCGGTGGCAAGCAAGCCCTGTAAATCAATGCCCGTATCGATCTGCATCGACTCGAATAGGTTGACGAGGTCTTCCGTGCAGACATTCCCGGTATAGCCGCCGCCATATTTCACTTTGGCCGGATGACCGCCCACACCGCCGAACGAACTATCGAAATAGCGAACGCCCGCCTCATACGCGGCGACGCAATTCGCCAGACCCGTGCCGCGCGTGTCATGGCAATGCGCAATCGGTATGAGCTGCGGTATTGCGCGGATCGCCCGCTCGAACAGACTTCGCATCGTGCGTGGCGAGGCCATCCCGGTGGTATCGCCCAACGCGACATGCAAAACCCCAAGATCAACGAATTGCGCGATGTCATCGATGACCAGGCCCGGATCCACCGCGCCTTCGAACGGACAGCCGAACGCCACCGAAATCACGCCGATCAACCGAACCTCCGCGCCGGCGGCACGGGTCATCTCGGCGACGTTGCGCCATTGATCTGCGCGTGTCGTGCGAAGATTTTTCGCGGTGTGGGCTTCGCTTGCCGACACCAGCAACGACAGCTCATTGACGCCGATGCCCGCATCGCGATCCGCACGCGCGCGCTCGACCGCTTTCAGATTGGCGCAAGTCGCTTTGTAAAACACACCGCTACGCCGTTCGAGGCTGCGCAGCAGTTCGCTCGCATCGGCAAATTGCGGCACCACCTTCGGATTGGAATAGGAAGTGGCTTCGATGCGCGTAAAGCCAATGCGCGCGAATTGTTCAATCAGCTCACGCTTGACTGCGGTTGGCAAGAAATCCGGTTCGTTCTGCAGCCCATCGCGCGCAAAACATTCGCAGATCACGACCTTTTCATTGGCGATAGCGGGAGCCATAGCGATGCCGACACGGGACGGGTGGATTCGTTGTCAGTGTCGATGAAGTGGTGTACGGTGTCAACGAACGATCAATGCGTGCCACGCGCTGATCGCAGTGGCGCCCAATACGCGAGGCGCCATCCGGTAGATAAAATGCGCCCTCTTGAACATATAACGATCCTCGATCTGTCGCGAGTGCTTGCCGGTCCCTTCGCGAGCATGATCCTTGCCGAGCTTGGCGCCACCGTGATCAAGGTGGAGCAGCCCGGCACGGGCGATGAAACCCGCACCTTTGAACCGTTCGTCGCACGCGGCGATGCACAGGAGAGCGCTTACTACTTCGCGTTCAATCGCAGCAAGCAATCGATCACGGTCAATCTGCGATCGCCTGAAGGCCAGGCGGTTATTTGCGACCTTGCGAAGCGATCGGACGTATTAATCGAGAATTTTCCGGTCGGCACCATGCAGCGCTATGGCCTTCACTACGAGGCGATCCGAGCGGTCAATCCGCGCATCGTCTATCTCTCGTGTACCGGCTTTGGGCAGACCGGCCCCTACGCTGACAAAAAAGGCTACGACACGGTGTTCCAGGCGATGGGCGGCATGATGAGTTTGACCGGTGAGCAAGGCGGCGGGCCAGTGAAGCCCGGCTTGCCGGTGGCCGACCTCACCTCCGGACTTTGGATCGCGATCACGATCCTTGCGATGCTCGCCGGTCGCGATAAGGAAGGCTATGGCGGATACGCCGATTTCTCGATGATTGATGGTCAAGTGTCCTTGCTGACCTTGGCGGCGGCCCGCTACTTTGCGCTAGGCGAAGTACCGCCACGCTTGGGCACCGAACATCCGGGGCGGGTCCCGTCGGCCACCTTTCGCTGTGCTGACGGTGCCTTTGTGCATATCACGGCGAGCGACCAACATTGGTTGCCGCTATGCAAATTGCTTGGCCTCGAAGAGTGGGGAAAGTCGGATGCCTTTGCCGACAATTCCGCGCGGGTTCGGCATCGCGATATCGTGATGGCCGGACTCACTGCGGCGATTGCGATCATGCCGCGCGACGCCCTGTGCGCAGCGTGCGATGCGGTGGGCGTGCCGGCCGGTCCGGTGAAATCGGTCGACGAGGTCCTCGCTGATCCGCATACCCTGGCGCGCGCCATGGTGTCTGCGTTCGAGCATCCACGTATCGGATCGTTTCCGTTTCTCGCCATGCCGTTCAAGTTCGACGGCTGGGATGATCCTGTCGGCAGCTGCCCACCGCAACTTGGTGAACATACC
>CAMDRJ010000215.1 GCA_945906755.1 Klebsiella pneumoniae | reverse complement strand
GATAGCGCCCCTGCGTATCGAGAACATTGGCCATCAGCGTCGCAAAGCCGCGCCCATCGTCGGGATCAGCCATGAACGCTGCAACATAGACGCCGCAAGTTCGACAGATCAGGAACTCAGCGGCGCCGAGGCCAAATCGATAGCGATTGAGCGCGCTGCCATCGTCGACCGTGATCGCGAGGCTCCCATTCGGATCGGAAATCGCGCGCGTATTGTGCTTGCGGCAGAAAGTGCACTGGCAAGCGCGTGGCGTCGCGTCTTCGGGCGCGACCGCTGTTCGGTACCGGACCCGGATGTTGCGACAATGGCAGGCGCCTTCTAGATGGTGCATCGCTGTCTCCTCGTTGCTGGATGCGCGGTCGCGCGCGGCAGATCAATCGGCGGACTAGAATGTACTTTGCCTCGACGGCTCCAGGAGAATCCCATGCGTGACAGTCGACTCCAAGCAAGGCTCACCCTCTCCACCCTCATTGCAGCCGCTATTTTCGCAGTAAGCGGTTGCGCCACGGAATCCTCGCGCTCCATTACCGTCGCCAAGGTGGATTCGGCGGCCACGTCCTTCAGTGGGACGCGCGTGCCCGTCTCGGTTGGAAAATTCGACAATCGATCGAGTTTCATGCGCGGTATTTTTTCTGATGGCGTTGATCGGCTTGGCAGCCAGGCCAAAACAACCCTGATCGCCCATCTCCAGCAATCGCAACGCTTCAACGTATTGGACCGCGACAATCTCGCCGAAACCAAGCAGGAAGCGCAATTCAAGGCGCAGACCCAATCGATTCGCGGCGCCGATTTCGTCGTAACGGGCGATATTGCCGAGTTCGGTCGCAAGGAGGTCGGCGATCGGCAATTGTTCGGCATTTTGGGCCGCGGCAAGGAGCAGATCGCCTACGCCAAGGTGACGCTCAATATCGTCAACAGCCTGACCTCCGAGGTGGTGTTCTCATCGAGCGGCGCCGGCGAATATGCGCTTTCCAATCGTGAGGTGGTGGGCTTTGGCGGGACCGCCGGTTATGACGCGACGCTCAATGGCAAGGTGCTCGATCTCGCGATCCGCGAAGCCGTCAACACGCTGGTGAGCGGCCTCGAAGCAGGAAAATGGACTGTCCCGGCTGGGCGGTAGGACCGCACCAATGGGCAAAGCAATTCCCCTTAGATTGGTCGGCATCGCGGTCCTAGCGGTCGCCCTCGCCGGCTGCGCGCAGCGGCCGCCGCCTTTGTATCAATGGGACGGCTTTCAACGCCAACTCTATGAACACTTCAAGGGCGACGGCTCGAGTCCGGAAGAACAACTGCGCGTATTGACGGCGCAAGCGCAACGTGCCGCGGGCAGTGGTGCCGCGCTGCCACCCGGATTTCATGGCCACCTCGCAATGATTCATTTCCGCCTCGGCCGTTTCGACGAGGCAAAGCGCCAACTCGAAACCGAAAAGGCGAAATTTCCGGAATCCGCGCCGTACATGGATTTTCTGCTCAATCGAATGGCAGCGCCGAAGTCATGAGTCGGCGAAGCGATGCGGTTCTAATGGACGCGGGGACGCATGGCATCCGACGACTGACAGCGCTCACGTTGATTCTGCTGTTGGTGGCCTGCGCAACGCCTACGCCCTACGACTACACGGCGTTCAAAGAGAGCCGGCCACGGTCGCTGTTGGTGCTGCCGCCCCTCAACGAAACCCCTGAAGTGTCAGCCACCTATGGCGTGCTCGCGCAAACGACGCTGCCGCTCGCCGAAGCCGGCTTCTACGTCGTGCCGGTGTCACTGATGGACGAAACCTTCCGGCAAAATGGACTCAACAACGCAGCCGAAATCCATGACGTGTCACCGCCGAAGTTACGTGAGATCTTCGGCGCCGACGCGGTCGTCTACCTCAAGTTAACGCGCTATGGGACGAGCTACGCCGTCATCAGCAGCGAAACGACGGTGCGGGTAGAAGGCCGCATCGTCGATTTGCGCAGCGGGCAACTGCTGTGGCATGGCGCGGCCGCGGCGTCATCGTCTGAACAACAACGCTCGAACCAGGGAGGTTTGGTCGGACTACTCGTCCAGGCGGTCGTTACGCAAATCATCAGCACCGCGACCGACGCGAGTTACAACTATGCGGGCATCGCCAGTCAACGGTTGCTCTTCCCGCGACCGAACGGCGTACTGTTTGGGCCACGGTCGCCGAACTATCAAAAAGATGAACTGCCCGCGCGCTGACCAGGCGAACCAACCAGCTACGCCCGCCCCACCAGCCGGCGCGGATTGGTCACGGTGACCTGCTCGATCTCGGCATCGGTCAGGCCATACGCTTTCATGTAAGCGATGATCATGCGCATGCCTTCGACCGAATTCGGGAAGAGCGGCTCACCGCAATCGCTCGACAGCGTCACCCAATCGGTGCCGATCGCGCGAATCGCTTGATACATCGCATAGGGATCAACGCCCATCAGCGGTGAGAGTTCGTCGTAGGTGAAGTTCATCGTGATGCCGGCGCGCGCAAATTGCTGCATGCGCGGAATGTCCAGATCGACATACAGACTGAACGGATGATCGACCACCGCTTTCTTGAACTTCAGCCGATCGATCTCTTCGACGAGCGCGTCTTGCTCGCCATGGGTGAAATGGCCGAAGAACAAGGCGGCATCATGCTCGGCGCACATCCGCACAATCTCTTTTACCTCCGGATCGAGCTTGCCATCCTTCAGGAAATACATGCCGCCTGATTTGGTGAGCGCGATATCAAACGGCATCGGTTCGAGAATCACCTTCGAGGAAGCGGTCGGCTCCCACCAGATCTCACGTCCACCCGAGAGGTGCAATGAATTCGCATGGCTCGCGGTGGGCATCCAGATCGCCTTGACGCCCGCCTTCAGTTGCGGCTCGACGGCGGCGCGAGTAGGTCTGCCATTCCAGGTATCGGTCACAAACCCCGCCCAGCATTCGATCGGCTTCACATCTTCATCGTCGGCCCAGCGATGCAGGTGATCCTTGATTTCAAGTAACTGCGGCATCGGCGGCTTGGCGAACGGCAGCGTCTTGTAAAGCAGTCCGCCCATGCCGCATTCGGAGGCGAATTTGGCAAGCGCGAGCGCATCTTGTTGGCCGTCGTGCGCATGGCAATGCACATCGATCGCGTTGGTCACGCCGCTCAATGCCGGCGGAAACTGAATCGCATCGCGATAAGCGCGGCGCTTCCGATATGACATCTGGAAACGTTCGAGGCTCGGCCCGACCACAGGCGGGGTCACGATGGGCGTGCTCATGGATGCGTCCTTTCGGTTGCGTTCTGCAAAGGCCGCAAATCTAGCACCGATCGAGCCGGCATGGTCTCCCCGCCACGTCATCTATACTCAGACTGTTGGCCCAAAAAACAAGGAAGAAACATGTTGACCTCCATCACCCTGCGGCGAGGTATTGCCGGCTGCATCATCGCTCTACTGGGTTCATTCTCGGCGGGCGCATTCGCCCAAGCCTATCCATCGAAGCCTGTTCGCATCGTCCATCCCTTCCCGCCAGGTGGCAGCGCTGATGTGCTCGCGCGCGCGCTGGCCGACAAACTCCAGGAATCCTGGAAACAGCCGGTGCTGGTCGAATCCCGCCCGGGTGGCAATACGATCATCGCCGCGAACCATGTGGCGCAGGCAGCGCCCGATGGATACACACTCTTTCTGCCGATCGACTTCACGGTCGCACTCGCCAAGGCGCTCTTTAGCAAGCTTCCCTACGATCCTGATCAGGCGTTTGCGCCGATTTCAATGCTCGCGACGCAGCCGTTCTTTTTCATGGGTAATCCGCAGAAACTGCCGGCCAAGAATCTGCAGGAACTGATTGCGCACGCGAAGGCCAATCCCGGCAAACTCAACATCGGACTGGGCGCCATCGTTTCACAGCTCTTCTTCGAAGCCTTGAAAACCGAAGCGGGCGTCAATGCGGTGATCATCAACTATCGAGGCTCGCAACCCACCACCGCCGCATTGGTAGCAGGCGATGTGGACTTCTCCTCGGATGCACTGGTCACCTACCTGCCATTCATCAAGGAAGGCCGCGTCGTTCCGCTCACGGTGAGTTCAAAGACGCGCATTCCGCAACTACCTAACACGCCCACGGTTGGCGAGCAGGGTTATCCGCAGTTGGAGATGGTCACCTGGTTTGCACTAGCCGCACCGGGCAAGACCCCCAAGGACATCATCGATCGGGTCAACAGTGCAACGACCGCCGTGCTGGCGCTGCCCGATATTCGCTCGCGCATGGCCGACTTCGGCATGACGGTCGGGGCCAGCACACCGGATGAGATGCAGGCCACCATCAAGGCATTTAGCGATCGATGGTCGCCAGTGGTACGACGCGTCGGCCTCAAGCTGGATTAGTTGCCCCGTGCCGATTCGCTTTCCAGTTCCGCCCGGCGCATGGGATACCCACTTTCATGTGTTTGAAGCGGGCACGCACACCAAGGCGGCGCCGGGAGCTGCCTACACGCCGATGGACGCACCGGTGGGCAAGCTCGATGCGATGCACCAGCGCATCGGCATCGCAAATGGTCTGGTGGTGCAAAGCACCGCCGCGGCGGCCGACAATGACGCGCTAATCCGGCTGCTTGCCGAGAACCCCCGCCTTAAGGGCGTCGCACGCTTCACCCCGGACATCGATGACCGCGAGGTCAAACGATTGCACGCAGCGGGCGTGCGAGGCATCCGCTTCGCATTTGCGAGCTTCATGAAGCAACCACGGGTGGAACGCGCGGTGTTCGATCGTGCGGTCGCGCGCGTCGCACCATTCGGCTGGCATGTGAAAGTGCATGTCGAGGGCCCCGATTTGATCGAGCTGGCCGATTGGTTTCGTCCGTTGAAGCTGCCGCTCGTCATTGATCATGCGGCGCATCTTCGGCCAAGCGCGGGACTCGATCAGCCCGCACTCAAACTCTTGCTACAACTGCTTGCGCGCGAAAATTTCTGGGTGCTGCTGTGCAATTTCGATCGATGGTCGAGCAATGGCGCTCCGCATCATGCCGATTCGCTACCGATGGCACGCCGTGTACTGCATGCCGCCCCCGATCGTGCGATCTGGGGCACCGACTGGCCCCATCCGATCTATCGCAATCCACATCAACCCGGCGAACCGCCGCCCGATCCGGTTGATCTCATGAATTTTCTGGGTGAAGTGGTCGAAGGTGATCAAGCCCTGCTGGAAAAGGTGCTGGTGAAGAATCCAGGTGTTCTGTTAGGGACTCGTTGAATTTCGGGCGAATTCGCCCCGCAACGTCATTCCCGCGCAGGCGGGAATCCAGTTGACACCTGATTCCACACGCGGTCAACATTCTGGACTCCCGCCTGCGCGGGAGTGACGGGAATTTCTAAATAAAATGTAAGGGGTCAAGCACCGCGCTTAAGCAGAATCCCGCGATCCACCTCGGCGAGCCTGCGCTTGCCGCAAAACGCCATGGTGAGATCGAGTTCCTTAGCGATGATCTCAAGCGCCTTCGTCACACCCGCCTCCCCCATCGCACCAAGGCCATAGAGGAACGCGCGTCCGATCATCGTTCCGCGCGCACCGAGCGCCCAGGCGCGCAGCACGTCTTGCCCGCTACGGATGCCGCCATCCATCCACACCTCAATCTTGTCGCCCACCGCATCGACGATCGCCGGCAACGCTTCGATTGAACTCGGCGCGCCGTCCAACTGCCGGCCACCGTGATTGCTGACGATGATGGCATCGGCGCCGGTGCCGACCGCAATGCGCGCATCCTCGGCGTCGAGCACGCCCTTCAGGATGAGCTTGCCGCCCCAGCGTTTCTTGATCCATTCGATGTCATTCCAGTTGAGCGTTGGATCGAACTGCTTGGCCGTCCACTCACTCAATGAACCCATATCCTCCACGCCCTTCACATGGCCGTGGATATTGCCGAACTGGCGGCGCGGCGTACCCAACATGCCCATGCACCAACCGGGCTTGGTCATCATGTTGAGAAGGTTAGGGATCGTGAGCTTTGGCGGCGCACTCAGCCCGTTCTTCAAATCCTTATGGCGTTGTCCAATGATTTGCAGATCTAGGGTGACCATCAGGGCAGAGCAGCCGGCCGCTTTCGCGCGATCAATCAGGCGACCAATGAATTCCCGATCGCGCATTACATAGAGCTGAAACCAGAACGGCGAGCCGACATGCTGCTTGATATCTTCCAGCGAGCAGATGCTCATCGTGGAAAGCGTAAATGGCACGCCAAACTTCGCGGCGGCGCGGGCGCCGAGAATTTCACCATCGGCATGCTGCATGCCAGTGAGGCCGGTCGGGGCGATCGCGACCGGCATCGCGACATCTTGTCCGAGCATCTTGGTGCGAATGCTGCGCTCATCGACGTCGACTGCGACGCGCTGGCGAAAGCGAATCTTGCCGAATTCGGCAACATTGGATCGATAAGTCGATTCGGTCCATGAGCCGCTGTCGGCATAGTCGTAAAACATGCGGGGAACGCGTCGTTGTGCCAGGACGCGCAGATCTTCAATATTGGTGATAACGGACATGATGAGGATCGTTCGTTCAGAGAGAAAACGGCCGCATGGCAGCGGCCCCACTAGCACCTTACCAGATGGCGGCTAGGCGCAACGCCTCGCCTATCGCAGCCACTTCTCGACCTCACCACGCTGTACCTTGCCCGTGGTGCTGCGCGGAAACGCACCGAACGGTACGAAATGAATCGCCTTGGGCCGCTTATAACCGGCCAGTTGGGTGCGACAGAGCGCCATCAGATATTTGGCCGTAAGACTTTCATCATTGCGGGCCACATACGCAACCGGCACTTCGCCCCATTGCGCATCCGCCTTGCGCACCACCACCGCTTCAACTACGCGGGAATCAGCCAGCAACACGCGTTCAATCTCCGCCGGGTAGATGTTCTCGCCACCCGACTTGATCAGGTATTTCACGCGATCGACGAACGAAAGCGTGCCATCCGGATTACGCCGAAACGCATCGCCCATATGGAACCAGCCGCCACGAAAATCATGGGCATTCGTCGCCGGTGCATTCCAATAGCCACTGAATAGCGTTGGTCCCCGCATCGCGAGTTCGCCTGATTCGCCGTCTGCAACATCGCGATCATCCGGATCGACCAGGCGAATTTCGCAGAGCGTGCTGATCGTCTTCCCGAGCGATTCCGGCACGCAACCAATCGGAATCGTCCCGGCGGAAGCTGGCGGCAGTCCGGTCTCGGTGGCGCCAAACGTATTGCAGAACGGGGCACGCATCAACGTAGTGACTTCGGCAATCTGATGCGGTGGAATCAGATCGGCCATCGCGCCAAGGAGCTTACCGCCCTTTGGCGTGACGCCGCGCTCGCGCACCGCCTGACAAAAGCGCTCGACGGTGCCCGGCAGCACGAAGAGCCACCATAGTTCATATTGCGCGGCGAGCGTGATGATCCGGTCCACATCGAATCCGTCGACGACGATCACATGGGCACCGGTGCATAGACAGGAAATCATCTGATCGCTCGATGCCATATGAAACATCGGCGGCCAGGCGAGAAAGACGTCGCCCGGGGCGAGCTGCATCTCCTCGCGGTTCACATGCATGCGCGCGATTTCGGCGCGATGGCTGATCAGCGC
>CAMDRJ010000214.1 GCA_945906755.1 Klebsiella pneumoniae | reverse complement strand
CGGCGACTGATTAAAGCCGCCGCTACCACCGGCGCCTGGACCGATTCGCGCCTGCGGACGGTGGCGGAGTTTCATTGCTAATCAGGATGTATTTTGAAAACTTCCGACGCGATTGGGCCAGACCGGTGAGCGCGGTGTCCAAGGTGGCGACGCCATTTCGATATTCAAACGCTGTCGTGTCCAGCTTTTTCTTTGCGGCGACCATATCGGTGATCCACTGTCCGGATCGGGTTCCCGCCTGGCGGCGCAGATCATCCAGAACGCCAAGTCCCACGAAAATCTCACCACGCAATTTCGCATGGGCGTGAATGCGACGCAGCAGATGCGTGCCATCGCTCGTGTAGTCGTGTGTTGATTCGAACAATTCCGGACTGGCGAGCTTGCGATGGGCTTCGAGCGCGGTCAGTTGCTGATTTATGTGGTCGAGCAGCCCGGCGTATCGCCGTGTTTCGGTGGCGGTGATAGCGCCGCTCCTGAGTCCCTCGGTGACCTTTTCAGAGACTCGCTGCGTAAGTTCCTTAATCGACTGTTCAATCGCACCGTTCAGTTGCATCGTCACACCGGCGGCGAGCGCAACGACTGCATTCGACGCGGATTTTTTTGCGTAGGCCCGATAGCCAAGAAACAATGCCACACCGATGGCGATCGCTAGTGCCGCGACCACTGTCCAAGTGAACAGAGATCTGGATATCACCGGGGAACTATGGGAAGAATTGCGTGCCACTATGTGCTCTCTAAGTTCGCTGGCTTCTTTGGCCGATCAATTCGGCTTTAAGCCCAGGCGGTTGACGAGATCGCGATAGTTCGCGATATCGTCGGCAACCATTTTTTCCAATTCGACCGATGTACTGGTAACGGTTGCCATGCCGGTTTCCTGCATCCGCGCACGCACTTCGGGCGTGGCCACGACGCGCAGGATCGTCGCATTCAATTTGTCGATGATAGCGCGCGGTGTTCGAGCTGGAGCAAACGCGGCTTGCCAAGAAATATATTCGGATCCGGGTACGATCTTGCCGACATCTGGAACGCCGGGCAGCACACCCGGGTTGCGCGGTCCACTGATGGCAAGACCCACCAAGCGACCTTCTTGAATGTGGCTGAGCACCAATCCGAGGCCGATGTTTCCCGCGCTCACTTCACCGGTCAACAGTGCTTGCGTAAGCGGTGCTGTCCCCTTATAGGGCACGTGAACCAATTGGACGCCCGCTTTGATCAATAGCATTTCCATGCCCATGTGGGTGGCATGCCCGACCCCACCGCTGCCGTAGTTGAGTTTGCCGGGTTGCGCGCGGGCCAGGCGCAGAAACTCTTCCAACGATTTCGCACCAAGCGATGGATGCGCGACGAACGCCGCTGGAATCTTGGTCACCAGCGAGATCCCCGAGAAATCGCGCCTTGGGTCATAGGGCAATGAAGGATAGACATGCGGCGCGATCGCCATGACGCTATCGGATGCAAATATCAGCGTGTAGCCATCCGGGGCCGCCTTGGCGCCTGCTTCGCCGGCGATCGAGCCGCCCGCTCCGGGGCGATTATCGATCACGAATGTTTGTCCGAGAAATTCACTCGCTTTGTTGAAGATGACGCGCGCCACGATATCGGCGAGCGACCCGACCGAATTGGCGACGATCACGCGCACCGGTTTGGTCGGGTATTCCTGGGCCACCACAACCGGGCTAGCTATTAAGAAGATCAGCGCGCCAATCCATCGAACCAAGCAAACAGACATCTCACACTCCTATTCGAGCTTTGCACCGGAGGTCTTCACGACCTCGGCATAGCGGATAATTTCTGCGGCGATGAACTCGCCAAACGCTTCGGGCGTGCCACCGCCAGGATCGCCGCCGAAGTCTGCCAGACGCTTGGCCGTCTCGGGCGTTTTCATGAGCGCGTTCAGCTCAGCGCTTATCCGCATGATGATTGAGCGAGGCGTTCGTGCCGGCGCCATCAAGCTATACCACGCCTGCCGCAAGCGACAGCATGAAAAGTATCGCGCCCGGTAGAGATACGACTGATCGGCGCTCGCATCGTTCCTCCATGGGGCTACATCATGCAAATCAGCATAGCACCATTACTCGGAAATTCTGCTTGCAGTAGAGTTATGCGTTGCTGGAACAACCATCGACACGCGATGTTCAATTAGGAGTCACTCATGGCCAGATACACCCTCAATGTCAACGGGAAGAACCGTCAGGTCGACGCCGATCCGGACACTCCGATGCTCTATGTGCTGCGCGATAATCTCGAACTCAATGGCCCAAAATTCGGCTGTGGGCTTGGCCAGTGCGGCGCCTGCACGATTCACGTCAACGGTGAAGCGGTCCGCTCGTGCATGTTGCCGGTCGGCAAGCTAAAGGGTGCGGTCACCACGTTGGAAGGCCTCGGTACGGTTGCCAAGCCCTCGAAGCTCCAGCAGGCGTTTATCGATGAACAGGCTGCGCAATGCGGCTATTGCGTGAACGGCATGATCATGACGTCGGCCGCCTTGATCGCCAAGAATCGGCGCCCGAGCGAAACCGAAATCAAAGAAGCGCTCGCCGGCAATCTTTGCCGCTGCGGCACCCATCAACGCATCGTCGCCGCCGTCAAGCGCGCGACGCTCGCCTGACGAGGAGACGGACATGCATCACACCTCATTCAATCGCCGTCAGTTTCTGCAAGCGAGCGGCGCGCTCGTCATTGGCTTTTCGATGTCAGGGAATGCAATGGCGTCGACCGCGCTGCGACCGCCCCGCTCGGTGGCCAAGGATGCGGCCGATTCCTGGCTCACCATTGGCCCGGATAATCGCATCACCATCTTCAGTGGCAAGGTCGATCTTGGAACCGGTACGCGCACCGCGCTTGCGCAATTGGCCGCCGAGGAACTCGATGTCGCATTTGAGCAAATCGAAATGGTCATGGGTGACACCGCGACCACGCCCGATCAGTGGCTCACGGGGGCCAACCTAACGATCTTTCAAGGTGGCGCGGAATTGCGGCGCGCCGCTGCGACCGCCCGACGCGCACTGGTTGAGCGCGCCGCGCAACGGCTTGGTGCAACGATCGATGAGCTGATCGTCGAAAACGGCGTGGTGCGCGTTAAAACGAATCCGGGTCGCGCGGTGCGTTACGGCGAACTGATCGGCGACGGCTTGAAATTGACGGTCGACACGAAAATCGAGTTGCGGAAGGCGCCATCGTACAAAGTGATTGGCCGCTCGATTCCGCGCGTCGATATTCCCGCCAAAGTCACTGGTGAGTTCACCTATGTGCACGACGTGCGGCTGCCTGGCATGTTGCATGCCCGTGTCATACGACCGGACGATCACGGCGCGCGTCTGGAGTCGTTCAACGATGCCGAAGCACGCAAAGTGGGCGGCTTCGTGCAGACCGTGCGCAAGGGCAATTTCCTTGCTGTCGTTGCCCGCAACGAATGGGCGGCGATCAAGGCGGCGCGTGCGATGCAGGTCAAGTGGACCGCCGGCACCGGGCTGCCGGATCAGGCGACCGTGTTCGATACCTGGCGCAAGATGCCGATCGCCCGGGAAGATGTGACGCAAAACATTGGCAATATTCAGTCCGGGCTCGATGGCGCGGCAAAGCGCATCAAGGCTTCGTATGACTTCGCGGTGCAAACGCATGCGACCATTGGACCCTCATGCGCCGTCGCCGATTTCAAGGACAGCAAACTCACCGTCTGGACATCATCGCAAGCCACGCATTCGATGCAGCATGAACTGGCGGTCGTCACCGGATTGCCGCAGGCCGCGATTCGGCTTACGTTCCTGGAAGGCGCCGGCTGTTATGGACGCAACGGTACCGAGGATGCCGCCGCTGATGCCGCAGTCATTGCCATGCAGGTCGGCAAACCGGTGCGGGTGCAATGGTCTCGCGCGGATGAAACCGCGCGCTCGCCGAAGAGCCCGCCTCGTGCGATGGATTTCGAAGCAGGGCTCGATGCACAGGGGAATGTGGTTGCGTGGTCGGGTGATTTTCATATCGCGCTCAATCACATTGCCGCCTTCAAGCCGCTTGATTTTCCATTGCTTGCCGCCACCGAAACCGGCATTCCGCGCCCCGGCAATTGGGTGGGATTCCTGTTCCAGAATTCCGGGCAGCCCTACCTGTTTCCGAACGTCAAAGTAAACACGCGCCATGTTGCTGAGGCGTTCTTCCGCTCGTCGCATTTGCGCAGTCCGGGGCGGATCGAGAATAGCTACGCCAATGAAGCGTTCATGGATGAACTGGCTGCTGCAGCGAATGCCGATCCGGCGGAGTATCGCTTGCGCAACATGAAGGATCAGCGCGCGATCGATGTGCTGCAGGCGGCGATGAAACTGGCCGGCTGGCAGACACGTCCGGGGCCCAATCCGAACGCGGGGAGCGGTCCGGTCGTGAAGGGGCGTGGTATCGCTTACGTTCGCTACAACAACGCGATTACCTATGTCGCGGCGGTGGCCGAAGTCGAGGTGAATCGGGATACCGGCGCGATTCGCGTCACGCGCGTGTGCGCGAGCCATGACTGCGGCGAGATGGTTAATCCGGATGGCGTCGCGAATCAGGTGGAAGGTGGTGTATTGCAGACGGTTAGCCGGACGCTCATGGAAACGGTGAATTGGGATCGCCAGAAAGTCACCAGCGTCGACTGGGCGAGCTATCCGATCATGCGTTTCCCGGAGGCACCCAAAGTCGAGATTGCTCTGATCGATCGGCCCGGGACGACCGCCTGGGGGGCGGGCGAGCCGATGCCTTGTGGGATTCCCGCCGCGATCGCCAATGCGGTGTTTGATGCGACGGGTGTGCGGTTGCGCTCGCTGCCGTTCACGCCGGACAAGGTGAAAGCGGCGCTCGCGGCCGGGCCAAAGCGCGCGTAATCGCCGGTCATACGGCGATACGTCTGCGTCGAGCTGCCATCCGTCGCAATTAGCGGTTACGATGGCGGCTCGATTTCATGCCCAGGATCACCATGCCGGCGACCTTCGACGGCCAGCTTGTCGTTGCCATCTCCTCCCGCGCGCTATTCGATCTCGAAGAGTCGAATCGCATCTTCGAGGAGCAGGGTGTCCTCGACTATCACGCGTATCAGCGCAGTCATGAAGACGAGGTGCTTGCACCGGGCATTGCATTCTCGCTGGTAAAAAAGCTGCTCTCGCTCAACACAGCGGAACGTACGAGGGTGGAAGTCCTGCTCCTTTCGCGCAACACCGCCGATACGGGCCTGCGCGTGTTCAATTCGATCTGCCACTACGGATTGCCTATTACGCGCGCCGCGTTTACCGGCGGGGAAAGTACCTATTCGTATGTGCCCGCGTTCGGCGCGCATCTGTTTCTGTCGGCCAATCCGGTTGACGTGCGCAAGGCGCTGGATGCCGGCTATGCGGCGGCAACGATCTTTCCGGGTTCGGCCGGTGCACGAACCGCTGCGGACGGGCAACTGCGTATCGCGTTCGACGGTGATGCAGTGCTCTTCTCCGATGAAGCCGAGCGGATTTACGCGGCAGGCGGCCTCGACGCATTCACCGCGAGTGAGACCGCGTCGGCCCATGAGCCGTTGTCAGGTGGTCCTTTCAAGAATTTTCTGGCCGCGTTGCACCGGATTCAGGCGGATTATCCGATCGACGCATCGCCGATCCGTACGGCTTTGGTCACCGCCCGCGGCGCACCGGCCCATGAGCGGGTGGTGCGGACCTTGCGCGCCTGGGATATTCGCATCGACGAGGCGTTGTTCTTAGGCGGATTGGAGAAATCAGCTTTTCTCTCGGCGTTCGGTGCTGACATTTTCTTCGATGACCAGCGCACCCATGTCGAGCGCGCACGCAATCATGTGGCCACCGGCCATGTGCCGTTCGGTGTGGCGAACGAAATCAAGTAAAGGGACGTCGCTATGAAGTGGGTGAAGCGGATCGGCATCGGTATCGTCGTTGTCATTGTGTTGATCGTGGCTGCCATTGGAGTCATTTCGGCAACCTTCGATCCCAATGAGTACAAACCGCGGCTTGTGCAAATTGTGCAGGAACGCTATGCGCGAACGCTCGCGATCGACGGTCCCATTTCGCTCACCTTCTTTCCTCGGCTAGGCGCTTCGATCAGCAAAGTGTCGCTGTCGGAAGCGCGCTCGACCAACAATTTTGCGAAAGTCGGTGCGGCGCATGTTTCGGTTGCATTGCTGCCGCTGCTTTCCCGCCAAGTGGTGGTCGATCGCATTGAGCTTCGTGATGTCGAGGCAAACCTTGTTAAACGCAAGGATGGCTCAACCAATTTCGATGATTTGGCCGGACCTGCGAAGCCGGCCGCGGCAAGTACGCCGAGTACGCCAAGTACCGAACGTGACGCCGCATCCGCTCCGGTGGGAATCGATATCGACGGCGTACGGATCGCGAATCTGGCGATCGGCTGGAAAGACGAAGCAAGCAAAACAGACATACGGTTACTCGATGTCAATCTGGAGCTCGGGCGCATCGCGAGCGGTGCGACCGGCAAGCTCGCGTTTGCGGCCCGCGCGGAGGGCAAGCAGCCAAAACTCGATGCACGGCTCCAGATTGCAGGCACCTATCGCCTTGCGTTGGAGACGATCCCCGGTCGCAAGGTGGAGTTTCCCGAGCTGAACATTACCGTTGCAATGAAGGAAGCCGATCTTGCGGTACAGGGAACTCTTGGGGCGGCAATCGTCGTTGAGCTTGATGCCAATACGATCGCACTAGCGAAGATTGCGAGCGAGATCGCTGCAACGGGTCCGGCAATTCCAAACGGCTCGTTGAAAATCGTTACGAACGGCAGCGCGAATCTCCACTGGGAGAAACGAACGCTCGCAACCGATCTCACGGTGAAATTCGATGAATCGACCGCGCGCATCAATCTAAGTCTCGCCGATTATGCAAAGCCTGATTCCCGATTCAAGCTCGAGATCGATCGTCTCAATGTGGATCGCTATACCGGTAAGGACAAGCCCGCAGCAGTCAAACCTGAAGCAAGCAAGCCCGCGCCGGGCAGCGCCGCGAAAGGGGACGGCGCGGATACGCAGATCGATTTGTCCGCGTTGAAAGCGGTCAATGGCGCCGGATCGATTCAGATCGGGTCGCTCGTCGCTGCAAACATTAAATCGGAAAAGCTTGAAGTGACTCTGAAAGCGACCGGCGGAGATATTCACCTCGATCCGATCAAGGCGCAGCTGTATTCGGGGTCGATAGCCGGTGCGATCGATGTCGACGCGCGATCGAACAAGTTCGTGATTCGTCAACGACTGAACAACGTTGCGGTGGGTCCGCTGCTTCGCGATGCCGCGGCGGTCGAGATGTTGGATGGGCGGGGTAGCGTCGGCATTGATGTCACGACGACCGGACGTACCGTGGGCGAGTTGAAGCGCGCCTTGCATGGGAAGGCGGAGTTGAACCTGCAAGACGGTGCGGTGAAGGGATTGAATCTTGCCGACATCGCCCGGCGCGCGCGTGCGCTACGCGCGGGTGATCCGAATAGCGCAGCAGCCAGCAGTGCGGATAAGACCGACTTTAGCGAACTTACCGCAAGCTTCATCATTCGCAATGGCATTGCCGAAAACGATGATCTGTCGATGAAATCGCCGTTTGTGCGGGTAACCGGTGCCGGGCGCATCGACATCCCGGCCGGAACGATTGATTACCTGGCAA
>CAMDRJ010000213.1 GCA_945906755.1 Klebsiella pneumoniae | reverse complement strand
CGATTGCTTGGGGATCGAGCTTTGGCAGCCGCGCATGCTTCTCCCCGCAGGCGAGCAGAAACGCTGTTGCGGCAAGGAGTAATACAACCGACGAGACCGTCGGCTGCCGGTGCAAGCGTTGCTGAATCACGGTCGTGCCTCGGGGATGGTCTTGCATTCAAGAAAGATCCGGCCCGTGCACTGCGCGCAGATCGAATGATCAAGGCGCTTGAATATCTTGCTGATGCCTTCATCCTTTGATTCGAACAAGTTTTCTCGACCAATCACATCGAGATACCCGCCGCGCTCCAGCATCTGATAGACGGGTTGGCGCAGACTATAGAAATAGAGTTGCCCATTTACCTTGGCGCGCTGCGCCGCTTCATTGGCTAGCAATCCAACGCCGGCGGTATCGATAAAATTGATGCTCTTTGACATGCAAAGAAGATGCTTTTGTTCCGGACGTTCCTTGCGCAGGCCCTCCAGATACGCGGTTAAGTGGTCGACCGCGCCAAAATAGATCGAGCCTTCAATGCGAAGAATTTTGAGCTGCGGGCATTCCTTGCGCGTGGCGTCGACTTCGGCCATTTTTCGCTCCGGATGGTGAGCGTCCGGCACCAGACTTCGCATGATCGGACGCGACGTTCGATGCAAATAAACGATCAGTGAAGCCAATACCCCCACCAATATCGCGAGCTCGAGGTTGAGCGTCAAGGTGGCGGCAAAGGTGATCGCGAGCACCCATGTTTCGCTTCGACTGACTTTGCGGACCGCTTGAATTCCCGCAATATCAATGAGTGCCCATGCAACGAGAAACAAAATTCCCGCCAGTGTCGCCGTCGGGATGTATCCAATGAGAGGCGCGGCGACCGCGAGGATGACGATGAGAAAGACTGCTGCGAGCACCGCAGCCAACGGGGTATGTGCGCCTGCATCGTAGTTAAGGCCCGAGCGATTGAAAGAGGCACTGGAGGGATAACCTGAAAAGAAACTCGCGGCGATATTGGCGAGACCTTGACCAATAAATTCCTGGTTGCCATCGATGCGCTGTCCAGACCGAAGCGCGATGGCGCGCGCGATGGAGATCGCTTCCGTAAGCGAGAGGACGGTCACCGCCAGCGCGATGCCGGCAAGTAGCCGAAAGGTTTCCGGCGAAAAATCCGGCGTCGATAGTGGTGGCAACGCAGCGGCGGGCGCGGCGATCATTCGTAAGCCGGTGTGCTCGCTCCCGAGCAGGCCATTCAGCAATACGCCGATCAAGCTGCCAGTGACCAGGGCGACGATCAGGTAAGGCACGCGAACGAGATACCGACGGGCGCACAGGCCACCTGCGACCGTGGCGAGTGCCACGGCGACGGAAAATAGATTTGCCTCGCCGACGCGTACGCCGGCGGCGTAAAGCGTCTGGAAAAATGATTCTCCGCGCGGCAGGCGAATGCCAAGAAAATTTGCCAGCTGGGATGCTGCGATCAGCATGGCGGCGCCGGCGGTGAAGCCGATCACCACCGTATGCGAAATGAAATTGACGATCACCCCGAGTCGCGCAAGACCAAGCAGGACCATCAACAGCCCTGACATCAGCGACAAAGTGAGCGCAAGGCCGATATATTCCGCCGAGCCCGGTGTCGCGAGCGGGGCAAGGGTGGCAAAGACGAAAATCGACACGGCGGTCGTGGGGCCTGATACCGCATGCCAGGAAGATCCCCATAGCGCTGCAATGACTGCCGGGACCATCGCGAGGTACAAGCCGTACTCGGGAGGCATCCCTGCGATGGTGGCGAAGGCAACGCCTTGCGGTATCACGACGATGGCGCCGATGAGTCCTGCGATGAGATCGGCACGCAGAGTGCCGCGATGCATGCGTGGCCACCATTGCAAGAATGGCAGGCAACGAGCCAAGAGCGTGGGCGGGAGCGCCAAAGTGAGTGAGAGCCAAAGTCGAGTCACCGCCATAGTAACAAACGACATCGTATTGCTCCTCGGGTGATCTTGGCGTCACGACCGTGCTCGGCAAATACCCGCAGCGCATAGATCGGTAGAATCGGCCGATTCAATGCGAAATTGCTCTAGGAGTGCACGCAGTGCCCGATGCCGATGAATTTCAGACGCTCCATGAGGTGGTCAAGGCCGCACGTGCGAACGTGCCGGATGGGCCGTGGGACTATCTCGTCGGAGCTGCTGAAACCGAAACCACCGTGCTGCGCAATCGACTCGCGATCGATAGTCTGGCGCTCAGGCCGCGCGTGCTGCATGACGTGCGTGCGATCGATTGCAGCAGTACCTTGCTTGGCCAGGCGATGCGCTTGCCGGTGTTTGTGGCGCCGATGGGGTCGGTGCAAATGCTCGATGCAAGCGCCGGACTTGGTCTTGCCAAAGGCGCGGAGCAGTTTGGCGTGACCTCGTTTCTGTCATCGACCGCCTCGCCTGGCTTGGAGGCGGTTGCGGGGGCGAGCAAGGGCCCGAAGATTTTTCAGTTGTATGTGCGCGGTGATCTCGCATGGGTGGAGGATTATGTTCGCCGTGCGATTGCGGGTGGCTTCCACGCTTTTTGCATCACCGTGGATACCGCGCTCTACGGCCGGCGCGAACGCGATGTCATCAAGCGTTTTGTGCCGTCGGCGCGGCGCGCGATGACGGGGGCAGATTTTCAGGCGAGCATCAGCTGGGATCTCGTCAAATGGTTCAAAGACAAATTTTCGCTGCCGCTCATCCTGAAGGGTATTGCGACTGCGGAAGACGCGGCGATTGCGGTCGAGCATGGCGTCGAAGTGGTCTATGTGTCTAACCACGGCGGACGACAGCTTGATCAGGGCGTCGGTTCGCTGGAGGTGTTGCCCGAGGTGCTGGAGGCGGTGCGTGGCAGGGCCGAAGTGATCGTCGATGGCGGTTTCATGCGCGGCACCGATGTGCTGAAAGGCATTGCGCTTGGCGCGAAAGCGGTGGGGCTTGGGCGCGTCTGTGGATTCGGCCTGGGCGCGGCCGGTGAGGCGGGCGTACGGCGCGTCCTGGAATTGATGGAAGTCGAGATTCGTACCGCGATGGGATTGCTTGGCGTCACGCGGGTGGATCAGATCAACAAGCGCCATGTACGCGCCGCGCCGGCCATCCGCATGCCACACACCTTGAAGAGTGCGTTTCCGCATCTTGACTTGGAGGAAGGGCGCTACTGATGGTTGCAGGAGCTAGGAAGTACCGTTTGGTGCGAAGGCCGTCGTGAACACACCGGTGACCGGCACGCGATTTCTGCGGCAGGCGGAAGTGGTCGGGCGATTGCTTACCCGCCTGCCGGCCAGTCGCGTTCTCTATGCGCATGAGGACACCAAACCGTATGAATGCGACGGGCTCTCGGCGTATCGTGAGGTGCCAGGCGTTGTCGTAATCGCTGAAGACGATGATGAAGTGGCATTCATCTTGAAGACCTGCCACGCGTTACAAGTGCCCGTCGTGGCAAGAGGTGCGGGGACCGGGCTATCCGGTGGCGCATTGCCGATGCGAGACGGCGTGCTGCTATCGCTTGCGAAAATGAAACGCATCCTCGCGATTGATCCGGTCGCGCGTATCGCGCGGGTGCAACCGGGTGTTCGCAATCTCGCGGTTTCCGAGGCCGCGGCACCCTATGGTCTCTACTACGCTCCCGATCCGTCGTCGCAAATCGCCTGTTCGATTGGCGGCAATGTCGCAGAGAATTCAGGCGGCGTGCATTGTTTGAAGTACGGCCTCACGGTCCACAATATTCTTCGTGTGCGCGGCTTTACCGCGAACGGCGATCCGATCGAATTCGGTTCGGAGGCGCTTGATGTTGCGGGCTTCGACCTGATTCCGCTCATTACCGGATCGGAAGGCATGCTTGCCGTGACCACCGAAGTGTCGCTCAAGTTGCTGCCAAAACCGGAAGTTGCACGTTGCGTTATGGCGTCATTCGATGATGTGGAGAAAGCCGGCAACGCGGTGGCCGCCATTATCGGTGCGGGCATCATTCCAGCCGGTCTCGAAATGATGGATCAGCCGGCGACTCGTGCAGTGGAAGAGTTTGTGCATGCCGGCTACGACCTCGAGGCCAAGGCGATTCTCCTCTGCGAATCGGATGGTACGCGCGAAGAAGTGGAAGAAGAAATTGGCCGCATGCAAGCGGTGCTCGAACAATCGGGGGCCACCGGCGTGCGCGTATCGGCCAATGAAGCCGAGCGCCTTAGATTCTGGGCCGGCCGCAAGGCGGCCTTTCCGGCAGTGGGCCGCATCTCGCCTGATTACTACTGCATGGATGGCACCATTCCACGCAAGCGCCTGGGCGAGATCCTGCAATTCATTGCGGCGATGGAGCAGAAATACCACCTGCGTTGCCCCAATGTTTTCCATGCGGGCGATGGCAATCTGCATCCGTTGATTCTGTTTGATGCAAACAATGCAGATGAATTGCATCGCACCGAACAGTTTGCCTCCGAAGTGCTGCAGAAGTGCGTCGAAGTGGGTGGCACGATCACCGGCGAGCATGGGGTCGGCATTGAGAAGATCAATGAAATGTGTTTGCAATTTGAACCGCACGAACTCGCCTGTTTCCGCGGCATCAAGGCCGCCTTTGATCCGGCCGGCTTGCTCAATCCTGGCAAAAATATCCCGAGCTTGCATCGCTGTGCTGAACTGGGTCGCATGCATGTGAGCGGCGGGCGCCTGCCGTTTCCGGAATTGCCACGCTTCTGATGAGCAGCTTTGCCGCTACGCTTGAACGATTCTCCGCATCGATTCGCGCTGCGGGTGCGGCCAATCGACCGCTGCAAATCCGCGCTGGTGGCACCAAGGATTTCTATGGTCAGTCGATCGCAGGCGAACTACTGGATCCACGTAACTATGCGGGCATTGTTGACTACGACCCAAGTGAATTAGTCATCACAGCGCGAGCGGGCACTCGTCTGGCCGAGCTTGAGACGGTGTTGCAGGAGTGCGCTCAGATGCTCGCGTGTGAGCCGCCGCATTTCGGCAGCGCGGCGACCGTCGGCGGAGCCGTCGCTGCCGGGCTATCCGGTCCAAGGCGCCAGTCGGCAGGAAGTCTGCGCGACTTCCTATTGGGTGTGCGAATCATGGACGGGCATGGCAATCCGCTCACGTTTGGTGGGCAGGTCATGAAGAATGTGGCGGGCTATGACGTCTCGCGCATCATGGCTGGTTCCCTTGGCACCCTTGGTTTGCTGCTCGAGGTGTCGCTGAAGACGCTGCCGCTGCCGGTCGCCGAAGTAACGTTGCGATTCGAGGTGCCGGAAGATCGCGCATTGGAGCGGCTGAATCAATGGGGCGCCAAGCCGTTACCGATATCGGCCGTTGCTTGGCGTGGCGGCGATCTGGGCGTGCGATTGTCTGGCGCGCGTGCAGCGGTCGATGCCGCACGAAGTAAATTGGGCGGCGAATTGATCGATCGCTCGCAAGCAGAGCAATTCTGGATCGGTATTCGTGAGCAGACCGATCCATTTTTTGCGACTGAATTACCGATCTGGCGCGTTTCCGTCCCATCGAGCGTGCCGCCTTTGGCGATTCCAGGCGATCAAATGATCGAATGGGGTGGCGCGCTAAGGTGGTGTGCCACCAGTGCGGACGCGCGCACGATCAGGTCGCGGGCCGTGGCGTTGGGCGGTCATGCAACGCTCTTTCGGCATGGCGACAAATCGGTGGGCGTGTTTACCCCACTCACTCCCGCGACCGCGAACATTCACCGCAATTTGAAAGCCGTCTTCGATCCGCACGGCATTTTCAATCGCGGCCGCCTGTACAGTGAATTCTGAAACGACCGGTCACGATGCAAACAACGCTTGCTGCATTCATCAAGGGAACGCCGGAAGGCGAGGAGGCCGATGCCATCCTCAGGAAGTGTGTCCACTGCGGGTTTTGCACGGCGACCTGTCCGACCTACCAATTGCTCGGCGACGAACTCGATGGCCCGCGCGGGCGCATTTACCTGATCAAGGAAGTCCTTGAAGGCTCCCCTGTCACCGCCAAGACGCAGCTTCACCTCGATCGCTGCCTCACATGCCGGTCGTGCGAGACGACCTGTCCATCCGGCGTCCAATACGGCCGTTTGGTCGATATCGGCCGCAAGATCGTCGCTGATCGGGTGCAGCGTCCAATATTCGAACGATTGAAGCGACGTGTGTTGGCCGCGGTCATCGCGCGTTCGCGTGTGTTCGGGCTCCTCTTGCGGATCGGCCAATTCATGCGCGCCGTGTTGCCGCTTGCGCTGCAAGCGAAGGTACCCGCACAACGCCAGAATGCTGGGACGTGGCCCGCGCCAGTCCATGCACGCAAGATGATTGCGTTGGCCGGCTGCGCGCAATCGGCGTTGGCGCCCGCTATCAATGCCGCGACCGCGCGCGTTCTTGATCGGATCGGCATTTCGCTCATCGAGGCGTCCGGTGCGGGGTGCTGCGGTGCGTTGCGCTTTCACCTCGATTACCAGCAAGAAGGGCGCGACGATATGCGTGCCCTGATCGATCACTGGTGGCCCTACGTCGAGCGCGGCGAAGTCGAGGCGTTCGTTATGACTGCAAGTGGATGCGGCGCAGTGGTCAAGGAATATGACCATCACCTTGCCCACGACCCGGCGTATGCGAAGAAGGCGGCGCGAATTGCCGCGATGACCAAAGATATTGCAGAAGTCATCGATACGGAATTCCCGCGCTTGCAACCGCTGCTGCGACCGCATACGACGCAGACGCCAATGCGAGTCGCGTTTCATGCCCCCTGTACGCTGCAACATGGTCAGCAGTTGAAAGGGCTCGTCGAGCGGCTGATGCAATCCTGCGGCATAGAAGTCGTGGCGGTTGCGGATGCCCATCTTTGCTGCGGCTCGGCCGGTACCTATTCGCTGCTCCAGCCTGCGCTGGCGGAATCGCTTGGACGAAACAAGATCGCCGCGCTCCAAGTGAATTCGCCTGAGGCGATCGTTACCGCCAACATCGGTTGCATGACCCATCTGCAAGGCCACACCACGACCGCCGTCGGGCACTGGATTCAGTTGCTCGAGGATCGTATTGCGGAACGATAACGACCCGGACCCGCAGGTGCGATTGTCTCGCCACAGTGACAGATCACGCAACAATGGTAAATTCACGGCGTACGTTCATCAACGTGCTAGGCATCGGCCCGTAAATGAAGGCGATTGAGAATAGCTTTAGATCCGGTGCATCACCAATGACGGGCACGTGACCAACTCGAATTTCACGGTAACGAAAAAAGATCGCCACGGCGCGCTCCATCGTGTTCGCCCAATCACGCTGGTCACCGGAGTGTTGGTGATTGCTACGACTGGTATGTTAATGGCCTGTAGTCGTATCGGTCCCGACCCAATGCAGTGGGTTACTGCAATGTCCGCACCGCCTGCCACGCCAAGTGCAGATGTTTCGCGTTCAACCGACGTATCCGCCGCAGAGATCGCCGGGCAGGCCGCGTTTGCCCGCCTCTTGTTTGCTGAGCCCGATGCTCGTCCGGCTGTCGATGCGCTGTCGCAAATTGCCCAAATCGATACGAACCTGAAAACGCCCGAGCTCGCGCGTATCGAGGCGGCCTTGCAACGTGGTGAGCTTAATGAAGCGCACAGCGCCGCCGGCTTGCTGGTGCAGCGGCGTGCGGGCGAGGCGATTGCGCACCTAATAAGTAGGGAGTTCCCCCGGCTCTGCCGGGGAGGCAGCAGAAGTTTGACGAATCCGGGAGTCCACCCGGCGAAACTATCGATCGTGAGCCGCCAAGCACACGAAAGGAGAATCGCGGATGGACGAGTACGAGAGCCTAAAT
>CAMDRJ010000212.1 GCA_945906755.1 Klebsiella pneumoniae | reverse complement strand
GACCAGCTCGGAGAATTCCACGATTGCCGTGACCAATGCGTCGCGATCCACCGCCGGTTTGCCGCGCAGCCCGTCTAACAATCGCGCGCCGCGCAGGGCCGCAATCATCGTCTGCGCATCACGCCGCGACAGGGGCGGGCGCCGAAACGTCACATCGTCCAGTAGTTCGATCAGGATGCCACCCATGCCAAGCATGACCATCGGGCCAAAGCACGGGTCGACGATGCTGCCAAGCACCATCTCGATGCCATCATTCATTTGCTTGGAAACCAGCTCGCCTTCAATCGTTATTGGTGCGTTCGCCCGGCGGCTGAGATCGACGAGGAGCTGATAGCGTCGGCGCGCCGCGTCCATATCGCGGATGTCGAGCGCCACGCCACCCACCTCGCTTTTATGGCGGACATCGGACGAGACGATTTTCATGACCACCGGAAAGCCGATCGCAGCGGCAGCGGTCACCGCATCATTGGCGCTGGTGGCAAGGTGCTCGCGTGGACGACCGATGGCGATCGATCCGAGCAATACTTTGGTTTCCAATTCATTGAGCGATCGATCGGGTAGGTGCACCGCCTCGCGCGGTGGGCGCCGCTCGGGTGGCACGTCGCCGACCGCCTGCTGGCTGAGCCATACCCATGCCGCGATCGCTTTCACGGCACGGCTCGGATCTTCGAACACCAGAAAGCCAAGGCTCGCGGCGATCTTGGCCGAGGTGGGCGTAAAGAGGCTGCAAAACACGAACGGTGTATTGGGATAGTCCAAGCGGACCATGCCGAGCGATTCCACCAGCGGCGTAAAGATCCGCGGCGACTGCCCCATATAGGCAAGGAAAAAGATGATCACGTCGTAACCGGCAGCGAGCATCGCGCGTGCGAATCTTGGCGGCAAGCTCAGATCATTCAGTGCGTGCGCAGTGGTGTCGAGCGGATTGGCGGGCGTGGCGAAGGGTAAGAGTTTGGCAAGCGTCGCTGTCGTGTCAGACGGCAAGGCCGCGACATCCAGGCCTGCCTTCACCGCGACATCGGCCATCAGTGCACCGGCGCCGCCTGAAATAGTCACGAGGCCGATCCGCTTGCCGGTCGCTTCGCCGGACGCCGCGCAGACATAGGCCACATCGAGTGCGTCATCGAATGACTCAGCGCGATAGGCGCCGTATTGCGCGAAGATGGCATCGAAGATCCGATCTTCCCCGGCCAGCGCGCCTGTGTGGGACTGCGCGGCCATGCGCCCAGCGGCGGAGCGGCCAATCTTGAGAACGATGACGGGTTTGCGCGCCCGCCGCGCCGCATCGAGCGCAGCGACCAGGCGCTCACCGCTTGCGCAGCCTTCCAAGTAAGCGAGGATGACTTTCGTTTGCGGATCGGTAGCGAAATACGCGATGCACTCGGCGACATCGATATCGCATTCATTGCCGGTGGAAATGATTCGGCTTAGCCCGATGCCGCGACCGCGTGCGAGCATGAGCAACTGCGACATCGTTGCACCACTCTGGCTTGCGATCGCAATGCTGCCGGCCGAGTGGTCGGTGAAGAGGCCGGCTTCGGCGAAGGTCGCAAAGAGGCCCGCATGCAAATTGAGGAGGCCGAGGCAATTGGGTCCAAGCAGGCGCATCTTGGCGCCCTTGGCGAGCCGCACGATCTGCGCTTGGAGGGCTTTTCCCGCCTCGCCGGTTTCCGCAAAGCCCGCGCTGCAAATGATCGCCGCATGGCAACGCGCGCTCACGCAATCGCGCACCGCAGCGAGAACGCTGGTGCTGGGCACCGCGATGATGGCCAGATCGACCGGCACACCGATCTCGCTCATCGAGCGATACGAGCGTTGCCCCTGCAGAACCGTGCGGCCGGGATTGACCGGATAGAGGCGCCGCCCCGGATCGCGCGGTAGCCACTCACGCAGCAAATAGGCGACCGGCCGTCCGCCGATCCGTTCGGGATTCGAGGAAGCGCCGATGACTGCGATGGACCGCAGCTCAAATAACTTGGATAGTGACATTGGCGCCGTGAGTTGGAAGGTCTCCGCGTACTCCCACTTTGTCTCGTATCAGGCGGGATTGAGGTACATTCCAAGGATAACCCGAAGCGACCCGCTCGCCCTATTCAATGCAATTCCACTATCACTGACTCGTAAAACCATGGATTCCAACCAGAACGGCGCCGAGAGTCTTGTTAGAACGCTGGTCACCAATGACGTGCAAGTGTGCTTTACCAATCCCGGCACCTCCGAGATGCACTTTGTCGCGGCACTCGATCGTGTCGAAGGCATGCGCTGTGTATTGGGGATGTTTGAGGGTGTGGTGACCGGCGCCGCCGACGGCTACTACCGCATGGCGGAGAAACCCGCTTCAACCCTGCTGCATCTTGGCCCCGGCCTTGGCAATGGACTCGCCAATTTGCATAACGCGAAGAAGGCGGGCTCGGGCATCGTCAATATCGTCGGTGAGCATGCGACCTACCATGTGAAACACGATGCGCCGCTCACCTCGGATATCGAAGGCGTCGCGCGTCCGATGTCGCATTGGGTGAAGACCTCGCCGTCGTCGAAGACGGTGGCGGTGGACGGCGCGCAAGCGATCGCGGTGGCGCGTGAAGCCCCCGGCAAGATCGCCACATTGATTTTGCCGGCCGACACCGCATGGGGTCCAGGTGGCGATATCGTGTGGGCCCCGGCCACGCCCGCGCGCAAGAAAGTCGATGAGAAGGTGATCAAGGCCGCCGCAATCGCATTGCGCGGTACTGGCGAACGGACCTTATTGTTAGGTGGTGTGGGCGTACGCACTAAGGCGCTTGAATGGGCAGGCCGGATCGCCGCCAAAACCGGCTGCAAAATCGCCGCCGAATACAACAATGCCCGACTCGAACGTGGGGCAGGGCGGGTGCAGACGACGCGGATTCCCTATGCGGTCGATGCCGCGGTCTCGATGTTTCGCGATACCCAACAACTCGTGCTAGTCGGTGCGAAATCACCGGTCTCGTTTTTCGCTTATCCGGAAAAGCCGAGCGTGCAGATTCCGGCGACCTGCGCGGTGACGAAGCTCGCCGGCGTGGAAGAAGACATCCTTGCGGCGCTCGAAGCCTTGGCGCATGAACTTGGCGCAACCAACATGGCGCCGATTGGCATCGCTGAGAACGACAAGCCCGCTTTACCAACCGGGTCGCTCACGCAGGAAGGCATCGCGGCGGTGCTCGGTGCCCTGCTGCCTGAGCAGGCGATCGTCGTCGATGAATCGGTATCGACCGGGCGCGGCTTTGCGCGTCTGACCACCGGCGCCGCGCCGCATGACTGGCTGAACTTGATGGGCGGCTCGATCGGCTTTGCACTACCCACGTCAGTTGGTGCCGCGATCGGTGCGCCAGGACGCAAGGTGGTGACGCTCGAAGGCGATGGCAGCGCGATGTACACCATCCAGTCGCTCTGGACGATGGCGCGCGAGAACCTGGACGTCACTATCCTAATATTCGCCAATCGTTCCTATCAGATTCTGCGCGGTGAGTTTGCCAATGTCGGCGGTGGCAAGCCCGGCAAACGGGCCACCGATATGTTGACACTCGATCGTCCCGATCCGGATTGGATGTCGATCGCCAAGGGTTTCGGCGTTGAATCCGGCCGGGCGACTGACCTCGATGCATTGGCGCGGGAATTCAAGCGCGGGCTGGCGAGCAGCGGCCCCTATCTGATCGAGGTCGTGTTATGAGCATCAAGAAGAAGGCGGCGATCGTCGGTGTGTATGAGCATCCGACGCGCAAGGCCGAAGACAAATCGGTGGCGCAGTTGCATGCGGAAGTGGCCAAAGGCGCGCTGGAAGACGCTGGCCTCACCAAGAAGGATATCGACGGCTATTTCTGCGCGGGTGATGCCCCTGGGCTTGGGCCACTCTCGATGGTCGATTATCTTGGCCTCAAGGTGCGTCATGTCGATTCCACCGATACCGGCGGCTCTTCGTATCTCGTCCATGTATCGCATGCAGCGCAAGCGATCGCTGCGGGCAAATGCGATATCGCGTTGGTGACCTTAGCGGGTCGGCCACGATCGGAGGGCTCAAGTGGTACGCAACCACGCAACTATGGTGCGGCCACGCCCGATGGCCCGTTTGAATATCCGTATGGCGGTGCGACCGCCAATATGTATGCCATGGTCGCGATGCGCCATATGCATGAATACGGCACGACCGCCGAACAGTTGGCGTGGATCAAGGTCGCGGCATCCCATCATGCGCAACATAATCCGCATGCGATGTTGCGCGAAGTCGTTACCGTGCAGGATGTGCTCGATTCGCCGGTGATCGCCGATCCGCTGCACCGACTTGATTGCTGTGTCGTGAGCGATGGTGGTGGTGCAGTGATCGTTGCGCGGCCGGAAATCGCCAAATCGTTGCGACGTCCGCTGGTCAATATTCTTGGCACGGGCGAGGCGATCAAAGGCCAGTTGGGCGGCAAGGTGGATCTCACCTATTCGGCTGCCGCATGGTCGGGCCCGGTCGCATTCGCGGAGGCAGGCGTCAAAGCGTCTGACATCCAATACGCCTCGATCTATGACAGCTTCACGATCACGGTGCTCATGCAAATCGAAGATCTTGGCTTCTGCAAGAAGGGCGAGGGCGGCCGGTTCGTCTCAGACGGCAATTTGATTTCCGGCACCGGACGCTTGCCGTTCAACACCGATGGTGGCGGCCTTTGCAATAACCATCCGGCCAATCGCGGTGGCATGACCAAGGTCATCGAAGCGGTCCGACAACTACGCGGTGAAGCGCATCCCAAGGTGCAGGTGAAGAACTGCAAGCTCGCGCTCGCGCAGGGGACCGGCGGTCAACTCGGTTCGCGCCACGGTAGTGCAACGCTGATCATGGAAAGGGGAGAATGAAATGTTGATGGCCCCGGAACGCAAGCTGCCCGCACCGTCGGTGGGCTCGGACAACAAGCCGTTTTTCGATGCCGCAACCAACGGCAAGCTGATGATCAAGAAGTGTTCGGCCTGCGGTGAGCATCACTATTATCCGCGGCCGATCTGTCCGCATTGCTTCAGCGACAAGACAGATTGGGTGGAATCGCGCGGAACCGGGACGATTTACTCGTATAGCGTGATGCGCCGCGGCAGCCCGGTCCAATATGCGATTGCCTATGTGACGCTATCCGAGGGCGTCACGATGCTCACCAACATCGTCGATTGCGATCTCGATGCGATTCGTATTGGCCAAGCGGTGAAGGTCGTCTTCAAGCCGACCGATGGCGGGCCGCCGGTGCCGATGTTTGCGCCGTAGGCAATCTCAGTTGTTCCTCAAGCGTAACCCGGCGGCGGTACGAACGGGCTCGTCAATAGCGAGACCTGTTTCGCCAACGCAAGCAAAGCCATCTCGCCCCAACGCTTGCCGACGATCTGCACGCCGATCGGCAGGCCCTCTTTCGAGCGGGTGAGCGGTACCACCACGACCGGGCTGCCGGTGAGATTGAACACGCAGGTGTAAGCGGTACCGGCGAGAAAGTACGGCACCTTCACGCCATCGACATCGATCGGTGTGCCGAATGGCACATGGGGAATCGCTGGGCCCACGGTGACCGGGCAAAGAAACGCATCGAAGTCTTCATAGAGCGCTTCCCATGCGCCGATCAACACGTCGCGTCGAGTGAGCGCTGCCATGTAATCGGCGATGGTGGCGCGTGCACCTTTCGCGGAGCCGCGGCCCACCGGCACGTTGTCGCCGAGCGTTGCATTCAAGGCAGCGACCCGCTCGGCGACGCGATCCGGTGCGGTGGCGGCGCGTTCGGTGATGACGAGCTCGCCCCAGGTTTCCCGCGCGGCATCGATGTCGAAGCCGCGCGGCATCAATTGCTCGACTTTGCAGCCGAGCCGCGCGAGATCATTGGCAAGCTTGGTGATTGCATTACGTGTATCAGCGGTCACCGGCAGCGATCCGAATGCGGTACTCCAGGCGAATCGCATCGCTTTGAGTGGTCGGTCCGGCGCTTCGGTGAGGGGCACCGGTGGGACATCCCACTCGTGCCCATCCGGTCCGGCGATGATTTTCAGGATGAGTTCGAGATCATCGACCGATCGTGCGAGTGGGCCAAGCGTGTTCAGATGGCGGACCGCGCGCGGCAGGCCGGGCGGTTCCGGGATATGTCCGGTATTGGGGACGCGTCGTTCGGTGGGTTTCAGTCCAAACAGTCCGCAGTAGTGCGAAGGATTGCGAACCGAGCCGGCCAGATCGCTGCCCAGATCAAAGGGGGACAGGCCCGCCGCCACCGCCGCACCGCCACCGCCCGTTGAACCACCGGGAGTGTGGGCGAGATTCCATGGATTGTTGGTGCGACCGAAGATCGGGTTGTCGGCGCGGTAGTCCGAGGACAGCGGCGGCAGGTTCGACTTGCCAAGCAGCACCGCACCGGCCGCCTTTAAGCGGGCCACGGCGGGCGCGTCGCGCGTCGGTACGTAATCGGTGAGCGGCGGATGCCCGCCGGTGGTGCGAAGGCCCGCGGTTTCGAGAGCATCCTTGATGGTCATCGGCACGCCATGCAGCGGCCCCCATAAGTCGCCCCGCGCCAACGCGGCATCGGCGTCGCGGGCCCGCTGCATTGTACCGGCTGCATCCAGTGTGCAAATTGCATTCAGGGCCGGTTGGTGGCGGGCGATACGGGCGAGGTATTGCTCGACCACTTCGCTCGATGAGACGGCGCGCGAGCGAATCGCCGCGGCGATGGTGGTGGCAGACGAAAATGGGTTGATTGGCATTGCATGCGGCTCCGTAGGTTGAGCGCTTTACGTTACCGCTTTGGCCGATCCGCATCGAGCAGCACACGCCCGCTCATGCCATCGGTGCCGACCGGACGAAAACCGTAGCGGACCAGTTCGGCCAGATCAACGCGAAGTGGTAATTCAGTGGTCAGTGCGCGTGCGCGCCGGATGAGTTTTTCGCTGGTGAGGTCTTGTTTGGTCGGGCATGCGATCACGATTTTGTTCAACGCTTCACGCACATCGACAATCGCCACTTCCTCATAGACCGCACGATAGGTGCGCACCATTGAATCGTAAAGCGGGTTGGCGCGATTGCCCCAGACGTTGCCGATGACCACGCCACGTGGCTTCAAGGCCCGTTTGACCGCGATAAGAAATTCGCGCGTCGCAAGGGAATAGGGGATGTTGTCGGACGCATACGCATCGAGAAAGATGATGTCGTAGAGCGCTTCGCGTTGCTCGATGAAATGGCGGCCGTCTTCCACATAGGCGCGCATCTTGTCGTCTTCACGGAAGCCGAAATGGCTCTTGGCGACCGCAACGACTTCCGGGTCGATGTCGACCGCGTCGATCATGAGTTGCGGCATGCGTTTGCGCAGAAACGACGGAATGGTGCCGCCGCCTAGCCCGACGATGAGCACGCGCTCGGGCTTCTCGACCAGTGTTATGGCGATCGGAATAACACGTGCATAGGGCAATTCAAGATGATCAGGGTCGCCCAGCTTCACGACACTTTGCCGATCGCCGCCCGGCTCGAAACGAAGGATGCGCAGGCCCGCTTCGTTCTCGGTCACGTAGATCGAGTTATAGCGGGATTTGCTTTCGTGGATCTGTTTTTCAGCGGCCGCGGCAGGGGGTGAGCCGTGCAGCGCCGCGGCGACGATCGATCCGAGTGTGAAGCGCAGTAACAGCATGCGGTCCCCTTATTTTGGGTCTTCAGGAAGTCGAGTGGGTGATTTTGGGTCATTTTAGAGCGCTGGGAGCATGCAAGTGAGAATCTTGAGTCGTAAATATTCTTGGTCGCGCAGCCCATATGCGCGTCGCTGGATGACGCGAATCTTGTTGTTCAGGCCTTCCA
>CAMDRJ010000211.1 GCA_945906755.1 Klebsiella pneumoniae | reverse complement strand
GACCCACGCTTTCGCTTGCCACGCGAAACGGAATTGCAAACGCTAGGTGCCGAACAATTTCCCCTCTGGTCGGGGCCCGATGGCTGGCAGACGGCTTGCCACAACCCGACCGTGATCAACGCGATTCTTACGGGCAGACCATACCCGGTACGCGCGATGATCGTGAGCGGCGTCAACATCGCGGTCACCTACCCCAACTCCGCGCGGACATTGGAGGCGTTGCGTTCGCTTGATTTTCTCGCGGTGGCGACGCACACCATGAGTCCCACGGCGGCCGTTGCCGACATCGTGTTGCCCAAGACCACCGGCCTCGAAGAAGAAGAGATCACCGTTCAGGCGCAGGGCCCGACATCGAGATGGCGCGCGGACTGATCGATCGCATGGCGGCGCGCGGCGCATTGACGAGAGATTTCCTGCCCTGGGCGAATCAGCGTGAGTTCAATGCGTTTTTGATCGAGGGCACGAACCTATCCTTCGAGACGCTTGCACGCGACGGTTTTGCGAAGTTTGATTACTCGCTCGGCAATTTTGCGGATGTAGGATTCCGCACGCCCACCGGCAAGATCGAACTGTATTCAGAGCGGCTCGAGAAGCTCGGTCAAGACCCGCTACCTGACTACATGCCACTCGCCAGCGCATCGAAATTGAGCGAGCCGTGTTCCCTCTCACTGCAAACCGGTGCCCGCGAGAAGGCGTATCACCACTCAAGGTTTCGCGAGCAGGCATGGGCGCGCAAGATGTCGCCCGACCCGCTGCTGAAAATGCATCCGGACACCGCAGCCCATCAAGGCGTGTCAAACGGCGAGTGGGTCTGGATTGAAACGGCCGAGAGCAAACGGCGCTGTCGCCTGAAAGTCGAGTTCAATGACCGCACGCCGCCCGGATTGCTCGTGACCGGCATGGGATGGTGGCGGCCCGAAGGCGAAGGGCCGACATTCGGCGCGCTCGACATCAATATCAACGCCGCGCTGTCGTACGACGGGCCGTATGACCCGATGTCCGGGTCGGCGGATACGCGAATGATTCCGTGCCGGGTGGTGCGAGGGGTGCCGTGATCGGGTGAAGGGATAAGGGATAAGGGATAAGGGATAAGGGATAAGGGATAAGGGATAAGGGATAAGGGATAAGGTGAAACGCCCCCTGGCAAGCCCTGGCGTCCGCGGTTCATGCTAGGGTTTAACCATCCGTTCGGGGGAGGCAGTCCCGGTAAGCCTGCGTCTGCGCCTCAACTCGATGGTGTGTGCCCGGCATGGCACGTTATTTCATAGGTCTAAGTCCTGTGGCTCGTTTTTCGCAGAGCCGAAGGCAAGGAGAAGGACATCGTCGCGAGGCGGGGTCTGAAGGGGCCCAATCCGAAACTGTGGGGCGACGAACAACGCGAAACCGGGGTCGGAACGGCAATAGCCCTTCGCGAGTTCTTTACGCTGACCAGGATGTTCGATCGCGAAAGGCTTGACCCCGTTGAGATCGTGCGTGGCGCTTGACCAATGTTAGCGTAATTGCTAACATCTTCGTATGGCGTACGAAATCGAGTATTTCCATACGAGGGTGTTGGCCGAGATCGAATCTTGGCCTGTGGACGTACTTGCTGACTACGCGCGCATGATTGAATTACTTGCGGAATATGGGCCTCGACTTCGGCTGCCTCACTCGCGCGCAATGGGTGATGGTCTGTTTGAGTTGCGTCCGCGCGGAAGATCCGGGATCGGTCGGGCGTTGTATTGCTTCATCAGTGGCCAACGCGTCGTGGTCGTGCATGCCTTTATTAAGAAAACGCAGAAAACACCCGACAGTGATCTAAAGCTCGCAAGAAAGAGAATCAAGGAGTTAAGCAATGGCTGATCTCAAATATGTACCAGTTCGGCACGACCACAAAGCATTTCTCGAAAAGGCCGCTAACCGCCGGGGATTCGAAGAATCCTATGAAGCATTGGAGCCCGAGTATGAAGTCATTCGGCAGCTTCTAAAGGCGCGCACCAGGGCCGGGCTCACTCAGGATGCTGTGGCGGAGCGAATGGGCACCACGAAAAGTGCGATTTCTCGCCTCGAAGGGACCGGGAAGCACGCACCGTCGCTAACAACCCTTCGCCGCTATGCGCAGGCTGTCGGTTGCCAACTGCAAATTAAATTGGTCCCACTCAAGTGATCCCGAACCAACTAGTACAGAGCACAGCCAGGTGCCACGCATTTCGGCACTGCTCATTGGTGGGGTAACGCAAAGTGGGGAGACGCGCGCTATTCTGGAGCGTTGTGCTCGGGTCGGCAGCCATCGGTTATTGGGTTACCCTCAACGAGTCGTTTCCCCCGCAGGTACGATTGTTCGCGGGCTACTACACGATCGGGGTCATCATCCTTCTTGGTATCGCGCTCGCATTCACGCTAACCATAAAATTTGGCTCACGTAGTCACTCCGGAGGCCTCGGAAATGGCCTCGACCTGTTTTACCTTTGGTGGGATTGACGCGTGCTTGACTGGGCATCGGGCTACGTTGATCACCCGTGGCTACTACTCGTGGCAATACCGGTTGCAATCATGTTTCTCGCGCCCTGGTTCCGCTGGTTTTTCGGCAATCTGCGCGGTCTTGGCGAGGACGTGACCGTCGCGAGTATCCCAGACTGCATTTCGGTATTCACGAAATATTTTTGGAGGGGCGAGTGGGCCGAGGTGAAATTGCTCTACTTCGTACTCCTCTGCATAGGAGTCGTTGCGGCGCTGTACCATGTATTCGTGCTGTTGTTTGGCTAGGGCTGCAAAGTATCATCGTTCCGCCATGGCCTCATCGCAACAGAATCCGACCATGCGCCCCTTCCTATCCTCTTTATTGATCGCACTCCTTCTAGGCTGCGGTGGCGGCGATAGCAAACCGCCGCCTGCGCCCGTCAGCGTCAGCCTTTACGGGTTATAGGGGTCAAAGCGAGGTTTCCCTGAACAGATTCTGCGTATTCGTGCGTTGAAGAAACCCTGATCGAGGAAGGAGAAGTCGGTGGCAAGGTGAGGTAGGCTGTCACTATGACTCTGAACCCAATGGCTTTTAGGCATTCGGAAATGAATCAGTTTGAAGAAACTTGCCGCCCAATCCTTTTCGAGCATGACGACCCCGAATTTTCATATTGGGGTAAAGGGTCGTCATTCTTGGTTGCCAATTCAAACGGTTTCTTCTGGGTAACAGACAGCTTCTCATGTGCTCGCGAACACTGGTGGCTGCGCGCAATCCCTCAGGATTTTCCCATCCGATCATTCAAAGGTTTCGCTACCGTTCAACGAGAAGTTCACAATAAGAACGGGTTTGACAGACGACAAAGATTACAAAGATCTCTTTGTACTTCGTGTTGATCTGAAGGAGTTTGATGATTCTGGCGACACCCCATTGGTCGCTCAGAATATCGATCAAGGTGTCCTTCCAGCTGAAGATCTAGTGCCCGGGGATGAACTTTGGGTTATCGGCTACCCCGCTGAAAGTAACTACGTCGATTACGAGATCGGCGCAATCAAGAATACAAGAAGCGTAATCAGGGGAAAGCTCGCAAGAAAGAGAATTAAGGAGTTATGCAATGGCCGATCTCAAACACGCACCGGCTCGGCACGACCACAAATCACTTCTCGAAAAGGCCGCTAACCGCCGGGGCTTCGCAGAATCCTATGAAGCATTGGAGCCCAAGTATGAAGTCATCCGGCAGCTTCTAAAGTCCCGCGCGAGGGCCGGGCTCACTCAGGACGCTGTGGCGGAGCGAATGGGCACCACGAAAAGTGCGATATCGCGTCTCGAAGGGGCCGGGAAACACGCACCGTCGCTAACGACCCTTCGCCGCTATGCGCAGGCCGTCGGTTGCCGACTGCAAATTAAATTGGTCCCGCAGAAGTGACGATGGTCCACCTGCTTGCTGTGTCCACGCGGTCAAGCGATTCCCTGGTCCGTTATCGCACGCGGATGCGGCGACGGGGTTTCGGCGCGACGATTTCCGAGAACTGTCGCGCCGTCACAATGCGCGTGTGCCCGTGCCGCTTTAGAGCGAGCAGTCCCGATTTGTCGCCCGTGATGACGTAATCGGCGCTGGCGGCTTGTGCCAGGGCCAGCAAGTAATCGTCGGCAGCGTCGGGAGATCGCCGCACCTTCGGCAGCTTTTCGATGCGTTGGGCGAGCCGTCGCAGCTGATTGAGGATGGCGCCCGCGACTGCTGGTTCAATGTACCGACGCAGTTTTTCGTGGCGCGTGACCCGCCGGAATTCCTCGAACTGCTCGTCGCACGTCACTAGTGTGAACGCCCCGGCGCGCCACGCTTCGTAAAGCCGGTGTGGCGGCGAATCAGGGTTAATCAGACTACTGACAAGAATGCTGGTGTCGAGAACAACTATCACCGGGCGACAGGGGCGAATCCTTCGGCGCGCACCTCGGCGAGCACCTCGTCAATCGCCGCCTGCATTTTCTTTGCGGGAACGCCGCTGTTGCGCGCCTTTGCTTCAGAGACCACGCGGTCGAGCACGCGCCAGCGAACCGCCTCCTCGACGAACTTCGAGAGGTCCCCCTTCTTCGTTCCCTGCCGTGCTAGGTAGCTGCGCAGCGCGGTATCGGTTTCCCTGGACACTAAGACTGTCCAACGCACAGTATCTTCCATATTTACACCTAAGCGGATAAACGTGTATCCGCATAATAACCCCGCGAAATTCGGTCGCGCAACTAGGCTTCGATCGCGGCCGCAGCGGCATTGAGCTTTCGCGAAAACTTCCCGCTTCCTTCGACATTCCATTGCATAATCCCGACCGACTCCGACCATGCGCCCCTTCCTACCCTCTTTATTGATCGCACTCCTTCTAGGCTGCGGCGGCGATAGCAAACCGCCGCCTGCGCCTGCCGGTGTCAGCCTCTACAAGTCCGCGGGATCGGTGCAGTGCACCGGTGGCGGCGTCTCCGTTCAGGAGATGGAACGCCAACTGACCGGCGCCGGGATCAAGGTGCTTTCGTCGGCGTGTGGATCGGATGGCAAGATGTATCCATCGATGTGCGGGTCCCCAGATGGTCGCATTGGCATTGTTGAGGTTCCCGATTCGCAGGTGCAGGCTGCGGCGAAAATGGGATTCGCGCCATTGAGCGATTCGCCGGACGCCACGAAGGTTCCTTGCCAATAGTCGTGGTAATGACGGCATCGCCGTGCTGATCTCCAAGTGATTGCAGTGCGGCGCGCATGCTGCGCCAGATATTCCTCATCCGAGGCACGGCAACCGGCTCCGCTGCAAGCCGCTCAGGTACGCTCGTTCCCGGTTGTCGCGGCCTTGGCCCAAGCGCGCGGTGGATTTCATGGGGCCTCATTCGCGCTTTTGCCATGAGGATGTACCGCATGAAATTCTTCGCCCTGGTGTTGGCATTCCTCACGTGCAATGCGTTCGCGGCGGAATCGAAACCCATCAACGCTGCTGCGAACGCTCTGTTGGCCGATCTCACGCGCTGCGACAAGACGTTCTTCGAGACACTGAAGAAGGAGCGCGATGTATTTACTTCAGTCTTCTCCTTCAGCAATGGCAGAACCGTTGCCTATTTTCGGGTTCCCGATCGGTCTGATCCGAAACGAAGTCTCCTTCGATTCAACGCGCCGATCAGGATCGGTGCAATGGAAGTGGCCGGCTATTTTGATGAGGTGATGGGCTTTGGCAATGAAGGGCTTGCCCTGTCATGGGGATTTCTCTTGAGCGCACCTATTGCGGATGTGGTTGCCGCGACCGAATCGGTAATCTGGGAACGTCAGCGATTGCGTAAAGACAATGCGGTTCATGTGCGTTCCGAGATCTGGGATCACAAGAAGGCCGCGAACGGTTGGGTGAGTGCGATTGCCGTGGCCGACAAGGCGCCTGCTCCCGGCACGGTCGAGCGAGTACTTCTGATCGAAGCATTCGACGAGGACGCATCGCTCACTCGCTTCGGTTGTTCGCTACAAGGTGCGGTGACGCCCGAAATGCTTCGTCGCGATCGCCCTGATCTCAGTGGCGATTAGCGTTGCGGGACGGATGCAGTGCGCATCTTCTCCAGCGGTTCACGAGGATCTTCTTGAGCAGGTATTCTCAGCGCTGTTCCGGTTGAGATTCTGCAATGAAGAAATCCAATTTCCACGGTTTTCATATCCGCAAGTGGTTCACGCAAGTTGAAGAGACGCTTGCGAATGAAACCGGCATCGCTGCCGATGGCGACCCGGTGGTCAAAATCGCGATCGCCTGTGCATTGCAGAATCCCTGTGCCGGCAAGTTCGTGAAGAACCTCGGCCCGATCGTAAAGCGCTCTGTGCATCTTGGCCGCGAATTTGGGCGGCGCATCGTCGCGGCGGCGAATGGGCGTGCCATCGAAAGCTACGGAAAAAGTTGCGTGGTCGGTACCGCAGGCGAATATGAACACGGCAACATGCTGCTCACGACAGCGTTTGCCGATCCGGTGCGCGATGCCGTCGGTGGCGGCAAGGCCTGGGTCCCGTCGACGGGTAAACGTGGCGGGCCGGGCGCAGAGATCGATGTGCCGCTTGCCCACAAGGATGCGCTCTATGTGCGCTCGCACTACGACACCATGACAGTCATGTTTGGCGATGCGCCGGCACCCGATGAAGTGGTGATCGTGTTCGCGTTTGCAACGCGCGGGCGATTGCACGCACGTCTCGGCGGTCTGCGCGCGGAAGATATCGCCGGGAAAGACGGCCTACGTTAGATCGTTCTTAACGTCCCACTACTTTCGGCAATACATCGGCACCGAAACGCTCCATCGCCTCAAGTGATGCTGCGAGCGTGTTGCGCTGGAAGTTAAGGAGGCAATGCCGCACGCCCGCCTCGCGCAGCCGTCCGATATCGTCGACCACCGCATCGATACTGCCGGTCATCAGATGACGCTCGCCGTTGTCGGTCGTCATGGTTTGGTTCTCCCGATACCAATTCGCCCAGTAAGCGAGATCAATGTTCGCCCCGTCGCGCCCATTCTGTTCGGCTTGCGCCCGCAGTGATGCGACCGCGGCGCGATACCTGGCAATCGTGTTGAGGGGGTGCTCGGGATTGCTGCCGACCGGATACCAGCCATCGCCAATACGCGCAGCGCGGCGCATGGCCGCGGGGCTTTCACCGCCGATCCAAAGTGGCGGATGCGGCTTTTGCACCGGCTTGGGTAGAAAGCTGATGTTCGCGAAGCGCGCGTATTGGCCGTCGAACCGCGGTGCATCGTTGGTCCAAAGCTCCTTGAAGATCGCGAGATACTCATCGGTCACCTTGCCGCGCTCACTGAATGGCGGTGCGCCGATCGCCGCGAACTCTTCGGCCATCCAGCCCGCACCGCAGCCAACCGTCACTCTGCCGCCGCTCAAGACATCGATCGTCGCCAGCATCTTGGCTGCCAAGACCGGTTGACGATGCGGAATCACCATTACCGAAGTGAGCAGGCGCGCTTTGCTGGTTGCAGCGGCGAGATAGGCCATGACCGATAGTGGGTCCAGGCAATCACCGCTTGCAGCACCGGTCATCTTTCGATCGTTCGTGTACGGATAAGGCGAAGCAATCTGCTGTGGGATGACGATGTGGTCCGCGACCGCGAAGTAGCGAAAGCCCAATGCCTCGCCGCGTTTGGCGAATGCATCGATCGTCTCGGTGGTCGCGACGGCGCCGCGCGTGGGAATACTGAAGCCGAAGTCCATTTTGCTATCGCAGTGAAGTGAGAAGGGAGAAGGGTGAAGCGATCCTGCTAATAAGTAGGGAGTTCCCCCGGCTCTGCCGGGGAGGCAGCAGAAGTTTGACGAATCCGGGAGTCCACCCGGCGAAACTATCGATCGTGAGCCGCCAAGCACACGAAAGGAGAATCGCGGATGGACGAGTACGAGAGCCTAAATCA
>CAMDRJ010000210.1 GCA_945906755.1 Klebsiella pneumoniae | reverse complement strand
TGAGCCCTCCCGGCCGCAGAGCTCCCCCCCCATCCGGAGTCATGAGGCGCGCGGTAGTCCAGTGAGAAAACGAAAACGGCCCGACGAATCGGGCCGTTACGTTTTTTGGCGGAGTGGACGGGACTCGAACCCGCGACCCCCGGCGTGACAGGCCGGTATTCTAACCAACTGAACTACCACTCCAAATCCGGCTTTTCCTTGGTGGGTGCTAACGGGATCGAACCGCTGACATTCGCCTTGTAAGGGCGACGCTCTACCAGCTGAGCTAAGCACCCTCAAGTGGCGCCTCGGCATCGATGATCGCCGATGACTCCCAACTTAACTCATTAGTTTAGCCCATCCTTCAGCGCCTTTCCAGCGCGAAACTTCGGTACACGGGCTGCTTTGATGTTGATCGGTTCATTGGTGCGTGGATTTCGCCCGGTCCTCGCTTCGCGATGACCGACGTAGAAGGTGCCAAAGCCGGCTAGCGTGACCATGTCACCTTTTCTTAACGCAGTCTTGATCGATGCCACCGTTGCGTCGAGGGCTCGTTCCGCCGCTGCCTTTGAAATGTCGGCGCTCTTGGCGATTCCCTCAATCATTTCAGCCTTGTTCACACACCCTCCCTGAATCTGTCTACGCTGTTTGGTCACAGCGCCGCGCTGGCCGATATTCTGGCCGAGAAGCGGTGACTTCGCTTGACGCGGTGGCGTTAGTGTTTCATCAAGCCTGTGTTGGCAGGCTCTTCCCCAACCACTGGCGCCGGCGGAATGGCTTCCGGTGCCGCGGTTTGCAAGGGCTCAGGGGCACGTTCGAGCGCATGGGCAAGGACGTTGTCGATCCACTTGACCGGGATGATTTCCAGACGATTCTTGACGTTATCGGGAATATCCACGAGGTCTTTCACATTCTCTTCGGGGATCAACACCGTCTTGATGCCACCGCGATGCGCAGCCAGCAGCTTTTCCTTGAGCCCACCGATCACCAGCACTTCACCGCGTAGCGTGATTTCACCGGTCATCGCGACATCCGCGCGCACCGGAATGCCGGTCAACGCCGAAATCATCGCGGTGCAAATGCTGATGCCCGCGCTCGGACCGTCCTTCGGTGTGGCGCCTTCGGGCAGATGGATGTGAATGTCATTCTTCTGGAAGGCTTCTTCGCGGATCCCCAAGCGCTGGGCGCGGCTGCGTACCACCGAAAGCGCGGCCTGGATCGATTCGGTCATCACCTCGCCGAGCTTGCCGGTCGTGATGGTTTTCGCTTTGCCGGGCATGACTGCCACTTCGACGGTCAAGAGCTCGCCGCCCACTTCGGTCCACGCCAAGCCAGTTACTTGGCCGACTTGATTTTCCTTCTCGGCCATGCCATAGGTGTAGCGACGCACACCGAGGAATTTATCGAGTGTCTTCGGCATCACGGCAATGCGTTTCTGCGCCGGCTTGGTGATGAGGAGCTTGACGGCCTTGCGGCAGACTTTGGAAATTTCGCGTTCCAGACTTCGCACACCCGCTTCACGTGTGTAGTACCGCACGAGATCACGGATCGACGCTTCGGAAATCGACAGCTCGCCTTTCTTCAGCCCATTGTTTTTCATTTGCTTGGGCAAGAGATACCGAATCGCGATGTTGACCTTTTCGTCTTCGGTGTAACCCGACAGCCGAATCACTTCCATCCGATCGAGCAATGCAGGCGGAATGTTGAGCGTGTTGGCGGTGGCGATGAACAGCACCTCGGACAAATCGTACTCGACCTCCACATAGTGATCGACGAAGGTGTGGTTCTGCTCGGGGTCCAGCACTTCCAGAAGCGCCGATGCGGGATCGCCACGAAAGTCCATGCCCATCTTGTCGACTTCATCCAACAAGAACAGCGGATTGCGTACGCCGACCTTGCCCATGTTCTGCAGGATCTTGCCCGGCATCGAACCGATATAGGTGCGCCGATGGCCACGAACCTCCGCTTCGTCGCGCACGCCGCCCAAGGCCATGCGAACGAACTTGCGATTGGTTGCGCGGGCGATGGACTGACCGAGCGACGTCTTGCCAACGCCGGGTGGGCCGACCAGACATAGGATCGGGCCTTTTAGTTTTTCAACGCGACTCTGCACTGCAAGATACTCAACGATGCGTTCTTTTACCTTATCAAGACCGTAGTGGTCCTCGTCCAGGATGCGCTCGGCTGCCGGGATGTCATTGGAGACTTTGCTCCGCTTCTTCCAAGGCAGATTGGTAAGCGTATCGAGGTAATTGCGAACCACGGTGGCCTCGGCCGACATCGGCGACATCAAGCGGAGCTTCTTCAGTTCGCTTTCCGCTTTTTGGCGAGCATCCTTGGGCATGCGGGCGCTCTTGATACGCTTTTCCATCTCATCGAGATCAGCGCCGTCTTCGCCCTCGCCTAATTCCTTCTGGATCGCCTTGACCTGCTCGTTCAGGTAGTACTCGCGCTGGCTTTTTTCCATCTGCCGCTTCACACGGCCGCGGATGCGTTTTTCGACCTGCAGAATGTCGATCTCGGCTTCGAGCTGCGAAAGCAGGTGTTCCAGGCGCGCTTTCACTCCGAACATTTCGAGAACTTTCTGTTTTTGCTCGAGCTTAAGTGGCAGATGGGCTGCCACCGTGTCGGCCAAGCGGCCCGGCTCTTCGATCCCGCCCAGGGAGGTCAGAATTTCGGGAGGAATTTTCTTATTGAGTTTGACGTACTGGTCGAATTGCGTCACGAGCGCGCGACGCATCGCCTCCGCCTCGGTCAATTCCACTTCCGTAATCTGCTCGACCACCGGCAGCGCGCTGGCGACAAAATGGGTACGTTGGTCGGCAATCGCCTCGATCCGCGCCCGTTGCACGCCTTCGACCAGGACCTTGACGGTGCCATCTGGCAATTTCAACATCTGCAGGATGTTGGCCACGCAGCCGATCGAATACATATCTTCGGCGCCCGGCTCATCCTTGGCGGCCGATTTTTGCGCCACCAGTAGGATGCTCTTACCTGCCTCCATGGCGACTTCCATCGCCTTGATGGACTTCGGGCGGCCCACAAAGAGCGGGATCACCATATGTGGGAAGACCACGACATCCCGTAGTGGGAGCAACGCGTATTGAATTGACATGGATGGATCGTTCGAGCCTGGCATCAAAAGCCCCGAATCTTATGAATGTTGAGAGTATGAAAGCTTACGTGGTGCCGAACCGGGTCGATTACAAGTAGGACAAGCAATCAGTATCAGGCGTTCCCCGCCACTTTCGGCTGGTCCGAGTAGATCAACAAATGTTTGCCGTCACCAAGGATAGTCGTCTCGTCAACCACCACTTTGCTGACGTTTTCGAGGTTTGGCAGGTCAAACATGATGTCCAACAGCGTTTGCTCGAGAATCGACCGCAGGCCGCGCGCGCCGGTTTTGCGGGCAAGCGCCTTCTTGGCAATCGCGTTGAGACCGCCTGGCCGCACTTCCAGATCGACGCTTTCCATCGCAAAAAGCTTCTGATACTGCTTGATCAGCGCGTTTTTGGGCTCGGTCAGAATCTGGATCAAGGCCTTTTCATCGAGCTCTTCCAGCGTTGCCACGACCGGCAAGCGGCCGACAAACTCCGGGATCAAGCCGTATTTGATGAGATCTTCGGGCTCGCCCTGGCGCAGGATCTCAGTGACATCCTTGCTGTTCTTGAGGCTCTTCACGTCCGCGCCAAAGCCGATACCGGCCTTCTCGCTGCGTTGGCGAATGATCTTTTCCAAACCGTCGAAAGCGCCGCCGCAAATGAATAGGATGTTGGTCGTATCGACCTGCACGAAGTCCTGGTTAGGATGCTTTCGTCCACCCTGCGGTGGGACCGATGCAACCGTTCCTTCGATCAGTTTCAAGAGCGCCTGTTGGACGCCCTCGCCCGACACATCACGGGTGATCGATGGGTTGTCGGACTTGCGCGAGATCTTGTCGATCTCATCGATATAGACGATGCCGCGCTTGGCCTTGTCGACATCGTAATCGCAATTTTGCAGCAGCTTCTGGATGATGTTTTCGACGTCTTCACCGACATATCCAGCTTCGGTCAACGTGGTGGCATCGGCGATCACGAATGGGACATTCAGCAAGCGCGCGAGCGTCTGCGCGAGCAAGGTCTTGCCCGAACCGGTCGGGCCCACCAACAAAATATTCGACTTGGCCAGTTCGACTTCGTCGTTTTTGGTCAGATGCTTGAGCCGCTTGTAGTGGTTATAGACGGCCACCGACAGGATCTTCTTCGCCTGCTGCTGGCCGATCACATATTCATCCAGGATCAGGCAGATTTCTTTGGGCGTCGGCAGATCCGATTTCGCGGTTTTGCCCGTTTTATCGGTCGAGTGCTCTTCGCGAATGATGTCATTGCAGAGATCGATGCACTCATCGCAGATGAAGACCGACGGACCGGCGATGAGCTTGCGCACCTCATGCTGGCTCTTGCCACAAAAGGAGCAATAAAGAAGCTTCTCGCTGCCTGATCTATCCGACATGCCGAGCCTTCCTCCAATTGATGTCTTCAGACCTCGCCTCGCGAAGTGAGAACCTTATCGATTAATCCGTACGTGAGTGATTCTTCGGCCGACAGGAAATTGTCGCGCTCGGTATCGCGGGCAATACGCTCGACCGTCTGCCCGGTGTGTTTCGACATCAAATCATTCAAACGGGAGCGCAGGTACAGGATTTCCTTGGCGTGGATCTCGATATCAGAGGCCTGGCCATGAAAACCGCCGCTTGGCTGATGAATCATCACACGTGAGTTCGGCAGGCAAAACCGCTTGCCCTTGGCACCGGCCGTGAGCAGGAACGCGCCCATGCTCGCCGCGAGCCCGGTACATAGAGTGCTGACGTCGGGCTTGATGAATTGCATCGTATCGTAGATCGCGAGACCCGCCGACACCGAACCGCCCGGTGAATTGATATAGAAGAAGATATCTTTGTCGGGATTCTCGGATTCGAGAAACAAGAGCTGGGCCACCACGAGATTGGCGGTGCCGTCATTGACCGGACCGACCAGGAAAATGACGCGTTCCTTGAGCAGGCGCGAGTAAATATCGTAAGCGCGCTCGCCACGACCGCTTTGCTCGATGACCATCGGCACCAAACCGAGGCCAGTCGGCGCGGCCCATTCAGCGTAACTAGAGTGTGCTGCAATATTCATGGATCGAGGGGAGTTGTGGATCAGTGCTTATGTTATCGACGACTTCGGCAATTAACCTCGACACTTAGCTGCTGCAATTAGCGACCAAGTTACGCCGAAGAACCCATCAGTTCTTCAAATACAACCGGCTTGTCCTGCCCCTTTGCCTTGGCTACTGCCCACTCGACCACGTTGGCTTCAACGGCGAGCCCCTCAAATTCCGCGAGGCGCTCAGGTTGAGAGTAGACCCATTTTACCACTTCAAAGGGCTGCTCAAACGTTCTTGCATGCTCTTCCACCAGCTTTCGCACCTGTTCCGGCTTCGCCGTGAGGCCGTGTTGCTTCACGACTTCCGAGAGTATCAGCCCAAGATTGACCCGACGCATCGCTTGCTCTTTGAACATTCCGGGGTCGATCGGTAACTTGTCTACATCCTTCATGCCCCGTTGCTGCAGATCCGCCCGCGCGGACTGTACGAGGCGTTCCTGCTCCATCTCAAGCAGCGCATTCGGCACCGCCGGCTTATTGGTATCGAGCAGAGCTTGCATCACACGCTGCTTCAGCATGTTTGACAAGCGTTGCTTGACCTCGCGCTGGACGTTTTCCTTGATTTCGCCACGCATTTTCTCGAGATCACCATCTGGAACGCCAAGCGTCTTGGCGAACTCAGCATCGAGCGCCGGCAGCACAGCCCGCTCGATCTTCTGCACGGTGACCGTGAACTCGGCGGTTTTTCCGGCGACATCCTTCCCTTGATAGTCGGCCGGGAACGTCAACGGGAATACCTTCACCTCGCCCACCGCCATGCCGGTCACCGCGGTCTCAAACTCAGGGAGCATGCGCCGCTCGCCAATCGCAAAGGCGAACCCGGTGGCGCTGCCGCCTTGAAATTCGACGCCGTCAATGCGGCCGACGAAATCGACCGTGACGCGATCGGATGACGCAGCAGCACGCCCGGCGTCCTCAAATGTGGCGCGTTGCTTGCGTAGCGACTCGATGGTGCGATCGATTTCCGCTTCGCCTACTTCCAACACCGGCCGCTCAAGGGCCGTGGTCGCGATATCACCCAAATTGAATTCGGGATAGACCTCGAATGTTGCGCTGAACTCGAGTTTGTCGGACTGACCAGCGGCTGCGGATGGCTGAATCTTCGGGTAACCCGCGATGCGCAGCTTTTGCGTTTGCACCGCATCGGTGAATGCTTTTTGCACGGCATCGCCCACCACTTCGCTCCGCACTTGTGGCCCATATTGCTGCGCCACCAACTTCATGGGAACCTTGCCTTGGCGAAAGCCGGGCATGCGCACAGTGCGCGCCAGATTTTTCAAACGCGCATCGACTTGCTGGTCGATTTCCATTAATGGGACGGCCATGGTCAGCCGGCGCTCAAGACCCTGCAGTGTTTCTACGGATGGTTGCATCACTCTATCTTGCCGATGGTGCGAAGGAAGGGACTCGAACCCCCACGCCTTGCGGCGCTGGAACCTAAATCCAGTGCGTCTACCAATTCCGCCACCTTCGCGTGGATGAGGGATCGAAATGGGCCTTGGAGTCTACCGGACTCGCTCTAAACTGTCATTTTCAATGGCTTGATTTGCATTGATTTTTTTCGCTTGCTAAGCGTTGGAGACGCATTTGGGTGTAGGACATTACGAGAATTTTCCGGTCGCCTCGATCGTGCTGCCGGCCCGACTGCGCCGTCCGGTGATCGCAATCTATCGGTTTGCGCGTGCCGCCGACGACATCGCCGACGAAGGCGACGCAACGCGTGAGGAGCGCTTGCTGCAACTGGTTGAATTCAGTCGCGCGCTCGATCGCAGCGCCGGTGGCGAGCGGCTCGATCACCCTGCGTTCGCAGCGCTCACCGACGTTATCAAAGAACATCGATTGCCGATTGGGTACTTTCATGCGCTGCTGTCGGCTTTTTCGCAAGATGTCGTCAAGACGCGTTATCGCGACTTTGCCGAAGTGCAGGACTACTGCTGTCGCTCGGCCAATCCGGTCGGGCGCTTGTTGTTGCATTTGTTTGGCGCAACGGCCGAGCGTGATCTCGAACAGTCCGATGCGATCTGTAGTGCCTTGCAGTTGCTCAATTTCTGGCAGGACGTTGCGATCGATCTGCGCAAGGATCGCATCTACTTACCGCAGGACGAGATGGCCGCGTGTGGTGTCTTGGAAAGTGATTTGGCCGCGACCAAGTGCAGTGCGGGCTATCATCGACTCATGACCCTGCAGATTGAGCGCGCACGCGCGATGCTAGAATCCGGCGCGCCGCTGGCGGGTCGATTACCTGGGCGCATCGGCCTTGAACTCCAGTTGATTGTCGAAGGCGGACGCACCATCGCATGTAAGCTCCACAAATCGAATGAGCGTGGCAATCGAGAACGTCCGACCGTGCGTCCGCATGACTGGATGATGATGCTCACACGTGCATCGGTGCGCCACCTACGCAACCGCCTCGGCGCATAACGCAAGCGCTCCATTCCGATTACCACCCATCGCACTTCGCCCGCGCCCTCGATGAGCCCCGATCAGTATTGTGAACAGAAAGCGGCCGCGAGCGGATCGAGCTTTTACTATGCGTTTCGCTTTCTGCCCGCCGAACGCAGGCGCGCCATCACCGCTCTCTATGCATTCTGTCGGGAAGTCGATGATGCGGTGGACGAACCGCATGAACCGTCCGTTGCGCGCGCACGCATCGATTGGTGGCGCAACGAAGTCGCCGCCCTGT